>VXOS01000003.1 GCA_009839925.1 Chloroflexota bacterium
CGTCGCCACGCCGGGGGCGGGCGGCGGGCGCATCGCCGGGGCCGCCTACGCGGCCGGCGGGGGCGGGGCTCCCGCAATCCTCGAGGCGCCGCGCCTCGACGAGCTGGACGCCTGCCTGCGCGCGGCGCCGCGCGGCGCGCGCTGGTGCGGCGAGCTGAGCGAGGAGCTGCACGCCACCCTCGCGGGCATCGAGGGGACGGCGGTGGCGGCCCCGGAGAACGTGCGCCGCGCCGCCGACCTGGTGCGGCTGGCGAGGCTGCACGAGGCTTACGGCGACCCGGCGCTGGTCGACGTGGTGTACCTGCGGCCGCCGCCGATCACGCGGCCGGCGGGAGCGCCCACAGGTTGAGGTGACGCTTCATCGGGTGAATCGGAAGCACTAGTGTGTAGAGGGCAGAGGGAGAACAGATGGAACGCACGTTGATCCTGGTGAAGCCGGACGCCGTCCAGCGCGGGTTGATCGGCGAGGTGCTTGGCCGCCTCGAACGGCGCGGCCTGCGGCTGGTGGCGCTGCGCCTGATGCAGGTGGACGAGGCGCTGGCGCGCCGGCACTACGGGGAGCACGAGGGCAAGCCGTTCTTCGCCGGCCTGGTCGACTACATCACCTCGAGCCCGCTGATCGCGGCGGTGTTCGAGGGGCCGGACGCGATCGCCGCGGCGCGCCAGACGATGGGCTCGACGAACCCCGTCGACGCCGCGCCCGGCACGATCCGCGGCGACCTCGCCCTCGAGGTAGGGCGCAACCTGG
Organism: Chloroflexota bacterium; assembly: GCA_009839925.1. Taxonomy (GTDB): domain Bacteria; phylum Chloroflexota; class Dehalococcoidia; order UBA2979; family UBA2979; genus VXMT01. Next base: position 749 of record VXOS01000003.1, read on the forward strand.
TGCACGGATCGGACGGCCCGGAGAGCGCGGCGCGCGAGATCGCACTCTTCTTCGGCGACGAGGCGGCGCCCTCCTGGGAACGCGACACGGACCGCTGGATCCTCGAGTAGCAGTAGCCTACGCGGGCTCCTCGCGCCGGGCCGTTCCGGCGCGATCAGGGGTCACCGCCGCGCTGCAGCCCTCACCCGCCACGTTTCGCGCAGCACCTCGTCCCACGGCTTGCCCCGCTTCTCGCTGGGTACGCTCACTGAGCCGGCGAGTTGGATGAGGTCCGGGACGCGAGCGGTCCGGATGCTCTCGCCGTCAGTTCTTGATTCGTCACGGTCGTATCCGCCCATGTCCGGCTCCCTGTTCTACGTGATTGAGGATACCGTGGCGTATGTGCGGGAACGCACAAGACCCGCCTGTGACGAGGGAAGGCACGGACGAAGGACCAGGAGCACGGGGCCGGCGCTGAGTCGCGCGGGCCTCAAACCGACTCAAGCAAGGCGCGGGCGCAGTCCGGCGCGAACATCAAGGACTGGTTACTCGCGCGCGGGACACGCACCGAAACACTCACGCCTCCCCGCCAGCAGCTCCGCCGCCGCCCGCCCCCACGGCTCGACTTGCCGTGACCAGCGCGCGCGGTGTCTTGCATCAACCGAAGTCGCCGCGCGGGCGGCCGGCGAGGATGACGAAGATGGCGGCCAGCGCCGTCAGCGGGGCGTAGATCGAGAAGATCAGCTCGTAGCTGCCGAACTCGTCGAAGGCGAGACCGGCGAGGAACGGCCCGAGCATCCCGAACGGCATCGTCAGCGTCGAGGCGAGCCCCTGCAGGGTGCCGAAGCGGCGCGGCCCGAAGTGGTCGGCGATCGCCGTGATGAAGAGGATCACCCAGATCGCGTGCCCCGTCGCGTACGTCAGGTAGTAGAGCGGCAGCAGCCAGAGCCGGTCCGTGCTGAGCTGCGCGAAGAAGAGCAGCCCCACGCCCTGCAGCACGAAGGAGGCGATATACAGCTGATGCCTCCCGACGAGGTCGGCGAGCCAGCCGACGGCCGGGCGCACTGCGACCTGCACACCGCCGTAGATCGCGACCACGAGCCCCGCCTCGGGCAGCGAGAATCCCGTGTTGGTCATGTGCGGCACCTGGTGCACCGTCCAGGCGATCGACTGGCCGGCCGTGAGCCCCGTTGAAAGCGTGAGCAGGTAGAAGGCGCGGCGGCGCAGCGCGGCGGACACGCTCATCCCGATGAGCGACGATGTCGGCGGCGTGGAGGCTCCCGCTCGAGGCACGGTCTCGCCGTCGGGGAGCAGGCCGTAGTGCTCCGGGCGGTCACGCACGAGCAGGGCCACGACGATCCCGACGACGAAGATCAGCAGCGCGACGATCGCGAGCGCCTCGCGCCAGCCGGCTGCGGTCACCAGCAGCGCGAACAGCGGGACGATGAAGTACCCGCCCCCGCGGCCGGCTGCGACGATGCCCATCGCCCGGGCCCGTTTGCGCTGGAACCAGTTCATCATGGCGGCATTAATCGGCAGGCCCATCCCGAGGCTCTGCCCCAGCGCGGCGATCACGCTCGCCGCGTAGTAGACGGGCAGCGAGCGGGCCTGTGAGAAGAGCAGCAGGCCGCCCGCGAGCAGCACGACGCCGGTCAGGATCATCTTCCGCGGGCCGAGTCGATCGACGAGCACCCCGCCGATTGGCGCGAGCAGGCCTTGCTCGAAGCTGCGCAGCGAGAACCCGAGCGAGATCGCGGCGAGGCTCCAGCCCAGTTCCTCGCGCATCGGGTCGATCAGCACACCCAGGCCGAGCGCAGCGATCCCGAAGGCAATCAGGCTCAGCGCGCCGCCGCCGGCCGCGATGTACCAGCCGTAGAACACGGGGCCGGCCGGCCTCACGCTCACGGGACTACTGGATGTGGACAACCTCGCGGGCGCGCTGCCACAGGCCCTCGAGGTTGTAGTAGGCGCGCTGCTCGACTGAGAAGATGTGCACCACCGTGTCGCCGAGGTCCGCGAGCCGCCAGCCGTCCTCGTTTCGGCCTTCCCAGAGCGGGCGGTTGGCGCGGCGGGCACCCTCGTGCGTCGAGGCAACCTCGTCGACGGCGTCGGCGAGCGCGCGCATCTGGCGCTCGCTGTCGGCGCTGGCGATCACGAAGTAGTCGGCGAAGCTGGAGAGACCGGCGAGGTCCAGCAGCACGACGTCCGACGCCTGGCGATCGACCAGGGCATCGACGACGTCGCGCGCAAGCTGTAGCCCGTCCAGACGCGCATCCCTCCCTGGAGGCCTGCGGCCGTCACGGCCGCGAGGCGCATGGAGTATAGAGGAGACGGCCGCGCTTGGCCGACCGCCTCCGACGCAACGTGACCATGATCGCGTATGATAGTGGTCACATGAACGTGCGTCCGGGGCCGGGTGGGTCCGGCGAGCCTCGGGAGCGGCGCGATGCGGGCAATGAAGGCTTCAGAGTTCAAGGCGAAGTGCCTGAAGCTCATGGACGAAATCGCCGACAGCGGCGAGGAGATCGTGATCACAAAGCGCGGCCGGCCGGTGGCGAAGCTGGCGCCCCTTCACGAGACGCCGAAGGGCTGGTTCGGACGGGATCGGGAGATCATCCGCATCCACGGTGACCTCACGGAACCCCTCGACGAGGTGTGGGAAGCCGAATCCGACGCGGATCGCGTGCTTGGCCCGTGATCCTGCTCGATACGCACATCCTGATCTGGAGCAGGTCCGGGGACGCGCGGCTTGGGCCACGCGCCCGGGAGGAAATCGAACAGGCTCTGGCCGAGGGCGAACTCGCGGTGTCCGCGATCTCGTTCTGGGAAGCGGCGATGTTGCACGAGAAGCGCCGATTCACGCTGCTACGCGACGTAGCCTCCTGGCGAGACGCCCTCATTGCGGAAGGCCTCGCGGAAGTCCCCATCGATGGCGTCATCGCCGCCCGCGCCGGCCGGCTCACAGACATGCACGGCGACCCGGCCGACCGCCTCATCGTCGCGACGGCGCTCGAAGGGCACCGGCTGCTCACGGCGGACCAGCCGATCCTCGATTGGCCGGGTAGCCTCGACCGGCTCGACGGGCGGGCGTAGCGAGGCGCTCGCCCGGCTACGGCCCACGCCGTCCTACAATGGATAGATGAGCGATTCGCGCATCATGGTGGCGATGTCCGGCGGCGTCGATTCGGCGGTGGCGGCCGCGATCCTGCATCGCGAGGGCTACGACGTGGTCGGGGTGACGCTGCGCCTTTACACGGAAGAGGACCCGACGGCGCTGCGCTCGAAGCGCGCCTGCTGCGGTGTCGAGGACGTCGCCGACGCGCGCGCGGCGGCGCAGCGGATCGGCATCCCGCACTACGTGCTCAACATGGAGCGCGAGTTCGAGCGCGACGTGATCGACGTGTTCACGAGCGCCTACGCCGAGGGCCGCACGCCCAACCCGTGCCTGGCCTGCAACGACCGCATCAAGTTCAGCACGCTCCTCGACCGCGCCAACGCGATGGGCATCGAGCAGCTGGCGACCGGTCACTACGCGCGCATCCGCGAGCACGACGGGCCACGGACGCTGCACGCTGCGGCCGACGAGGCGAAAGACCAGTCCTATGTGCTCTACACGCTCGGGCAGGACCAGCTCGCGCGGCTGCGCTTCCCCCTCGGCGACCTGCCGAAGGCGGAGACGCGCCGCGTGGCCGCCGAGCTCGGGCTCAGCGTCGCCGACAAGCCCGACAGCGCCGACATCTGCTTCGTGCCCGGCGGCGACTACCGCGAGCTGCTGCGCGCCCGCGGCGAGTCCTCGCGCGCCGGCGTGATCGTCGACGCCGACGGCAGCGCGCTGCGACGCCACGACGGCGTCGCCGCCTTCACCGTCGGCCAGCGCCGCGGCCTCGGCGTCGCGACCGGCGAGCGGCGCTACGTGACGGAGATCGACGCGGCGGCGGGCACGGTGCGCCTCGGCACGGCCGACGATCTGCGCGCAAGCGCCGTCGAGGCGTCCGCGCCGCGCTGGGTGGGCGGGGCGCCGCGGCCGGGTGAGCCGTTGCTCGCCCGGATCCGCGCGCACGGGCCGCTCGTCCCGGCACGCCTCGCGGATCTCGACGACGAGGGCTTCCGCGTCGACTTCGAGCAGCCGGTGCGCGCCGCTGCGCCCGGACAGGCGATCGTGCTCTATCGCGCCGACACGGAACGCGGACACGAGGTCGCCGGCGGCGGAACGATCGAGCGAGGACGACCACCGCTGCGTTGAGCCTCGGTAGTGGCGCGGGCTACGATCTACGATGCGAGCAAGGCGCATTCGGGGCGCCGGGACGGCTGGAGACTCGAGTGCGCTGGATCCTGATCCTGCTCGGGTTGCTAATCGTGGCCGCCATCGCGGCGGCCGTGTGGGCGCTCGCCGCCGGTGTCGTCGAGATCACCATGGACGAGGCGCGCGACACCGTGATCATTGTTTACGGGCTGCTCGGCATCGTCTTCTTCCTCATCGCCATCGTCGCCGCCCTGGCGATCTTCTTCGCCGTGCGCATGCTCACCGGCCTCGCCAGGGACGCCTACGAGGAGCAGGCGCGTCCGCTGGTGGACGACGTGCGCGGCACGGTGCAGTCCGTGCGCGGCAGCGTGGAGTTCGTCTCCGACCAGGCGATCTCCCCGATGATCAAGATCATCGCAGTCGCCCGGGGCGTCCGTCGCGGCATGGAAGCGCTGGCCGGTGTCGCGCGGCGCGGCCGCCGGCCGGGCTCCTGATGCGGCCGCGCTGGCCCTCGCGCCGCCGCGCGCGCGAGCCTCAGCCGCGCTACCAGATCGTCGAAGTGATCGGCGCCTCGGAACAGCTCGACGAGGCGGTCGGGCGCGCGGCGGAGCGGATCGTGGAGCGGCGCACTTCGGGCGCTGGCGGCAGCCGCGGCGGCCTGCGCACGCTCGCCCTGCTGGTAGCGGCCGTGGCGGGGACGGCAGCGGCCGGCTACGCCGCCGCCCGCGCGCTGCTGGGCCGTGATCTGGAGACCAGGCCGCTGCCCGGCCCGCTCGACGGCGCCACGGGCGAGGTGCGCGCGGCTCGCGACGCCCTCGAGGCGGGCATTGCCGAGGGCCGCCGCGCAAGCATCGAGGCGGAGCGCGACCTGCACGAGGATTTGCAGCGGCGCCGCCAGGGCAACCGCTGAGCCGGGCGCCTCGAAGCTAGCCGGCCTCGGCCGCGCGTGCGTCGGCGGGGCCATTGACCTGGTCGAACAGCTCGGCGATCTCCCCACCCGGAGCCGGCGTCAGCAGGGTGACCAGCACGGCCGCCGGTGTCGCGATCAGGAAGCCGGGCGTTGCGGGCTGGATCGTCCAGAGGCCGCCGGCGTCCGCCTTCATCACGTCCCACAGGCCGTCGAGGGCGCCGAGCGGCGCGCGGGGCGGCGGCCCCCCCGGCCCCCACCCCCCGGGGGGGGCGCCCGCCGGGCCGCGCGGGGCGGGCCGGTGGGGGGCCCCGCGGT
>VXOS01000085.1 GCA_009839925.1 Chloroflexota bacterium
CGGCGGCAGCGGCAGATGTGTATACGCCACAGGGGTGGGCGTGGGACTTGGCGTCGCCTGCGGGGTGGCCGTCGCAACCTGCGGCGGGGGCGGTTCCGGATCTGATCCGCCCTGGCAGGCCGCCACAAGCCCGATCGCGACCGCCGCCACGAGCCCTCCGAGTAGCTTGCGCCGGATTCCTCGCACCATGGAGTGAGTCCCTTTCCTCTGCCTGGGAAGCAGCTGTGCTTACTTGGTTGCTCGCGTCCTTCTTCGTGCTCGTCAGGCCGTTAGTGGGTCTGGTACTCCGCGTCGACGAGACCGACGAAGGCCAGGCTCGATGGCGCGCCGCCGACGTCCCACTCATCCTCGATCTCCATGTGTTCGAGGTGGACCCCGAGGACATGACCGCTATTCGGGTCGGCGGCGTAGAGCCAGCCGCCGACGACGACAATTGCGGGCGCGGGGCTTCCGAACACGATCTCGAACGGGTCGACCAACTGCATGGTCCCGACCAGTTCGCCGTCGTGAGCGTCGAACGCGCGCAGCACACCGTCAGCGGCGAGCATGTAGAAGGTCTCGCCGTCGCTTGAGAAGGCAGCCGCGGCACTGGGCTCAGGGAACACCTCGCGCATTTCGCGGTTGACGACGTCAACCAGCCAGACGCCTCCGGGCTCGCAACACTGACCGTCGGGGAAGAGGGTCGCCAGGCCGAAGAAGTGGTCGCTATCAGGATGTCCGTAGTACGTGATGATCGCGGACGCTCCCTCTTCACCCACCTCCGGTGGATAGGGAATGAGCTCGTGCTCGTACTGCCCGTCGTGCCCGTGTACGAAGAGCACGCCTTCCCGGCAGCCGAAGACGGCGCCGTGTGCGTTGTTCGCTTCGCCGTGCAGGTCTGTGCAGGAGCGGCTGGCTGCGTCGTAAACGACGTCGTTGTCGAACGTGCGCACTTCAACGCCGACCGGCAGGCAGTCGCCCGACGGGCTGAACCCCGATGGCATGAACTCGGTGCAGGCCGGGTTGCTGGTGCTGAGGAGGACGTGGTCATCGGCGATGACCAGCGCCGCGCCGTGCTGGACGCCGGCGTCGAGCACGATCGGTTCATAGTCGCCGATGAAACTGGCCAGATCTCGCTCGTTGATCAGGATCACGTGGCCGTTGGCGTCGGCGAAGATCGTGGTCCAGCCGTGGCTGTTGACGTAGTGGACGGGCCCTTCTTCGACGATCGCAGGCTTGCGTTCACGTACCCCCCGCCGGACAAGGTCGTAGTGGTTGCCGTGCTTGACGAGGAAGATGCCGCCGTCGAAGACGTGGATGCGGTCGTCACCGGCCTCCGGTCCGCGGGCCAGGACGATGGCGTAGCGGTTGGTCGGACTGGTGTGCACGGTCGCGCCGGGCGCGGCGACCTTGAACACGCCGCTGTAGACCTTGTCGTTGCTAAGGTCGATGACGGAGAGGTGCGCTTCCGCCGCATCCGCAACGATCAGGCCCCCGACGATCGTCTCGTCCCTGCGGTCGGGCGTGGTAGGGGCCGCCGTGGGACTTGGCGTCGCCTGAGGCGTGGCCGTGGCCTGAGGCGTGGCCGTGGCCTGAGGCGTGGCCGTCGCCTGAGGCGTGGCCGTCGCCTGCGGAGTAGCCGTCGCTTGCGGAGTGGCCGTCGCCTGAGGCGTGGCCGTCGCCTGCGGGGTGGCCGTGGCCTGAGGCGTGGCCGTGGCCTGCGGGGTGGCCGTGGCCTGAGGCGTGGCCGTCGCCTGCGGGGTGGCGGTGGCCTGCGGAGTGGCCGTCGCCGCCTGCGGAGTGGCCGTCGCTGCCTGTGGGGTGGCCGTGGCTGCCTGCGGGGTGGCCGTCGCTACCTGCGGGGTGGCCGTCGCTACCTGCGCGGTGGCCGTCGCTACCTGCGGCGGAGGCGGTTCCGGATCTGATCCGTCGTCGCAGGCCGCGACAAGCCCGATCGCGACCGCCGCCACGAGCCCTCCGAGTAGGTTGCGCCGGATTCCGCGCACCATGCGGTGAATCCCCTTCACGGTTGATACCAAATATCAAATGGGCCCGACCGCGATCCTATGGACGATTCCGGGGACGTGTCAAACTCAGGGGCGGGTCGGGCGCGGGAGCACCGCTGGCGCTGCCATCGGCTACCATCGCGCACGGCACGACCCCGAGGGGCGAGCACGGCGAGCGGAGGTGAGCGATGAAGTTCGGCGCGTATCTGATCAACCCGCCGAACCTGCCCTACGCCGCCGGTGGCCGCTCGGCCTCGGACTTTGGCGACGAGGCGGCGAGTGTCACCTCGCCCGGCTACCTGCGCGAGTGCGCCCGCCACGCCGAGGAGCTGGGCTTCGACTCGATCTGGTTCCCGGACCACGTCGTGATCCCGGCCTCCTACAGCTCGCGCTACCCGTACCAGGAGTACGAGGGCGACGAGTACCGCCGCTACCCCTACGACGAGGCCGCCTTCCCGGAGCCGATGACCGCCCTCGCCTACGTCGCCGGCGCGACCGACCGCATCAAGCTGCGCACCGGCGTCCTGATCCTCCCGGAGCGCAACCCCGTGCTCTTCGCCAAGGAGCTGGGCACCCTCGACGCGCTCTCCGGCGGACGCGTCGAGCTGGGCATCGGCATCGGCTGGCTGCGCGAGGAGTTCGAGGCGCTCGGCATCTCCTGGCCGAACCGCGGGCGGCGCTGCGACGAGTACATCGAGGCGATGCAGGAGATCTGGAACAACGAGGTAGCCAGCTACCACGGCGAGTTCGTCTCGTTCTCGGAGATCCGCTGCGACCCCAAGCCGGTGCAGCCCGGCGGGATCCCGCTGATCGTCGGCGGCCACACGAAGGCTGCGGCCATCCGCGCCGGGCGCTACGGCGCCGGCTACCTGCCGCTCGGCTACCACCAGGCCAGCGACGGCTTCGAGTTCATGGACGCGATGCGCGAGGCCGCCGAGCAGGCCGGCCGCGACCCCGACACGATCGAGCTCTCCGCCGGGGGCGCGCCCGACCCGGACTACCTCGAGCAGCTCGCCGAGGCGGGCATCGACCACGTCTTCCTGCAGGCCTGGCAGCCGACGATCGAGGCGGTGAAGGACGGCCTGCAGCAGATCGCCGAAGACATCATCCCGAAGTTCCGTTAGCGCGGATCCACCGCCGGCCGGAGCGGCGGGATTCGCCGCATCCTCGATCGCTATGTGATCAGCTCGATCGCCGCGCTGGCGATGCCGAGGAAGAGCAGGAAGCCAAAGACGTCGGTCGCCGTCGTGACGATTACCGCCGAGGCGACGGCGGGGTCGATGCCCGCGCGCCGGAGGAACAGCGGCACGGCCGCGCCGACGAAACCGGCGATGACCATGTTGCCGAGCATCGCCACGGCCAGCACGAGTCCGAGGCCCACGTTCTGCTTCCAGAGGATCGCGATCACGGCGACGAGCACGCCCAGCCAGACGCCGTGCAGCAGCCCGAGCGTCGCCTCGCGGGTCAGCAATCTCCTCGCGCGCACGCCGACGAGCTCGCCGAGCGCGATCGAGCGCACGATCAGCGTCAGCGTCTGCGTCCCGCCGATTCCGCCCTGCCCCGCGACCACGGGGAGGAAGGCGGCGAGCACCACCACCTGCGCGAGCGTCGACTCGAACAACGCGATCGTCGCCGCCGCGAGGAAGGTGGTGGCGAGGTTCACCGTGAGCCAGGGCAGGCGCGTGCGGATCGAGGCGGACAGCGGGCCGTCGATCGTCTCGCCGCCCACGCTTGCCACTTGCAGCATCTGGCGCGTGTCCTGCTCAACGGCCGCGCTCAGCAGCGACCCCGCGAGGATCACGCCGACGGGCTGTTCGCCGTCTAGCACGGGGAGCTGGGCAAGGCCGTAGTGGCGCTGCAGTCGCGTGCACTCCTCGGCGGGCGTGTCGAGGCTCGCGGTCGCGACGATCGGAATCGCCAGTTCGGCGACCGGCGTGTCCGGCTCGGCCAGGGCTAGGTCCGCCATCGCGATCTGGCCTGCAAGGCGCCCCGCATCGTCCACGACGAGCACGCGGGCGTAGTGGTGACGGTCGTCGCCCAGCTCCCGCAGGCTCGCACGCGCCGCTCCGGCCTGCCCGGCGATCCCGACGGCCGGGAACCGGTCCGTCATGATCGAGGCGGCGGTGTCCGGGGGAGGGGCGGGCGCCGCGTCCTCGCCGGCCGGATCGCCGAGCAGCTCGCGGAGTTCGCGCAGCGGCAGGGTGGGGAGTCGCGCGAGCGTCGCAAGCGCCTGCTGCGGGCGCAGCGGGCGCAGTGCCAGCGAGAGCATCCGCGCGCCGAGGCGCCGCCCCAGCCGGCCGGCCTCGACCGGGTTCATCTGGCCGAGCAGCCAGACCACGCTCTCGGGGGACATCACGCGCAGCAGCGCAGCCGTGCTCGCGCGGGGCAGGCCCGCGAGGATCAGCGCCATGTCGGCGGGATGCAGGATCCGCAGCCGTTCCCAGGCTGAGTGTTCGTCGCCGGCCTCGATCAGCTCGCGGACCTCGCCCGCGATCTCCGCCACCTCGTCGAGCGAGATGGCCCGCGGCGGACCGAGGTCCGCGTCGGGCGCTGCCGTCCCTGGCATCACATCGCCTTCGCTCATCGGGGATCACGCTCCCTCCGCGGACCCGGAGCTGCTGTGGCGCTCCCGTTCCGGCTGCCAGCAATCGCGGGCGCGACGGCAAGGGGGCCGTGCAGTCACGCGGGCTCGATCCTAGCGGGCGGGGTAGACTCGCGCGGACGCGCGACCGGGGCGGCGTGTGAGGGGGGTGCGTGTGACGGACGGCGAGACCGCGAACGAGCACCAGCGCTGGATCGAGTGGCGCGAGCAGACGCCCGCGCTGCGCGAGTACGCCTACATGAACTCCGGCTTCGCCGGGCCGGAGCGGATCGCGGTCCACGCCGCGATGCGCCGTCGCTTTGACCTCGAGCTGCTGCACGGCTCGACATCGCGTCGCGCGCTTGAGGATCGCTACGAGCTGGCAGATCGCTACCGCACGGTCATGGGGCAGCTGCTCGGCGGCGTCTCGCCCGACGAGATCGCGATCACCGGCAACACCTCCGAGGGCATCAACATCGTCGTCAACGGCCTCGGCATGCAGTCCGGCGATCGCCTGATCACGACCGCCGTCGAGCACGGCTCCGGCATCGTCCCCGCCTACTACCAGCGCGAGCGCAACGCCTGCGAGCTGGTGATCGTGCCGATCGACTCGCAGGACTCGCTCGGCGAGGCGATGGAGTCCTTCGCCGGCGCCCTCGCCGCCGCGGGGGGCAGCGTCAAGCTCGTCATCCTCTCGGAGATCTCGTACTCGACGGGGCAGCTGCTGCCGCTCAACGCGATCGTCGAGGAGACGCACCGCCGCGGCGGCCTCGTGCTCGTCGACGGCGCGCAGACGGCGGGGCACATCCCGATCGACGTGATTGAGAGCGGCGTCGACTTCTACGCCTTCCCCTCGCACAAGTGGCTCTGCGGCCCGGACGGCCTCGGCGCGCTCTACGTGCGCGAGGACCTGATCCCGCTGGTCGCGCCGACGAAGGTCTCGGGCCGCGCCGCCGCCGAGTACGACCTCGAGGGCGGCTTCGAGCCCGAGCGCGAGAAGATCACCAAGTACGAGCTGACAACGACCGCGACGGCGCTGATCGCCGGGACGATCGAGGCGGCCGAGTGGTACCTCGACTCGGGGCCGGAGGCGGTCTTCGAGCGGGCGCGCGCGCTCAACCGCTACGCCGACCGGCGCTTCAGCCGCATCGAGGGCGTCACGGTGGTCAGCCCGCACCACGACGCGACGCGCACCGGGCTGTTCTGCTTCACGGTCGACGGCCTCGAGGCGGCCGACGTGAACGCCTTCCTGCAGCAGGAGGCGAAGGTCGTCTGCCGCTCGGTCGCGCAGTTCAACAGCGTTCGGCTCTCGCTGCACGCCTTCAACACCGAGGCCGAGATCGACCGCGCCGCCGAGACGGTGGAGCGCGCCATCCTCGAGGGCATCCCCGACGACGTCGAGCCCGCGATCCCGCCGCAGCTCCTCGCGGGCGCCGGGGCGTAGCGAGGGCGCTCTCGGACCTAGGGCTGCACGCCGCGGCGGCGTTTCGGGCCGCCGCCCAGCTCGTGCGGGAGCACGCGGTAAGCGTGCAGCACCAAGCGCTCGAGGTGTTAGCGGGGTTCGCGAGGGTCGATGATATCCAAGACGCCGAAGGCCGCGGCGGGGCGG
>VXOS01000168.1 GCA_009839925.1 Chloroflexota bacterium
TGCTGTGTCCTGTGGTTGCGTGTGTTGTAGTCTCCAGCGCTCGCCGTCGGCCCCCGCCCGGCCGCGGGGCCCGGCCCCCCCCCCCCCCCCGGGTCAGGACCTCCTCGACCGGCTCTCCGAGGAGGAGAACGCCTGCATCAAGGCCGCCTTCGGCGACGCCGTGTACGAGTTCCTGCGTGGCACGCCGCTGCTGTCGGCCACCGGTAGCGGAGGCGACAGCTCCGCGGCGGCGCCGCTCTTCGCATGCCTGACAAAGGAGAACGCCGTGCTCGCCGGAGCCGCGTTCCTGATCGCCGCGGGGGGCTACAGTGATGAGAGCCGCGTGTGCATCACCGACCTCGCGCTGCGGCACCCCGAGGTCATCTACGCGCGACTGGGTCTCGGAGGGACCGGCGAACAGCAGACGGCCGGGGAGGAGTCGCTCACGGCGATCCTCGGCTTCTATGACTGCCTGACGGACGCCGAGCAGGCCGTCTGGCTGATCGGGATCTTCACTGCCATCGACACCCTGTCCCCGCTGACGGGCGCCGACCTCATCGCCCTGCTCCCCGAGTCCCAGGCGACGTGCGTGCGCGAGACGCTGTCAGGGGAGGCCTACGCGGCCATGGAAGCTGCAACCCCGTTGGTGGCGACGGGCATTGGCTTCGACGCAGCCGGCTGCCTCACGGTCGAGAGCGCGGCCACCTTCCTCGTTGCGTCCACCGAGGCGCTGCTCGGACCGCTCAGCGACGAGTCTGCGGCATGTGCCGGCGGGTTCGTGGAAGCCCGCCCGACGTACGTCCCGGTCATCGCGAGGCACCTCAACGACCCGTCGGCGCTCTCGCAGGACGAGTTCGTGCAGGCGGCCGAGGGCGGCTTCGAGTTGTTCGGGTGCCTGAACGATGACGAACTGGCAGCGATCGGTGGTCTGATCGAAGCGCTTGGGTCGTACTAGACGCCTATCCGCGGAGCTCGCGCCAGCCGAGGCCCCACAGCACGAGGGCGACGAGGAGCCCGAAGATCACCCCGACCGCCAGCGCGCCCTCGCTGCTGTCGATGTCGAGGTAGCGGTAGGCCACGCGCATCGCGGCCCAGCCCCAGGCGCCGCCCGCGAACGCTCCCGAGACCAGCCAGACCGCGCCGCCAACCATGCCAACACCACCGCGCATCGCAGTTCTCCTCGTCTCAGTCGCGCCGCCGCGCCGCGCCGACGATCTCGTCGAGGCGCCCGACGCCCTCAGCCTCGCACCACTCGCGCAGCTCGTCGAGCACGCGCCAGGGCGCGGCCGGGTCGGTGAAGGTGGCGGTGCCGACCTGCACGGCGCTGGCGCCGGCCATCAGGAACTCGACGGCGTCGCGCCCGCCCATCACCCCTCCCGAGGCGATGATCGGGAGGCTGGTGACGGAGGCGGCGAGGTAGACGCTGCGCAACGCGATCGGCTTGATCGCCGGACCCGAGAGCCCGCCGAAGATGGTGGCGATCGCGGGCCGCCGGCGCTCGATGTCGATCGCGGTCGCCGGCACGGTGTTGATCAGCGAGAGCGCGTCGGCGCCGGCCTGCTCGCAGACCTCGGCGAAGGGGCGGATGTCGGTGACGCTGGGCGTGAGCTTGACGGCGAAGGGGAGCGTGGTGCTGCGCCGCACCTCGGCGACCACCTCGGCCGTCAGGTCGCAATCCTGCCCGAACTCCATCCCGCCGACCTCGACGTTGGGGCAGGAGACGTTGACCTCGAGGCCGGCGACGCCGGGAACGCCCTCGAGGCGTTCGGCGAGCCGTCCGAACTCGCGCACGGTGTCGCCCATGATGTTGACGAGGACGGGCGTGTCCCAGCGCGCCCAGGCAGGGGCGAGGTCGCGGATCAGCGCGCCCACGCCCACGTTCTGGAATCCGATCGAGTTGATCATCCCGGCGGGGGTCTCGACGGTGCGCGGCTGCGGGTTGCCGCGGCGCGGGCGCAGCGTCGTGCCCTTCGAGATCACGCCGCCGAGCGCGTCGATGTCGAAGCGGCGCGCGAATTCGATGCCGTTGGAGAGCGTGCCGGAGGCCGTGAGGACGGGGTTCCTGAGCAGCAGTTCCTGCTTGCCGCCGCGGCCGATGGTGAGGCTGAGGTCCATGCGCCGCCTCGCTCCGGGTGCGTTCATGATACCCGTCGCGGGCGCGGGCGGGGCAGCGCGGTGGTTACCGTGGGCGCCGGGACAAAGAACGGCGCCCCCGGAAGTCCGGGGGCGCCGCCTTGTCTCATCCCTGCGTCGCGAGATCAGTCGCGCACGATCTCGTCGGAGAGCAGGGAGTGGTCCGGCCGGGGGAGGTGCCGGAGTGCGCTGACGGGGGAGTTGCTCACGGTGTTCGTGTGCTCCCACATCACGTTCTCGGTAGCGTTCGCGAAGTTCCGCGTAAGCCCGCAGCGCTTGCAGAAGCCGGCGCTCTCACGCCCGCTCGGGGACTCGATCACCCAGTGGTGGACGCAGGCCATGCGCGGGGTCGCGCTGGTCTGCACGTCGTGTCCGGTCTGTGCTGCCGTAGCCATCGTCTTCTACCTTCCCGTGGCGCCGGTTTGATCCCCCCAGATGTTTGCCCGACGCCTGACTACCTACTGTTGTGCGTTCGCTGTGTGCAGGCGGCGCACCAGAGACATAACCTTACGGCTTGACGCCTCTGGTGTCAACCTTAAGTGCACTAAAATGCTGCAAAACCCCGATAAAGCCCTCCCTTGCTCCGCGCCCTGCCGGCAGCGCCGGCCACGCGGCCAGGATCACGCCTCGTGCCGCTGCCCCAACAGGAGCGGGCGGCTATACTGGGGCCAGAGCCAACCCCGTGGGGAGGCGTAGCGCGATCCCGGGAACAGTCCTCGAAGGTGTCCCCAACATCCCGTTTGCCTGCCCTTCTGGCGCATCCATCCTGGATGGCGCACTCTCCGTACCTAGAGATGAAACGCTCGCGAAGGCCGTTTGGTTCCCTCCAGGTTGGAGTTACTCCCGGGATTTTCCCACGAATTTGGCCGATCCGCGACCATTTTCGCAGTGTGAGGACATAACGTGACAACTGCCGAGGCCGTACTAACCGCTCTTTCCCAGGTTCATGATCCCGAGCTGCACCGCGACCTGGTGTCGCTCAACATGGTGCGCGATGTCGCCGTCGAGGGCTCGACGGCCTCCCTCCGCCTGGTGCTGACCACTCCCGCCTGCCCGCTGCGCGAGCAGATCGATGTCGACGTACGGGCCGCCCTCGATGCCTTGCCCGGCATCGACGCGGTCGAGATCGAGTGGGACGCCGAGGTGCGCGGGCAGGCGCTCCGCGAGGGCGGCCCCGAGCCGGTCACCGGAGTCAAGAACCTGATCGCCGTCGCCTCCAACAAGGGCGGCGTCGGCAAGTCCACGGTGGCTACGAACCTGGCGGTCGCCCTCGCGCAGCTCGGCGCGGCGGTCGGCATCGTCGACGCCGACATCACCGGGCCGAACATCCCGACGATGCTCGGCATCGAGCAGGGCGGCCTCGCCGATGGTCAGCAGGGCTTGAACACGATGGAGGCCCACGGTGTGCGCGCCGCCTCGATCGGCTTCGTGCTGCCGAAGGGCACGCCGGTGGTCTGGCGCGGGCCGATGATTGGCTCGGGCGTGCGCCAGCTGGTGCACGACATCGACTGGGGCGAGCTGGACTATCTGATCGTCGACCTGCCGCCGGGCACCTCGGACGCCTCAATGTCGCTGGCGCAGCAGGCGCCGGTGGCCGGCGTCGTGATCGTCTCGACGCCGCAGCAGGTGGCGATCGAGGATGCAACGAAGGCGATCGGGATGTTCGACCGGCTCGGCGTCCCGATCTTCGGAATCGTGGAGAACATGACCTCGGACATCTTTGGCCGGGGCGGAGCGCGCGAGGCCGCGGACGAGCTGGGCGTCGAGTTCCTCGGCGAGTTGCCGCTCGCGGCGGCCGTGCGCAAGTCAGGCGACGAGGGCGTCCCGCTGGTCGCCGTGGCCCCGGACTCCGAGGAGGCGCGGGCCTTCGTGGAGCTTGCGGAGCAGGTTGCGGCCCGCTGCTCCGTGCTGCAATACGCCGGGGATTCGGGGGTGGCGGCATGAGCGCCGATCGCGCGGACACGCCGGCCACGGGCGAGGGCGCCCGCCGCCGCGGCCCGCGCGGCGGCCGTGGCCGATCGCGCGCCGCCGAGACGCCCGAGAGTGGCGACACGCTGAACGATCCGCGCATCGCCGGTCGCCGACCCGCCCGTCCGCCCAAGGAAGAGGCGGACGCGGAATCCTCGGAACCCGCCGAGACCAAGGCGAAGGCTGCGCCGAAGCGCAGGACGCGCGCCCGGGCGGCATCCAAGGAGACGAAGGCGGAGGCGGAGGTCGAGGCAACCCCCAAGGCCGAGGCTGAGCCGAAGAAGCGTGCCCCGCGGCGCCGTGGCGCCGCCGCGGCCGAGGAAGCCGCGCCCGAGCCCGCGAAGGCCGAGGCCAAGACCGAGAAGAAGGCGCCTGCCCGCCGGCGCGCGAGCACGCGCAAGTCGAGCGCGGCGAGCAGCAGTGACACTCCGGCGACGGACTCGCTCGCCGAGGAAGTGCGGGCCCTGCGCGAGGCGCTGGCGGCCCAGGCGCAGACGCTCGACGCCCTGCGCGAGACCCAGGAGCGCGCCGTACGGCGGCTGCGCCTCGGCGTCTTCGTCGATGTGCCGAACCTGATCTACGGAGCGGAGCGCGGCGAGGGCGCACCGGACGGCGCGACCGTGCATATGGGCAAGCTGCTCGCCTACCTCAGCCAGGGTCGCGAGCTGATCCGCGCGACGGCCTACTCACCGGTTTCGGACGACCCCGCGGAGCCGGTGGAGCGCCAGCGCTTCGTCGAGCCGTTCGTGCGCCACGACTACCGGATCGTGACGAAGCCGATGAAGCGCTTCCAGGACGGCTCGGTGAAGGGCAACTTCGATGTCGAGATGGCGCTCGACATGGTGACGATGGCGGAGCGCCTCGACGTCGTCTCGATCGTCTCCGGCGACGCCGACTTCGCGCGCGCCGTGGAGCTGCTGCAGAGCCAGGGCGTGCGCGTCGAGGTCGTCGCCTTCAGCGGCAGCACCTCGGTGGAGATGCGCGCCCTCGCCGACGAGTACATCGACGTGGCGACGATCCTGGACCGGGTGGGGGTGTAGGCGGGCTACGCCTCGTCCTCGTCCTCGTCGGGGCGCCGGGGCGGCGACGCGCCGGGGTAGCTGACGGAACGGGGGTCGGCACTGCCGCGGCCGGCGAGCGCCTCGTTCGTGGCGATCGCGACGATGAGGGCGCCGCCCATCAGCCCGGCGCCCGCGCCGAACAGCCAGCCGACGATCGCCGGCTCCGGCTTCATCAGCACGCCGCCGATCAGCGCGCCGGCCACGAGGCCGCCGACGATCGGGATGGCGACGGCGATCTGCCTGAGCATCAGCCGATGTCCATCAGTACAGATCGCGCAGGTCGAACATCGGGCCGTCCGTGCAGCAGAGCCGGACGCCGCCGCGCTTGGGGAAGATCGCGCAGCCGTAGCAGATGCCCATCCCGCAGGCCATCGTCTCCTCCAGCAGGGCCTGCACCGGCTTGCGCAGCCCGGAGCGCGTGAGCACCCCGAACAGCGCCTCGAACATCGGGTTCGGGCCGCAGGCGAAGGCCTGGTCGGCCCAGGGCAGCAGCCGCTCGAAGGGCGCCGTCACCAGCCCGCGCTCGCCCAGCGACCCGTCCTCCGTGGCGACGACGACCTCGACGGCCTCGGGCAGCAGCCGCGGCGGGAAGATGCCCGCCTCGCTCGCCGCGCCGAGGACGAGCGTCACCTCGCGGCCCTGCTCGACCAGCTCGTCGGCGAGCCGGACGAGCGGCGCGCAGCCGATCCCTCCGCCGACGAGCAGCATGTGATCGACGCTCTCGCGCGGTTCGTAGCCTCGCCCGAGCGGTCCGACGGCGCGGACGGCATCGCCCGGCTCGCGCCGCGCGAGCCAGTCCGTGCCGCGCCCGACGACGTCGAAGAGCAGCGAGAACTCCGGTCCGTGGCGACCCTCGCGCAGGCGGTGGAAGGAGCAGGCGCGGCCGAGCAGTGGGTCGTTCTGCTCGCCGATGTAGGCCATCACGAACTGGCCGGGCGTCGCGTGGCGGAACTCCTCGGGCATCGTCAGCCAGAGGATGTGCGTCTCGCCGTAGAGGCGGGCGGACTCGGTGACCTCGACGACGGCGCTTCTCATGCGGGCAGACTCGCGGCGTGGTAGAGCAGGCCGGTCGCGCCGCAGATGACGAGCCAGGCGTACGAGGGCAGCAGCGAGCGCAGCAGCACGACGCCGCTCGCCACGAGCACCGCGCCGCTGAGCGGGTTGGCCTCGAGGCTCATCAGCAGCACCACGGCGGCCCCGGCGATCGCGCCGAAGACGGCCGCCGCGACGCCATCGAGGAAGGCGCGCAGCGTTTCGGACGCGGAGAGCCGGTCGAGCAGCCGGCCGAGTGAGATCGCGAAGACGAAGGCGGGCGCGAAGATCGCGACCGTCGCGATCAGCGCGCCCCACCAGCCGCCGGCGGCATAGCCGACGAAGGTGGCGGTGGTGACGATCGGCCCCGGCGTCGCCTGCCCGATCGCGATCGCGTCGAGGAACTGTGACTCCGTGAGCCAGCCCTGCGCGACGGCGTCCGGCTCCAGCAGCGGGATGATCACGTAGCCGCCGCCGAACAGCAGCGCGCCGGCCTTGAGGTGGATGAGCGCGATCGGGACGGCCTCGGGCAGCGTCACGGCCAGCGCGGGCAGCGCGAGCGGGAGCAGCGGCGCGGGCAGCGCGACGATCGCGCGTTGCAGCCGCTGGCGCGGCCCGTGCTCGCTCGCGAGCAGCGCGATCACTCCAGCGCCGAGCAGCGCGACCACCTCCCAGCGCGGCGCGAGCAGCGTGATCGCGAACGCGGCGGCCGCGAGGGCGATCGCGAGCGGGTTGCGCTGCGCCGGGCCGCGCAACCGCCAGGCGGCGAGCGCGACGAGCACGACGACCGCCGGGCGGATGCCGGCGAACAGGTCGTCGGCGCGCGGCGTCGTGCCCCACTGGTAGTAAGCCCAGGCGAGCACCGCGACGGCGAGCGCGGCCGGGAGGATGAATGCGCTGCCCGAGGCGATCGCCCCCGGTACGCCGCGGCGGCGGTAGCCGAGGTGGATCGCCATCTCGGTGGAGTTGGGGCCGGGCACGAGGTTCGTCGCGGCGAGGGCGCGGGCGAACGTGTCGCGGTCGAGCCAGCGCCGCCGCTGCACGAACTCGTCCTCCATCATCGCGACGTGCGCCGCCGGACCGCCGAAGGCGGTCGCGCCGAGCCGCCCGAACTGTCCGAGGAGCCCCGCGAGCGAGCTGCGGCCGGGTTCGCTCTCGTGCTCGCTGCTCATGCCGACGCGCTCCCGGTTGCCGGCGCGGTGGACGGGACGGCTTCCGGCAGGCCCTCGATGACGGCGACGAGCAGTGCGCGCAGCGTGAACAGGTCGTGGCAGATGGCGGTCGCGCCCGCCTCGCGCAGCTGTTGCTCGCTGCGGATCTCGGTGATGCCGATGCGGACGGCGATCCCGGCTGCGAGGGCGGCCTGCATGTCTTCTTCGGTGTCGCCGACGTAGGCGGCGCGCTCGCCCTCGATGTCCAGTTCCGCGAGGGCGTGGAGCAGCGGCTCGGGCCGGGGCTTCACGATCCCGGTCGTGTCCCGCCCAACGATGGGGCTGAAGTGGGCGCTCCAGCCGAGGTTCGCGATCAGCGAGCGCGCGCCCGCCTCGAGCTTCGAGGTGACGATGCCGAGCGGCAGCCGCGCCGCGAGGTCGTCGATCAACTCATCCGCGCCGGGGAGCGGCGGCGTGTCGGGCATGTAGCGCTCGTAGTAGGTCGGCAGGTAGAGGGCGTAGAGGCGTTCTGCCTCGGCCTCGTCGACGCCGACGGCGCGCCGGAACACCAGCTGCATGTCCGGCCCGAAGTGCGGCATCAACTCCTCGGGGCTGGTGCGGTAGCCCTGCTCAGCGAGCGTCTCGGCGAGCGCCTCGGCGATCGAATGCATCGAGTCGGCGAGCGTGCCGTCGAGGTCGAAGAGCACGGCGTCGAGCGGGCCCCGGCGCTGCTCCGTCATCCGGTGCGGCCGTTCCGGTAGTCCGGGATTGGGCGGACGCTGTAGGAGCCCGGCGTGGCGAGCGCCTGGATCGAGGCGCGCGCGGTGTCCAGCGAGGTGAAGCAGGGGATGCGCATCTCGGTGGCGCTGCGGCGGATGTGGAATCCGTCGCGCAGGTGCGAGGGGCGGCCGCCCTCGAGCGTGTTGATCACCGCGCCGACCGATCCGTCGTTGATCACGTCGACGACGTTGGGGCGGCCCCGCGAGAGCAGCTTCGTGACGAACTGCACCGGCAGGCCGAGGTCGTCGCGGATCATCGCGGCGGTCCCCTCGGTGGCGAAGAGGTCGCAGCCGGCCTCGTGCAGCGCGTGGATCAGCGGCACGGCCTCGGACTTCGTGCGGTCGGCGAGCGAGAGCAGGAAGGGCGTGCCGGGCGCGATCGCGAGGTCGGCGGCCAGCGCAGCCTTGCGCATCGCCGCGTCGAGGTCGTGATCGACGCCCATCACCTCGCCGGTGGACTTCATCTCCGGGCCGAGGAAGGTGTCCACGCCGACGAGCTTGGACATCGAGAAGACGGGCGCCTTGACGGCGACGAGCGCGCGGTCCGGGACGAGGCCCGACTCATAGCCCTGCTCGGCCAGCGAGCGGCCGAGCATCACGTTCACGGCGAGCGGAACCATGGGCACACCCGTGACCTTCGAGATGAAGGGCACGGTGCGCGAGGAGCGCGGGTTCACCTCAATCACGAAGACGCCGGGGCCCTGCGGGGCGGCCTCGGGAGCGACGACGTACTGCACGTTCATCAGCCCCCGCACGCCGAGGGCAAGGGCCATGCGCGTCGTGTAGTCCACGATCGCCTCGCGCTGTTCGTCCGACAGGCTCTGCGGCGGGTAGACCGCCATCGAGTCGCCGGAGTGCACGCCCGCGCGCTCGACGTGCTCCATGATCCCGGGGATCAGCACCGCCTCGCCGTCGCAGACGGCGTCCACTTCCACCTCAAGGCCTTCGAGGTACTTGTCGATCAGGATCGGGCCGGAGCGCTCCTGCAGCGCGGCGGCGAAGTAGCGCGCCAGCTCGCCCTCGTCCTGCACCACCTCCATCGCGCGTCCACCGAGGACGTACGAGGGTCGGACGAGCACGGGGTAGCCGATCGTCTCCGCCGTCGGCAGCGCCTCGTCGAGCGTGCGCACGGCGACGCCGGGCGGCTGCGGGATGCCGAGCCCGGAGATCAGCGCCTCGAAGCGCCCGCGATCCTCGGCGAGGTCGATCGCGTCGGCGGAGGATCCGGCGATCGGCAGCGCGGCGAGCTGCAGGGGTCGCGCGAGGTTGACGGCGGTCTGGCCGCCGAACTGGACGATCGAGGGCGGCGCCTCGCCTCCGCCGGCCTCGTTCTCCAGCAGGTCGCGCACGGCCTCCTCGTCGAGCGGCTCGAAGTAGAGGCGGTCGGAGGTGTCGAAGTCCGTGGAGACGGTCTCCGGGTTGGAGTTGGCGAGGATCGACTGGACGCCGGCGGCCTGCAGCGCGTGCGCGGCCTGCACGGAGCAGTAGTCGAACTCGATGCCCTGGCCGATGCGGATCGGGCCGGAGCCGATCACGAGCATCCGCTCGCGGTCCGGCTCGGGCACGGCGTCGTTCTCCTGCTCGTAGGTGGAGTAGAAGTAGGGCGTGACGGCGTCGAACTCGGCGGCGCAGGTGTCGACCATCTTGTAGACGGGGCGCAGGTCCCACTCCTCGCGGAGTGCGCGCACCTGGTCGGGCAGCCGGTCTGCGAGTGTGCCGATGATGGCGTCGCCGAAGCCCGCGCGCTTGGCCTCGCGCAGCAGGTCGGGCGTGAGGTCCTCGGACAGCAGCCGCCGCTCCAGCGCCACGATCCGACCGAGGCGTTCGAGGAACCACGGGTCGATGCCCGTGCGGCGTGCGAGGTCGATCGGGTCGATGTCGCGGCGCAGCGCGGCGAGGAGGCCCCAGAGGCGTTCGTCGGTCGCGGGCAGGTCATCGGGGAAGTCCTCGACCCACTCGGGGTCCTCCCAGAGGATCGAGCGTCCGCCCATCTCGAGGGATCGCACGGCCTTCCCTAGGGCCGCCTCGAAGGTGCGGTCGATCGCCATCACCTCGCCCGTGGCCTTCATCTGCGTGCCGAGCGTGCGGTCGCCGAAGGCGAACTTGTCGAACGGCCAGCGAGGAATCTTCACCACGCAGTAGTCGAGCGCCGGCTCGAACGCGGCCGTCGTGCGCCCCGTGACCGAGTTGGTGATCTCGTCCAGGCGCTTGCCGGCGGCGATCTTCGCCGCGACCCGCGCGATCGGGTAGCCGGTGGCCTTCGACGCGAGCGCCGAGGAGCGCGAGACGCGCGGGTTGACCTCGATCACGTGGTACTCGAGCGCCTCCGCCGTCTCTTCGCCGGGCCACGCCGTGATGTCCGGGCGGGGGGCGAGCGCGAACTGCACGTTGCAGCCGCCCTCGATGCCGAGCGCGCGGATGATCTTCAGCGCGCTGGTGCGCAGCATCTGGTAGTCGCGGTCGGAGAGCGTCTGCGAGGGCGCCACGACGATCGAGTCGCCGGTGTGGACGCCCATCGGGTCGAGGTTCTCCATGTTGCAGATCGTCACGCAGGTGTCGGCGCCGTCGCGCATCACCTCGTACTCGAGCTCCTTCCAGCCGAGCAGGCAGCGCTCGACCAGGACCTGCGTGATGGGTGAGGCGGCGAGGCCGCCGCGCACGATCCGCTCGTACTCCTCCTCGGTGAACGCGATGCCGCCCCCGGTGCCGCCGAGGGTGTACGCGGGCCGCACCACGAGCGGCAGGCCGATGCGGTCACGCGCGGCGACCGCCTGATCCCAGTCCTCGACGATCTCGGACTGCGGCGAGGGTTCGCCGATCTCGTCGAGGAGGGCGCGGAACTCCGCGCGGTCCTCGGCCAGCCGGATCGATTCCAGCGGCGTGCCGAGCAGCCGCACGTTGTAGCGTTCGAGGATGCCGGCCTCGGCGAGGTCGACGGCGAGGTTCAGCCCGGTCTGGCCCCCGAGCGTCGGCAGCAGGCTGTCGGGCCGCTCGGCCGCGATGATGCGTTCGAGGACGTCGACGGTGAGGGGCTCGATGTAGACGACGTCAGCGATGTCCTCGTCGGTCATGATCGTGGCCGGGTTGGAGTTGACGAGGATCGAGTAGATGCCCTCCTCGCGCATCGCCTTGCAGGCCTGGGTGCCGGCGTAGTCGAACTCGGCGGCCTGGCCGATCACGATCGGCCCGCTGCCGATGATCAGCACCTTGCGCGGCTTCTCCGCGCTGTCGGGGGTTGCGGAAGCGTCGGATGCGGTGTCGGGGCTCAGTTGTGGTAGCCCTTCCGGTAGTCCTTGCCGAAGAGAATGATCTCGGCGACGACGTCGGGGTCGGGGAAGTGGATGTCCGGGTCCGGCGCGATGCGCCCCATCTTGATGTGGCTGACCGGGTACTCGCCCAGGTCAGCTTCGAGGTGCGGCGTGATCGCCTCGATCACTCGCGCGCGATCGCCGTTGCCGGTGAAGTAGGCGAAGGGGATCTGCGGGACGAAGGGGTCGGCCTCGCCGGTCGGGATGCCGGCCTCCCGGAGCACCTGGTAGACCTTCGGCACGCCGAGGGCGATCAGCCGCCGCGCCTCACGCAAGGCCAGGCCGTCGTCGACGCCGAGGTAGAGCGCGTCCTCGCTCGCCGAGACCCCGCCGACGCGGAGGCTGAACGGCTCGATGCGATGCAGCCGCGGCGCCGCGTTCACGTAGAACGTCTCCACCTGCGACCAGTAGATGTCGGCGGCGCGCAGGAAGCCGATCTGCAACGTAGTCAGGTGCAGGAAGCTGGCCGGCGGCAGCTCGACCTCCTCGAGGCCCTCGAGGGCGTCGAACAGCGGCTGGATGCGCTCGGCGAGGTCCGGGTAGTCCTTGCCGACGGGCTGGAAGAAGCTGATCGCCGGACGCCAGTCGAACGACTCCTCGGCCCACAGCTCCCAGTGGCTGGCCGGCGGACCGTCGCCGGAGGTGAACGCCTCCCAGTCGCGCTCGCGCCTGGCGGCGTAGTGCGAGGTGTCCGGGGTGGGGGTGGCTTGCTCGCTCACGATCACTCCTCCGCTGGCAGCACGAAGTGCGCGCCGGGGTTGGCGAGGGGCACGAGCGCGCCGATCGACGACAGATAGGAGAGCGCCGGCTCGTTGTCCTCGGGCAGGCGCGCGCGGATCGCCTGGTAGCCGCGCTCGCGCGTGAACGCCAGCGCCTCCTCGGCGAGCACCGTCGCGTAGCCCTTGCGGCGCTCCGCCGCGCGCACCCAGGCGCCGAGCGAGCAGTCCTCCGAGGCGCCCTCGAGCGGCTCGACCACTGCGAAGGCGAGCAGCCGCCCCGCCTCCTCGATGACGAAGACGGCCGTGCCCTCGTCGCCGGCCAGCCAGGCGTCGTGCACCTCGGCGGCGCTCAGCGCGCGGTCGAAGGCGACCGGTTGCGGCTCCTCGATCAGCTCGGCGATGATCTCGGCGATCTGCGCGGCGTCGTCCGCGACGGCGCGGCGGCACAGTGGCCCCTGGGGCGGCTGCGACTCGGCCATCAGCGGCTCCCCTCGTCGCGCACGCTCTCGAGGAAGCGGTCGAACAGGAACTCGGTGTCGTGCGGGCCCGGCGAGGCTTCCGAGTGGTACTGGATGGTGAACAGCGGCAGCTCACGGTGCCGCAGGCCCTCGACGGTGCCGTCGTTGAGGTGCACCTGGTCCACCTCGACAGCGGCGTCGAGCCCGTCGCCGTCGACGGCGTAGCCGTGGTTCTGCGAGGTGATGTAGACGCGCCCGGTGGGCTTGTCGATCACCGGGTGGTTCGCGCCGCGATGGCCGAACTTCAGCTTGTAGGTGGAGGCGCCGAAGAGGCGGCCGAGCACCTGGTGCCCGAGGCAGATCCCCATCAGCGGTGTGCGCCCGACGAGGCCACGCGAGGCCTCGACGACGTGGTCGAGCAGCATCGGATCGCCCGGGCCGGGCGAGAGCAGCACGCCGTCCGGGCCGTGCGCCAGCACGTCCTCGGCGCTCGCCGTGCTCGGCACGGCGGTGACGCGGCAGCCGCGGCGACGCAGGTGCCGCATGATGTTGCGCTTCACGCCGAGGTCGACGACGACGATGTGCGGTCGCGGCCCGTCGCCGTTGTCCGCGCCCTCGCCGAACTCGTAGGGGACCGGGGTGGAGACCTCGGCGACGTAGTCCTCGGTGCCGTACATGGGCTCGCTGTGCAGCCGGGCAAGCGCCTCGGTCGGCGACTCGTCGCGGGTGATTGTGCCCATCACCACGCCGTGCGAGCGCAGGTGGCGCGTCAGCGCGCGCGTGTCGATGCCGGCGATCGCCGGCACGCCGGCCCTGGCGAGGTACTCGTCGAGGCGGCCGAGGCTCTGCCAGTGGGAGGGCAGGTCGGTCAGCTCGCGCACGACGAAGCCGCGCACCTGGATGCGCGCGCTCTCGTCGTCGCCGGCGTTGACGCCGTAGTTGCCCTGCAGCGGGTAGGTCATCGTCAGGATCTGGCCGCCGTAGGAGGGGTCGGTGAGCGCCTCCTGGTAGCCGGTCATCGAGGTGTTGAAGACCACCTCGCCGGTGGCGGCGACGGGCGCGCCGAAGCCCTCGCCCTCGAAGACGCGGCCGTCCGCGAGCACGAGGCGTGCGGCCGGACGCGGCTCGCTCACAGGGCGATCCCTTCCAGCGCGTGCACCACGCGCCCGCCGAAGACGGTCGCGAGCACGCGGCCGCGCAGCTCGCGGCCGGCGATTGGCGTGTTCTTGCCCATCGAGGCGAACTCCTCGGGCTTCACGGTCCAGGCGGCGTCCGGGTCGAGGATGGCGACGTCGCCGACGGCGCCCGGCGAGAGCGTGCCGAGGCCCTCGAGGCCGGGGCGCTGGTCGAGGTTCCAGGCGCGGGCGGGCCCGGCGGTGAGCCGCTCGATCAGCGTCGGCAGTTCGATGCGTCCCGCGTGGACGAGGCTCATCGAGAGGCCGAGGGCGGTCTCCAGCCCGCTGATGCCGGCATCGGCGAGGTCGAACTCGATCTCCTTGTCGGAGACGGCGTGCGGCGCGTGGTCCGTCGCGATCGCGTCGATCACGCCGTCGCGCAGCGCCTCGGCGCAGGCGTCCATGTCGCCGTGCGAGCGCAGCGGCGGGTTGACCTTGGCGTTGGAGTGATAGGCGATGCTGCCGTAGCCGTTCGCGCCCCCGCCGTTGGCGGCGACCTGCGAGCCGGACCAACCGAAGGCGACCTCCTCGTGGGTGAGTGCGAGGTGGTGCGGCGTGACCTCGGCGGTGATGTGCACGCCGCGCTCGCGGGCGGCGCGGATCAGCGCGACCGAGCCGGCGGTCGACACGTGGGCGATGTGCAGGTGCGCCCCGGCCAGATCGGCGAGGGCGATGTCGCGCGCGACGAAAGTCTCCTCCGCGCTCGCAGGGCGGCCGCGCAGCCCGAGGCGGGTGGCTACCCAGCCCTCGTGCATCTGTCCCTCATGCACCAGCGCGGGATCCTCGCAGTGCTGCGAGATCGGCAGCCCGAAGGCGCCGGCGTACTCGAGGGCGTGGCGCATCAGCCGCGCGTCGGCGACCGCGTCGCCGTCGTCGGAGAGCGCGACGACGCCGGCCTGCGCCAGCTCGCCCGCGGGCGCGAGCTCCTTGCCGGCGCGCTCGCGGGTGATGCAGCCGAGGGGCAGCACGCGCACGGCGGCGTGTTCCTCGGCCTGGCGCAGCACGGATTCGACGGCGGCGCGCCGGTCCAGCGGGGGGTCCGTGTTCGGCATCGCGCAGACGGTGGTGAAGCCGCCGCGCGCGGCGGCCAGCGTGCCGGTCGCGATCGTCTCCTTGTACTCGAAGCCGGGCTCGCGCAGGTGGACGTGCAGGTCGACGAAGCCGGGCGTCACCACCAGCCCGGTCGCGTCGATGCGGTCCGCCTCGATCACCGCGTCGCCCTCGTTCGGCCCCACGCGGGCGACGCGCCCGTCGACGATCACCACGTCGGCGATGCCGTCGCGCCCGAGGGCGGGGTCGATCACGCGGCCGTTGTGGATGGCAAGTGTGCTCACGATGCCCCCTCCCCGGCGCTCGCGGCCGCGGCGTCGCGGCCCAGCGCCAGCAGGTAGAGCAGCGCCATGCGCACGGCCACGCCGTTCGTGACCTGCTCCTCGATCATCGAGCGGCCGCCGCCGGCGACCTCGCGAGCGATCTCGATGCCCTCGTTCTTGGGACCGGGATGCATCAGCAGGTGGTCCGGGTGCGCCCGCGCGAGGCGCTTTGCCGTGACCTGGTAGTGCAGCGAGTACTCGTGCAGCGAGGGCAGGAGACCGCCCTGCTGGCGCTCGCTCTGCAGTCGCAGCGCCATCACGACGTGCGCGCCCTCGATCGCTCGTTCGATGTCCGTCTCGACCTCGACGTGGGGCAGCGCCGCCTCGGCGTGATCGGGGCGGTCGCCGGGCCGCAGGCCCTGCGGCAGCAGCGTGGGCGGTCCGCAGACCACGACCTCCGCGCCCATCGCGGCGAGGCCCCAGAGGTCCGAGCGCGCGACACGCGAGTGGGCGATGTCGCCGACCATGACGACGCGCTTCCCCTCGAGGTCTCCGAAGTGGCGGCGCATCGTGTAGAGGTCGAGCAGCGCCTGCGTGGGGTGCGCGTGCGCGCCGTCGCCGGCGTTGACGATCGCCGCGTCGGTGTGCCGTGCGGCGAGGTAGGGCGCGCCCGACGAGGCGTGGCGCATCACCAGGATGCCCGCGCCCATCGCGCGCAGCGTCCGCACCGTGTCGATCAGCGACTCGCCCTTCTGCACCGAGGAGGTGCTGGCGCTGACCGAGAGCACGTCCGCGCCCAGCACCTTGCCGGCCAGCTCGAAGGAGGCGCGCGTCCGCGTCGAAGGCTCATAGAAGAGGTTGACGATGGTGTGGCCGCGCAGCGCCGGCACGCGCGCGATGCGCCGCTCCAGCACCTCCGCCATCTGCCCCGCGAGCTCGAGCACCGTGATGATCTCGTCGGCCCCGAAGTCGTCGAGGTCCAGCACGTGGCGATGGCGCCACGGGCCGGGCGCGGGCGCGGTTCCGAGCGGCTCGCCGCTCCCCGGGAGCAGCGGCGCGGCGCTCGCGCCGGAGGTCTCGTGTGTCTCGGTGGTCACGGTCTATCCCTTCCGGGGATGACGACGACGGCGTCGCGGCCGTCGACCTCGTCGAGCAGCACCTGCACCTGGTCGCCGCGAGCGGTGGGGATGTTCTTGCCGACCACGTCGGCGCGGATCGGCAGCTCGCGGTGTCCGCGGTCGATCAGCACCGCGAGGCTCACGCGGTGCGGGCGTCCAAAGTCGTTGAGCGCGTCCATGGCGGCGCGCACGGTGCGGCCGGTGAAGAGCACGTCGTCGA
This sequence comes from Chloroflexota bacterium, assembly GCA_009839925.1. GTDB lineage: Bacteria > Chloroflexota > Dehalococcoidia > UBA2979 > UBA2979 > VXMT01. The sequence continues at coordinate 16,415 of VXOS01000168.1, forward strand.
CGAGGACCACGTTGCGGCCCTCGATATCGGGCAGGTCGCTGCTGCGCGGCACGCTGCGCAGCCCGCGCGAGGCGAGATCGTCGCGGTGCAGCGTGATGTCGAGCCTCCCGAGGGGCGGCCGCGTGCCCTCGAAGCCGGCGATCAGCTCGGCGAGGCGTTCGGCGAGGACGGCGCCGCGGCTGGGAATGCCGACGAGCACGAGCTGGTCGAGCCCGCCGTTACGCTCGACGATCTCGTGGGCGAGGCGGCGCGTGGTGCGCCCGATGCCGTCGGCGTCGAGCAGCGGCCCGCCGCCGCGAGCGGCCGCGAGGTCCTCGCTGCGCGCGTGTTCAGCCTGTTCGGTCGGGTCAGCCAAAGAGGCGGCTCCGCGATGGGGTGGGGAGCTGCTGGTGGGCAAAAAAAGCCCCTCCGCGTTCCGGGGAGGGGAAACGAGGGTGGGACGGCGCGCGTCCCGGTACCGCAAACGTGAGAGCATTCATCTGCTGCGTCCTTCCCGGCCTCGCTGGACCGGATTAAAGAGCGCCTGCGATTGCTGCCGCGCATCGTACCACCTGACGCCGTCAGCGCCCAATCGCGGCCGGAGCGTGGGGCGAGGGGAGGCTACACGGGTTCGGCTGGCCTCAGCCGGTACTTCGCGTCGCCCCGGTCTACCTCGACGGCTGGTCGGGCGCGGGCCGGGCGGCCCAGAACAGGTAGAACTCGTTGCGGGCCGAGTCCGGGCCGGGTCCGACCGCTCCCGGGAGAGTCAGGCCCTCAAGTTCACGGATGGTGGCCGTGGCGAGGTCAATCAGCTCAGCCGTGGCTATCCGTTCGAGCCCAGGGGCGGGCGGCTGGCTTGTCCGCGAATTCCGTACAAGCACGTCATCGGTCGCCGCGACCGGGATCCGGCGGGGGTCGCCGTTCGGATCGGGGCCCCACCGCCACGCGTCCGCGCCGTACACCCTCTGAACATTTCTCCGCTCGTCCGTGATGGCCAGCAAGTGTTCCTCCTGGCCTTCCGCTGCCCACATGATCGCGCCGTCAGGCATGGCGCCGACGCGTCTCCATGTGAGACCGCCCAGCCTCGGGGGTTCCGGCTCGGATCGAGGTGGCGGCTCATCGCCTGAGACGATCCAGCGAGAGCGCTTCTCCCAGCCCTCCGTACTGTCGAGGAGCCCCAGGCCGCTCAGCCGCGCCAGGACCGCCGCCCACGCTTCGTCGGTCAGTTCGCTCCGCTGGCGGTGAGGTTCGGACCAGTAGTTCCGCTCCTCGACGAGTACGTCACCATCGCGTGCGTCCACGATCACGGAGCCTGGGAGCGCCGCGCCGAGGAGCCTCCACGTCCGTCCGGCGTCTCCCGAGATCCAGAGTTCCTGGTCCGCATCCGGATCCGGGAAGTTTTGCGCGTACTCGGCTCCGCAGTAGTGTCCGCTACGGCAGACCATGAATGCGATCTCTTGCCCGTCCCGGCTGATGCGGGCGCTGTCCACGAGCCCCCTGTCATCGAAGAACGCCGCGAGGCGGTCCTCGCGATACGCCCCGGCAGCCTCATCGAAGACGACCCGCCTGAGGTCGCCGAACCCGTGCCCGCAGGCGTAACACTGGGTGACTCGATAGTAGAGAGCGATGTTCACGGGCAGCGGTCGCGCCTCGCCTCGCGTGATCGGCGTGATCTCGATGCCATGGGGTTCGGCGGGAAGCGGAGTCGGGCTTGCGGTGGGCGTCGGCGCGAGCGAGGGCGTTGGAGCCGCCGTCGGCGCAGGCGTCGGCGTGGCGCTGGGCGGTGGGGTGGCAGTAGGTGAGGGCGTCGGGATGGCGGTCGGCGCGGGCGCGGGTGTGGCAGTGGGCGCTGGAGTCGCCGTCGGAGCGGTCGCGATCGAGGCGGTGGCCCCTGGCGAGGCGGTGGTCGGCGGCGTGGCGGTCGGCCTCGGAGTGACGGTCGGCGTTGGCGCGGGCGTGGCGATCGGCGCCGCGGTGGCTGTTGGTGTGGGTGGCGGCGTGGCCGGCGGCGGGGGCCGCTCGTCCGGCGCGCCGGTGCAGCCCACGAGGACGCTCGCCGCAGTCAGCGCGGCTGCCAACAGGAGCGGCGTCGCAAACGATCGGAGGATGTTGCGCACCCGGGTGGTCCCACTCCAGCTCCGATGCGGGGTGTAATGGGTGCTTAACGACGGCGGCGCCTGCGCCGTTCCCGAACGACCCACGAGGCCGAGCTGGCTGCCGGCTGCTACTCGCCGTCGCGCTGCTCGCGCAGGAAGCGCTCCAGCTCGTCGACCATGTCCTGGGCGTCGGGCAGGGCGGCGCTGCCTCCCGAGGCGGCTTCCTCCTCGGCGGCGGCCTCTTCCTGCTCCTGCTCCTCGAGCTGCTCCTCGATGCGGCGGGCGTACTCTGCCATCTCCGGGTTCTTCGCGATCTCGGCCCCGACCTGCGCGTCGAAACGGGCGGCGAAGACCTCCAGGTCGTGCAGGCTGAGCTCGAGGTTCAGGCTGGCGTTGAGTTGCTCGAGGATGGCGAGCGCGCCCTTGGGGTTGGGCGAGGCGTTCACGTAGTGCGGCACGTTCGCCCACATCGAGGCCGTGCGGAAGCCGGCGTCGCGGAGGCGGTTGTTGAGCACGCCGACGATGCCGGTCGGTCCCTGGTAGCCGGTCGTGCGCGGCGGCTCGAGGCCGAGCTGCTCGCGCAGCCCGGCGTCCTCGGAGCTGCCGGAGACCCGGATCGGCCGGGTGTGGCTCGCCTCCGCGAGCAGCGCCCCGAGGGTGATCACGGTGTCGATGCCGAGCGTCTCGCAGCACTCCATGATCGTGTCGGAGTAGGCGTGCCAGGAGAGATGCGGCTCCACGCCCTCCAGCAGCACGAGGTCCGGCGTGTCGCCCTCGCGGCGCCGCGCCGAGAACTTGTTCTGCGGCCACTCGAGGACGCGCTCGCCCTCCTCGAGCTTCACCTTGGGACGGGCCTGCGTGAAGTCGTAGAAGTACTCCGGGTCGATGTGCGCGAAGGCCTTCGAGCGCCAGCGGCGCAGCATGAAGCGGATCGCGCCGGTCGCGGACTCGCCGGCGTCGTTCCACCCGGACCATGCCGCGATCAGGATCGGCCGGTCCAGCTCATGGCGCTCGTCGAAGATGAGGTGTGTCACGAGGGCAGGATAGTGCCTCGCCGGACGGGCGCACAGCCCCGCGCCCGCGGGCAGCCGGGCTTCCGCCTATTGACACCGCGCCGGACCCTTCGCTACGAACTGTCGGGCCGCCACTGACGGGCTGCGGTGGGGGCGGGGGTGCAGAGGAGTGACTCGATGAGCGATGACTGGACGCAAGCCTGGCAACCGACGGTCGACGTCGTCGGGCAGGACTTCTCGGGTGGCATCGAAGCGACCGCCGTCGACGAGATCGAGCGAGCCACGATCCGCCGCTACTGCGAGCCGCTCGAGTTCTCGTGCCCGCTCCACTACGACGAGGAGGTCGCGAAGGCCCACGGCTACGCAGGCATCCTCGCGCCGCACAGCGGCGTCTCCTCGACCTGGATCGACGTCGGCCTCTGGCGGCCCGGGCAGGGCACGCGCTACCCGCTGGCGCACCCGCACGTCGACATCCCGAGGGCGCGCGGCCCGGTGATGCCGCAGCCGCCGGAGCCGCCGACGACGGCGGGCTTCGCCACGGACATCGAGATCGAGTACCACGAGCCGCCGGTCGTCGGCGATCGGCTCACGATAAAGGGCCGCAAGCTGACCTCGTGCCTGCCTCGCGAGACTCGGGTGGGCCGGGGCGCGTTCATGATCTGGGAGCGCCAGGTCGTCAACCAGCGCGGCGAGCTGGTCGCGCTGCTGCGCAACGGCGGCTACCGCTACGTCGCGTTCGACACGCCTCGGCCGTCGGCCTCGGCGCCACCGCCCGCGGAGGAAGACGAGGAGCCGGAGGAGGAGGACCTGCTGGCGATCCGCAACGTCGACGTCGGCGCAGTAGACGAGATCGACTGGTCGCAGCAGCGCTACTTCGAGGACGTGCAGGAGGGCGACCCCGTCCCGCCGGTCACGATCAACGTCACGATCGCGCGGCTGATCGTCGAGGCCGGGGCGAACCGCGACTTCAACCAGATCCACCACAACAGCCCGGTCTCGATCGCGACCGGCGCGCCGGAGATGTACGCCAACAACGGCTTCATCCAGGGCTGGTGGGAGCGCTGCGTGCGCGAGTACGCCGGCCTCGCGGGCCGCTTCAAGAAGACCGGCCCGTTCCGCATGAACATCTTCAACGTCGTCGGCGAGGCCGTGACCACCTCCGGCGAGGTCAAGCGCAAGTGGGTGGAGAACGGCGAGCACCTGGTGGAGCTGATGATCCGCTCGGAGATGTCGCAGGGCACCTCGGTTGGTCCCGGCCCGGTGGTCGTCAGCCTGCCCTCCCGCGACTCGTCCTGAGTCCGCGTGCGGATCGGCATCCTCAGCGACACGCACGTCCCCGAGGCGCCTGAGATCTTCCCGGAGATTCTCGAGGCGCTCGAGGGCGTCGACCTGATCTTCCACGCCGGCGATCTGGTGGTCGCGCGCGTGCTCGACGAGCTGGAGCAGATCGCGCCGATCTACGCCGCCGAGGGCAACCACGACCCGCACCTGAAGGACGACCCGCGCATCAAGCCCGTGCACTTCCTCGAGCTCGAGGGCTTCACGATCGCGCTGCTGCACATCTTCGAGCCGCTCAACTGGGAGCTGGAGCACCTCCTCAACCAGTACCTGGGAGGCGCGCGGCCGGACATCATCGTCTGCGGCGACACGCACTACGAGCGGATCGACTGGCTGGAGGAGATCCTCGTGGTGAACCCGGGCAGCGCGACGCTGCCGCGCAACATGAGCCCGCGCCTCGGCCATGTGGCGTACCTGACCCTCGAGAAGGGCAAGCCGCCGCAGGCGGAGATCGTTGACCTCGCCGCCGACGACTGGCGCGAGCGGGTGCGGCGGATCGCCTCCGCCGCGTAGCCGGCGGCCGCGCCGCCGGTGTGAATTTCCCCGGCCGCGCTGGTAGTCTGGACTCGCGGGATCACGAGCCCTCGAGGCGGGCGGACCGCCCGCCGAATGGCCACGGGAGGCGTGTCCGCACCTCACCGCGAACGCGCCCGCTCACAGGGGGATCCGATGCTTGCCCGGGTCGGCGTGTGGTGCTTCAGCAACCCGCGCAAGACGGTCGCCGGCTGGATCGCGATCATCGTCGCGGTGGTCGTCGCCTTCCTCGTCGTCGGCTCGGCGTACGACGCACGGTTCGAGCCGCCGGACTCGGAGAGCCGGAGCGGGCGCGAGGTGCTCACGGAGTACTTCGGCGATCGCGCGGGTCGTGCCGGCGGTGCCATCGTCTTCCGTGCCGAGTCCGGCATCCGCGATCCGGAGGTGCGCGCCGCGATCGAAGGGATGCTGGCGGACGTCTCGGCCCTCGAGGGCGTGATCGTGACCAGCCCCTACGCGCCCGAGCAACTCCATCAGATCCCCGGTGGCGACGCCCCGCCCTCGGGCGACGCTCCGTTCACCCTGCACACCCAGCAGGGTCACCAGATCAGCCCGGACGGCCGCATCGCCTACGCCAGCCTTAACCTCTCGCCGGACATCGACTTCGGTCGGGCCCCGGAGATTGGGGCCGAGATCGCCGCGATGGCGCCGGATCGGCCGGGCCTGCAGGTGGAGATCGCCGGCGACGCGCTGGCTCCGCTCCAGACGCCCGAGTCGGAGTTCATTGGCCTCGCTTTCGCCATCGTGGTGCTGATCGTGGCCTTCGGTTCGGTGCTGGCGATGGGTCTCCCGATCGCGGTCGCCGGCGCGGGCGTCGGGCTCGGCTCGGCGCTGACCGCGCTGCTCTCGAACCTGCTCGCGATCCCGGAGTTCGCGGTCTCGATCGGTGCGATGATCGGGCTCGGTGTCGGTATCGACTACGCGCTGTTCATCGTCAACCGCTACCGCGACGGCATCCACGGCAACGGCAGCAGCGGCGCCACGCGACCGATGTACCGGGCGATCGATACGGCCGGTCGGGCCGTCATCTTCGCGGGAGTCACCGTCGTGATCTCGCTGCTGGGCATGATCCTGATCGGCTTGCCGTTCGTCACCGGGCTGGCCGTGAGCGCGGCGCTGACCGTGGCCGCCACGATGGCCGCCTCGGTCACGCTGTTGCCGGCCCTGATCGGGTTCGTGCGCGAGCGGATCGAGATCACGCGCTGGCGCGGGCTGGTGGCTGCCGGGCTCGCCGCGGTGGCGCTGCTGGGCCTGGGCCTGGGCTTCCGCCCGCTGTTGCTCGGCCTGCCACTGGCGCTGCTCGTGCTGCTCGCGGGATACGTCCTGCCGCCGCTTCGCTGGATCGTACCGAGGCGGGCGCCGCGGCCGCTGCAGCGCACCCTTGCCTGGCGCTGGAGTCGCTGGGTGCAGGCACACCCGTGGGTGGCGCTGATCGCTGGCGCCGCGGTGCTCCTGGCGGTGGCCACCCCGATCCCCTCGCTGCGCCTCAACTTCCCGGACGAGAGCAACTTCCCGGAGGAGTCGACGACGAGACGCGCTTACGACCTGCTGGCCGAGGGCTTTGGGCCCGGCTTCAACGGGCCGCTGATCGTCACCGCGCAGCCGACCGTCGACGCTGACCGCGCGGCGCTCGCGACGCTCGTCGAGGCGCTCGGCAGCGCGGAGGGCGTGGCCGTGGCGAACGGGCCGCTGCCAAGTGACCCCTTGGACCCCGCGAACGCTCCGGCCTACATCATCCAGGTCGTCCCGGAGACCGCGCCGCAGGACGAGGCGACCTCCGACCTGGTGCGGAGCCTGCGCGAGGACGTCGTGCCCTCGGCCGTCGCCGGGAGCACGCTCGACGTCAAGGTCACCGGGATGATGGCGTCGAGCATCGACTTCACCACGTACCTGGCGGGTCGCATCCCGCTCTTCGTCGGCGTGGTGCTCGCGCTCTCGTTCGTGCTGCTGATGCTCGTCTTCCGCTCGATCCTGGTGCCGATCAAGGCCGTGATCATGAACCTGCTCTCGATCGCCGCCGCGTTCGGCGTCGTCGTGGCGGTCTTCCAGTGGGGCTGGCTGGGCTCACTGATCGGCATCGCCGGAGGCCCGATCGATCCGTTCATCCCGATGATGATGTTCGCGATCGTCTTCGGGCTCTCGATGGACTACGAGGTGTTCCTGCTGACCCGCATGCGGGAGGCCTACTTCCGCAGCGGCAAGGCGAAGGACTCGGTCGCCCACGGCCTTGCCTCGACGGCGCACCTGATCACCGCGGCGGCCCTGATCATGGTCTTCATCTTCGGCAGCTTCGTGTTCGAAGAGTACCGCACGCTCAAGATGTTCGGCCTCGGCCTCGCGGTCGCGGTGGCGCTCGATGCGACCGTGGTGCGGATGCTGCTGGTGCCCGCGACGATGGCGCTGCTGGGCGAGCGCAACTGGTGGCTGCCCGGCTGGCTCGACCGCCTCCTGCCGCGCTTCATCGTCGAGGGCGACTCGTCGCAGTAGCGGGCGCGCGGGGTCGCCGGCGCGCCCTGGCAGTGGCCCTCGATGCTGCCGACCTGTGCTTCAGTCGCCCGGTGTGGACATAAGAGCTGGCTCCCCGACGTGGACTCGAACCACGAACCTAGCGGTTAACAGCCGCTCGCTCTACCAATTGAGCTATCGGGGAGCGGCGAATCCAGTGTGCGCGATGGGGTAACGAGCGGCAAGACGCGCCGCGCCGCGCGACGCGCCGGCGATGCGGCCCCGGCGGCAGCGCTCTACAGTGCTCGCGAGGCGGCAACTCCGCTCGAGGTTGGCGCGAGGGACGGAGGCGAAGATGGGCCGGCTCGACGACCGGGTGGCGATCGTGACGGGGACCAGCCGCGGGATCGGCAAGGCGATCGCGGAGCTGTTCGCCGCCGAGGGCGCGCAGGTCGCCTGCGTCGCGCGCACGCTGGAGGAGGGCGATCACCGCCTCGAGGGCTCGCTGCGCGGCACGGTTGAGACGATCGAGCAGGCAGGCGGCACGGCGATCGCCATCCAGGCGAACGTCGGCAGCGAGGACGGCTGCGAGGCGATCGTCGCGCAGACCGTCGACGCGTTCGGGCGCGTCGACGTGCTCGTCAACAACGCGGCGATGACCACCTACCATCCGCTGACCGAGTTCCCGCTGCGGCGCTGGAAGCTGGGCTTCGACGTCAACATCCACGCGCCGTTCTACCTCTCGCAGCTCGTGCTGCCGGGGATGATCGAGCGGGGGCGGGGCGCGATCTGCAACATCTCGTCGAGCAGCTCGGGCGGGCCCGGCCGCTCGCCCTACGCCGAGCAGGAGCGTGTCGACGCGGGGACGATGTACGGGGCCTCGAAGGCGGCGCTGGAGCGCTTCACGCAGGGGCTGGCGGCCGAGCTGTGGCCGCACCGCATCGCCGTCAGCGCGCTCTCGCCCTCGAACCTGGTGCCGACGCCGGGGGCGACGGCGAGCGAGCTCGGTCCGGGCGCGAACCTCGCTGCGGTGGTCACGGAGCCGGCCGACCACATGGCGCAAGCGGCGCTGTGGCTGGTCTCCGAGCCCGCCGAGCGCTTCTCCGGCCGCGTCGTGCACAGCCAGCCGTTCCTCGTCGAGTGCGGCGTCATCGACCACGCCACGGGCGGCGGCGTCGAGCGCCGCGGTTCTGCGTTCTCGGATACGTAGGCGGGCGCACCGGAGCGCCCGGAGGACTACCCCGCCGGGCGGAAGTAGGGGAGCGTGATCTCGTCGTTGATGGCGTGGAAGACGACCTCGACGGGGAGGCCGATACGGACGTCGTCGACGGACATGTCGATCAGATTGGTCATCATGTACCAGCCCTCTTCCACCTCGATGATTGCCGAGATGTAGGGCGTCTCGAAGCTTGGCTGCTGCGGGCGGTAGACGGTGGTCCAGCTGTAGACGGTGCCCTTGCCGCTGCTCCGGACCCACTCGAGTTCCTCGCTCAGGCAGAATGTGCAGGCCGGTTGCGGGATGAAGACGTAGCCCTCGCACTCGACGCAGCGCTGCACCATTAGCTCGCCGCGCTTGCAGCCCTCCCAGTGCGGCTCCGAGACCGGGGTGGGGTAAGGAAGCGGGATGCCCTCGGGCTGCGGCTGGAGAACGGCTTCGCTGCTCATGCGGGCTCCTGACCTGGCTGACGCGGCTGCTGGCTAGTGGATCGGCGGCGAATGCGTCGGGTCGCGCCCGAGCAGGATATCGTCTGCGGCCCCCTTGACGCGATCCTTCTCGCCCTCGGGGTGGGTAAGGATGTAGAAACGCTCGTCGCGGATCGACTCGAACACCAGATCGCCGACCTGGCTCGGCAGCAGGTAGCCGGCGGCTGCCTCCTCGACGTCCTTGCCCTCGCGCTCCAGGTGCGCCGCCATCATCGGCGTGCGGATCCGGCCCGGACAGAGCACGGCCGCGCGCAGCTTCGACCCGGCAGCCACGAGGTCGTGGTGCAGCGACTCGGTGAGTGCGACGACCGCGTGCTTCGTCGCCACGTAGGGCGAGATGCCCGGCCGCGAGCCGAGGCCGGCCGCCGAGGCGGTGTTGACGATGCAGCCCTCGGAGTCCTGGGCCAGCATGTGCGGCAGGAAGCTGCGGATGCCGTGGATCACGCCGCGCAGGTTGATCGCGATGACGCGCTCCCAGTCCTCCTGCGAGACCTCCCAGATCGGCCCGTCCGGCGAGTTCACGCCGGCGTTGTTGCAGAGCACATGCACCGCGCCGAACTCGTCCAGCACGCGGCGCACGAGGTCGTCGACCTGATCGGGGTCGGCGACGTCGACTGGCACGCCGAGGGCGCTCGCGCCGTGCTCGGCGAGGCGCGACTCGGCCTCCGGCAGCGCGTCCTCGTCGATGTCGGCGAGGACCACCGTCATGCCCGCGGCGGCGAAGCGCTCGGCCATGCCGAAGCCGATCCCGCTCGCTCCGCCCGTGATGACGGCGACCTTGCCCTCGAAGTCCTGCATGACGCCTCCGGCACGCGGCGGATTCTACGCGCTCGCGCGCTGGGCGACCGATTCGGCGCGGGTGAGCAGGGCGGGCGCGCGCAGCTGCTCGGCGACGGCGGCGAAGTCCGCCGTGGGGCCGGTCCAGCGCAGCTCGTCGACGGAGGCGAAGACCTCGGCGTCCGTGCGCAGCGTGGCGAGGTCGCGGAAGAGGAAGGCGAGGTCGCGCTGCTCGGCGAGCGTCGCGGCCAGCTTCGCCGCGCCGCGCACCCTCACGTCCCAGGCGTCCGGGTCGGCCGGGATCGCCTCGATGTGGCCGTAGCGGGCGAGCACGGTGGCGGTCGACTTCGCGCCCCAGCCGGGCAGGCCGGGAAAGCCGTCGGCGCTGTCGCCGACGAGCGCGAGGTAGTCCGGGATCGCGGCGGGCGGGACGCCGAAGCGCTCCTCGACGGCCGCGGCGTCGCGCGTCTCGCGGTTGCGGCGGTCGAGCTGGACGATCTTGCCGCCGACGCACTGCGAGAGGTCCTTGTCCGGCGTCGCAATCACGACGCGGCGCACCGAGGCGTCCTCGGCGGCCAGCACGGCGGCGGCCGCGAGCGCGTCGTCGGCCTCGAGGTCGACCATCGGCCAGACGCGCACGCCGAGGGCCTGCAGCGCGTCCTCGAGCGGGCCGAACTGGCCGAACAGGGCCGGGTCGATGCCCTCGCCGGTCTTGTAGCCGGGCCAGAGGTCGTTGCGGAACGACTCGATCACGTGGTCGGTCGCCACGCCGAGGTGGGTGACGCCCTCGCCGAAGAGGCGCAGCACGGATTCGAGCACGCCGACGACCGCGCCGGCCTCGTTGCCGTCGCGGTCGCGATGCGGGGGCACCGCGTAGAAGTGGCGGAACAGCTCGTACGTGCCGTCGAGGAGGTAGACGTCCATCGCCGCCAGCGTACGCGATCGACGCCGGGCGGTTCGAAGCCTCGCTGCCTCCGGCGCTACGGCACGAGCATCGCGCGCGAGATCTGCGTCTGGCGCTCGTTCCACTCGGCCTGCGCGAACGCCTCGTTCACGTCGTCGAGCGAGTAGTTGTCGGACACCAGCTTGGTGTACGGCCGCTTGTCGAGGTTCTTGACCAGCATCTCCATCATCACCGGCAGCAGGTGCGGCCGGTACATCGAGGAGCCCATGATCTTCTTGCCGCGCAGGATCGTGGACGGGTCGATCGCCACCGTGCGGCCTCGCACGATGTCGCCGATCTCGACGAAGGTGCCGCCATTGGTGAGGTACTCGAGGCCCTCGACCAGCAGCTCGGCGCGCCCGACGAGCTCCATCACGTAGTTGGCGCCGCGGCCGTCTGTGAGCTCGAAGATGCGGTCGCGCCGCGCCTCGAGGCTGTCGTACTCGTCGATGTTGATCGTGTAGTCGGCGCCGAACTCCTCGGCTAGCGCGAGCCGCTCGGGGATGCGGTCGAGCACGATCACGCGGTGCGCGCCCATGTCCTTCGCCATCGCCGTGGCGTTGAGGCCGAGGCCGCCCGCGCCCTGGACCACCAGGTAGTCGCCCTCGCCGAGCCCGGAGCGGAGGAGGCCCTCCGTGACGGTGCCCATCGCGCAGTTGATCCAGCCGAGGACGGAGTCGGGCAGCTCGTCCGGCACCTTGTAGACGGGGTGGTTCGCGGGGATCCAGAAGTAGTCCGCGTAGGTGCCGGTGAAGTAGGGCCAGTCGCCGGCGATGCGCGCGCCGATGCCGGCCTGGCGGTCGGAGCACCAGTTGTGCTCGCCGCGGCCGCACTGGTAGCAGTTGTTGCAGGGGAAGATCGCCGCGTACATCACGCGGTCGCCCTCCTCGAGCGGGCGGCCCAGCGAGTCGGTCGTGCGGCCCGCGCCGAGGCTCCAGACCACGCCGGTGCCCTCGTGGCCCATGTTCTTGCCGGAGGGCGGGAGCGGGACGTTGATCTGGTCGCCGCGCCAGGTGTGGAGGTCGGAGCCGCAGACGCCTGCCTGCGTCATACGCAGGATCATGCCGTTCGGTTCCGGCTCGGGGACGGCGTACTCCTCGATGACGAACGGCTCGTTGTACTCCTTGACGACGACGATGCGGCCGGTGGTCATGCGTTACCCCCTCCTACTGCTTTGCAGTCGGCATGATACGCGGCCCGGGGGCCGTCCGCGCGGCGTGCGGAAATCGAGGCGCTCCGGGGTCGCCGCGGGCTCAGGCCTCGAGCTGGTGCACCATTACGACGTCGCCCTGCGTGCGGTAGCCGAGCGAGCGCAGCAGCGCCATGCCCGCGTCGTTCTCCTCGTTGACCATCACGTAGATGATCCGGTTCCCGGCCCGCGCGAGGTGCGCGTGGGCCTCGGCGAAGAGCGCCTGCGCGACGCCTCGGCGGCGGCGCGCGGGCACGACGGCGACGTGGTAGACGTAGGCGCGCCAGCCGTCGACCGTGGCGACGATCGCGCCAACCAGCGCGCCTTCCTCCTCGGCGACGAGCGCGATCGCGCCGGGGCTGGTGATCAGCGTCTCCCACTCGTCCTCGTCGACGGTCTCGAGGCGCGACTCGTCCCACAGCGCCTGGATGCGCTCGTGATCGCGCAGCGTGGCGCGGCGGAACTCGAGGCGACTCGGGAGCTGCGCCTCGATGTGCCGGATCGGCAACTCGAAGCGCCGCCGCGCCTGGTCGAGGATGTCGAGGCGCAGCCAGCGGGAGATGCTGGCGGGCAGCGTGCAGAGCAGCAGCTCGTCGTAGGCGCCGGGGTGCTCGTCGAGCTCGTCCTCGATCGCGAGCAGCGGGGCGGCGTCGCCGATGGTGGTGCGCTCCACGGTGACGCCCGCGCGCTCCAGCATCGTGCGCGCCTGCTCGGCGCGGCCGCGCGTGACGGCGTCGAAGGGGCCGCCCCGCACGTGCGAGGGCAGCAGCGCCGGCAGCAGCAGCGCGAACGTGGAGCCCGCGTGCTCGTCCGACAACTCCTTCGCCCTCGAGACGAGCTCGGGGCTGGTGGCGGTCTGGTCCGCGACGATCAGGTAGCGAGGCATGGCGTCCTCCCGGTGTCGTGACGCGCCGCAGGTGAGGCACGGATTGCCCTGGTGGGCGAGGGTACCAGTGCGCGCGAGTAGCGTGCAGCGCGGGGCGGTCGGGTCAGCGCTCCGCGACGACGCCCGCGGGCTCGCGCGCCTCGCTCTCGGGAACCTCGAAGTGCGCGCCCGCCCGGCTGCGCCGGAAGTCGCCCGCCAGTGCGAAGATCGCGAGGGCGCCGACGATCAGGACGAGGCCGAAGGCGATCTGGGCCGGCTGCACGCCGATGCCGTCCGAAAGGAACCCGGCGGCAGCCCCGCCGGCGGTCATGAAGGCGCGATCGAGCGTGAGCACGCCGAACACTCGCCCGTGCATGCGCGGCGGCGCCGTCAGCAGCAAGGCCGAGCGCGTGAGCGCCATATAGGCGCTTTGCAGCCCGCCGAGGACGGCGAGCATTGCGAACGGGATGACGAAACCGGCCGGCCCGGGGATGTAGCTGGTCAGCGAGAGCAGGACCAGCGCTGCGCCGAACACCGCCGTCATCAACGGCAGGATCACGCCCAGGCGGGTTGGCTGCTGCGTGGCGATCAGCAAGGACGCGAGCAGGGCGGCGACGCCCATCAGCGCCGTCATGCCGCCGAAGCCGGTGCTGCCGATGTCGAACACCTTCTCGGCAAAGAGCGGGGCGAAGACCTGGAGGAACGACATCCCGAACATGAAGTAGATCATCGAGAGCAGCAGCACACCGCGGATCGCCGGGTGCGTGAAGGTGAAGCGCAGGCCCTCGAGCAGCCCGCCGGTGAGCCCGCTCGCGCTGCGCGCCACACCGCTCCTGATAGGCGCGACCCTCAGCATATACGTGGAGAAGACGGGGATGGCGTAGACGAGGGCAATCAAGGCGAATGCTCCGGTCGCGCCGAACACGCCGTAGAGGATCCCGCCGCTTGCTGCTCCGAAGATGCGCATCGTGTTCTGCGTTGCGCTCATCAACGCGACGGCGTTCGTGACGTGTGTCTCGGGCACGACGGAGGGCACGAGGCCCATGCGGGCGGGCTGGTCGAACGCCATGAACGTCCCGCGGACCACGGCGTACGCGTACATGTGCCAGAGTTCGAGGAGGCCGAGCGCAAGGATCGCCACAAAGCCGACGTTGAGCAGGAACGCCCCTGTCTTCATGACCAGCAGCACCGATCGTCGGTCGAACGAGTCGGCGATCACGCCCGCCCACATCCCGAGGATGAACTGGGGGACCGTGCGTACGGCGAGGACGCCTCCGACGTGAGTGGCCGACCCGTCCGTGAGGTCGAGCACGAGGAAGGGGCGGGCGATCTGCTCCATCCAGATGCCGCCGGCGTGCCCGGCCTGGCCGAGCCAGAGGTATCGGTAATTCCTGATCTTGAGGGAGGCCCAGGTGCCAGGCCGAACCGGACTCCGCAGCGTTCCGGAATCCCGTGCCTCGCTGGCGCCCGCGGCGCGCTCCTCGCTCAAACGGCCTCCTCGGCCCCGGAGGTGACGCCGGCAAGCGACGCTGCGCGTCCGTCGGCTCGCGCGAACGGGGCCGTGCCCGAGCGTAACACGCCCCCGCGGCGGCGCTGCTCTCCGCTCAGTCCGCCTCGATCTCCGACAGCGCGGCGAGGATGCGCTCGCGCTCCTCGGCGCTGGCCGGGCGCGGGCGGTTCTCGTCGGGATCGATGTACACCGGGCGGAACCTGAGGGCGGGCGGCGCTACGTTGCTGAGTTCGACGATCGCGACCGTCGTGGCGAAGGGCCCCTCGCCGAGCGTGTCGAGATCCTCGCGGTCGAGGTCGAAGACGAAGTTGCCGAGGCCGTAGAGGATCAGGGCGTTCCCCCGGCGCTCCCACGGTTGCAGCGTGTGGGCGTGGTGGCCGATCACCAGGGTGGCGCCGGCATCAGCCGCGGCGGCGGCCAGTTCGCGCTGCTGCTCAGTGGGCGTGGCGTCGTACTCGTCCCCGAAGTGGAAGACGACGACCACGAAGTCCACCGCGGACGTGATCGCGGCGACCGCTGAGCCGACCGCCCCGACCTCGGCGCGGGCGACCCCCGGCTGTCCCCCGTCGGCGAACTCCGAGGACCCCACGGCGCTGAAGCCCAGCAGCGCGACGAACGCTCCGCCCGCCTCGATGATCAGCGGCGCCTCCGCCTCGCGACGGTCGAGGCCGGCGCCGAAGTGGGCAACCTCGATTGCATCGAGCGCGTCGAGCGTGTCGCGCAGCCCGACGGGGCCGAAGTCGAGCGCGTGGTTGTTGGACAGCGATACCGCATCGAACCCCGCGGCTCGCAGCGTCTCCGCGAGCTCGGGCGGGGCACGGAAGGTGTAGAACTTGTCGAGCGGCTCCCCGCGCTCGGTGAACGTCCCCTCGAGGTTGCCGATCAGCAGGTCACTCCCCGCGAGCAGCGGCGCGACCCGCTCGAAGGGGTAGGCGGGCCCGTGCTGCTGCATCAGCGTGACGATGTCGCGCGCGAACATCAGGTCGCCGACGGCCGCGATCGTCAGCGTGATCGGCTCGGGGGGAGGCGTCGCCGTCGCTGCGGTGGGCGCGACGGTCGCTGCCGCTGACGGAGTCGGCGAAGCCGGCTCGGGCGTGGACGGCGTCGGCGAGGCGGCCTCGGGCGTGGATGTCGGAGGAGCGTCCGGTGTCGCCTCGACAGTGGCGACGGCGGTCGGGGTCGCGACCGGAGTCGGCGCGGCGTCGCGACCCGCGTCCGGCCCCAGCGCCCCGCAGGCTGCGAGCAGGAGCAGCAGCCCGGCGAGCGCCGGGCCGCCGGCGCGCCGCAGGCCGAACCGCGGCACGCGGGACCGCTGCTAGAGGTTGTGCTCGCGCACGACGTCTTCGTCGTAAACGATGTTGCCCGTGTAGCTGCTCGCGTCCTGCTCGCACATCCAGACGGTCGCCTTGCCCATGTCATCGGCCGTCTCGAAGTCGAGGGTCGGATTCTCCGGGTCGTTCTCGAAGAAGAGGTTGCCCGGCGTCTTCACGCGGCCGTTGGGCGAGAGCACGTTGACGGCGATGTTGTCGCCCTGCAGCGCCATCGCCTGGCGCTGCGAGAAGTGCTCGAGGCCGGACTTCTCCGGCCCGTACAGCAGGTCGCCGACGCTCGCGATCTGATCGTCGGTGTAGGGCCCGACGCCCGGCATGATCGAGCCGCGCGAGGAGACGTTGATGATGTGGCCGCCTCCCGCCTCCCGCATGTGCGGCACGACCGCGCGCATCGCGATGATCGGTCCCACGAGGTTGATCGCGATGCTCAGCTCGATGTGGCGCTCGCGCGCGCCGACGATGTCGCCCGGGATGAAGATCGCCGCGTTGTTGACGAGGACGTCGATCCGGCCCCACTCGGCGATCACCTGCTCGACCGCGCCGGTGATGCTCTCGGCGTCGCGCAGGTTCATCACCACCGGCAGCGCCGCTCCGCCCTCGGCGGCGATCTCCTCGCTGACGGAGTGGATCGTGCCGGGCAGGCGCGGGTCGGTGACCTCGACCGTGCGGGCGGCGACGGCGACCTTCGCGCCGGCGCGCGCGAGGTACTTCGCGATGTCCGCGCCGATGCCGCGGCTGGCGCCGGCGACGATTGCAACCTTGTTCTCGAGCGACATATGCGGATTCCCCTCGTGTCTTGGTCACGGGTGTCGTACCGTCACGCCCGCAGCGCGGGTGCGGCCTGCGACAGCATATCGGGCAAGGCCGCCGCTGTCCGGCTTCCGGGCGGGGCAAGTGGCGGGAAACAGCAAGGAGGGCGGCACGATGGCGGGTGAAGGCGGACAGCTCGAGGGGCGCGTCGCGGTGGTCACGGGCGGCTCGCGCGGCATCGGCGAGGCGATCGCGGTGCGTTACGCGATGGAGGGCGCGCGGGTCGCGCTGGCGGCGCGCACCGTCAACGAGGGCGACCACCGGCTGCTGTCCGGCAGCCTCACCGGCGTCGCCGCGCGCATCGAGGCCGCGGGCGGCGAGGCGCTGGGCGTGGCCTGCAACCTCTTCGAGGCGGCGGATCGCGAGCGCCTGATCGAGACGACCGAGGCCGAGCTCGGCCCCGTCGACATCCTCGTCAACAACGGCGCGGTGACCTGGTACAGCCCGATCGACGCCTTCGACGCGGAGAAGCAGCGGGTGATGTTCGAGGTCCAGGTCCACGCCGCCGTGCACCTCTCCCAGTTGGTCGCGGAGGGCATGAGCGAGCGGGGCTGGGGCGCGATCGTCAACATGTCGTCCGGCTCGGCGCTGCACCCGGAGCTGGGCGCCGCGACCCACGGCGGCACGATCTACGGGATGTGCAAGTCGGCGCTGGAGCGCTTCAGCACCGGCTTCGCCGCCGAGCAGCCGGCGATCGCCGTGAACGCGATTCAGCCCGGCCTGATCGCCACCCCGGGTGTCGAGTACTTCGGGATCATCAACGACGAGAACCGCGACCGCGTCACGCCGGTCGAGCACGTCGCCGAGGCGTGTCTGCGGCTGGCGGTCAATGAGCCCTCGATGATCAGCGGCCGGATCGTGACGACCGCCGAGGTGCTCGAGGAGTTCGACCTGACCCCCTCGGAGCTGCCGTAGCCGCGACCGGCCCTGCGGTCAGTCGCCGAAGAGCGCGCTGCGCAGCGCGTTCTGCTGATCCGCCGCCCAGCCCTGCGAGATCGGCGACTCGGAGACGCTGTTCGGCGACCCGTGGAAGGCGACGGGGTAGACGTGCAGCTCCGTGCGCACGCCCGCCGCGTTCAGCGCCTGCGCATAGTCGATGCTCTCGTCGACGAACAGGTCGAGCGCGCCCACGTTGATGTAGGCCGGCGGCAACCCCTCGAGGTTGGTGGCGCGCGCCGGTGCGGCGTAGACCGGGACGTCGTCGCCGCCGTTGTTGCCGGCGAGGTAGGAGCTCCAGCCGATCGTGTTCTTCTCGCGGTTCCAGAGCCGCGGGTCGGTGATCGCATGGCTGCTGTTCGAGATGTTGCGGTCGTCGATCATCGGGTAGACCAGCAGCTGGAAGCAGACGTCGATCTCGCCCCGGTCGCGCGCCAGCAGCGCGAGCCCGGCACAAAGCCCGCCGCCCGCGCTCCCGCCGCCGATCGCGATCCGCGCCGGGTCGATTCCCAGCTCCCCGGCGGCTCCGGCGAACCACTTCAAGCCGGCGTAGCAGTCCTCGATCGGCGCGGGGTAGGGGTGCTCCGGCGCGAGCCGGTACTCGACCGAGGCGACGAGGATGCCGAGGTCCAGGGCCTGCTGCCCGCAGAACCCGTCGCTGCCGTCGACGCTGCCGACGACCATCCCGCCGCCGTGGATCCAGTAGAACGCCGGGCCGCCGGGCTCAAGGCCGTCCGGACGGTAGAGCCGCACCAGCACGTCCGGCGCGCCGTCCGGCCCGGGCGCGTAGCGGTCCTCGGTCGTGACGCCGTCCGGCACGGGCTCGATCTCGCGCTGGGCCGAGTGCTCCCGCATCGCCGCGACGGAGCCGCGGATGTCGTTGACGTCGAGCGGGCGTTCGGGCATGCCCTCGTAAACCTCGAGGTGCAACTCGTCCAGCCGGCTCGGTATGTCGATGCCGCGGTCCGCCATGCTTCACCCCCTGCTCGGCGTGCGTGCTGCCTCGCGCGGATGGTACCGCGCCCGCGCCTGCCGCGCGGTCTACCCTCAGACGACGAGGCCCGCCGAGGTGTGGATCGTCTGCGCGGTGATCTGACGGCTCTCCGGCAGGCAGAGGAAGACGATCGCGGCGGCCACGTCGGGCGGCTCGGCGGCGCGCCCGAAGAGATTCGAGAGGTACCCCTCGCGCGCGTCCGCATCGATGTCGCGCGTGCCGGTCATGCCAGTGCGCGTGAGCCCCGGCGCGACCGCGTTGACGTTGATCTCGTGCGGCCCCAGCTCGGCGGCGGCGCTGCGCGAGAGCTGCACGATCGCCGCCTTCGAGCTGGCGTAGGCGACGTGCGAGCGCGCGCGGAACGCCGAGCTGGAGCTGACGTTGACGATCCGTCCGCCCTCGCCGCGCTCGATCATGTGCCGCGCGACCTCCTGCATCAGCAGCATCGGTGCCTTCAGGTTGACGACGTGAACGCGGTCCCAGTCCTCCTCGGTCAGGTCGAGTAGCCCCCCGCGCGCGCTGATCCCGGCGCAGTTCACGAGGATGTCGATCCGCCCGAAGGCGTCGAGCACCTGCCGCACGACGCCGGGAATGCCGCTCGTGTCGGCGAGGTCGTAGGTCAGCGTCAGGGCCTCGCCGGAGAGCGCCTCGGCGGCGGCCGCGCTGCGTGCGGCGCCCGCGCCCTCGCGGTCCAGCACCGCCACGCGCGCGCCGCGCCGCGCGAGCTCCCGCACCGTGGCCGCGCCGATCCCGGACGCCCCGCCCGTGACGAGCGCCACCTTGCCTGCCAGCGTCTGCTCGCGGGTCTGTTCCGTCGTCGTCATCGCCTCGCTCCTCTCGTCATCGCGGCGAGGGTAGCGCGCGACGCGGTCCGAGGGCGCCCGGTTCCGCTAAGGTGGCGATGAACGAACGGAATGGAGGGGGGCAGGCGTGCTGCTGGCAGGAAAGAACGCGGTGGTGACGGGATCGACGCGCGGCCTGGGCCGCGCCTACCTCGTGGGACTCGCCGAGGCGGGCGCGAACGTGGTGGTCAACGGGCGCAACCTGGAGCAGTGCGATGCGCTCGCGGCGGAGATCAACGCCGGCCCGGGCGGCAACGCCGTCACGTTCCCCGAGAGCATCGCCAGCTGGGACGCGGGCGAGCGCATCGTCGACACCTGCGTCGAGGCCTTCGGAAGCATCGACATCCTCGTCAACAACGCGGGGATCGTGCGCGACCGCATGATCTTCAACATGACCGAGGAGGAGTACGACGAGGTGCTGGCGACGAACCTCAAGGGCCACTTCTCCTGCACGCGCTTCGCCTCGCGCCACATGCGGGCGCAGGGGAGCGGGCGGATCATCAACATGACGGCCGACAGCGGCCTGAGCGGCTACACGGGCAACTCCAACTACTCGGCGACGAAGGGCGCGATCGCCACGATCACGCGCGGCTGGGCGCTGGAGCTGATCAAGTACGGCATCACCGTCAACGCGATCTCGCCCTCGGCGCCGACGGAGATGACGGCGACGATTCCCGACAACATCGACGCCATCAAGGGCTCGCGAGGGCTCACGCACGGCGGGCGCGGAGCGATGCGCACCGGCACGACCGAGGAGTGCGCCCCGATCGTCACCTACCTCTGCAGCGACGAGGCGCAGGAGATCACCGGCCAGATCTTCGGCATCGGCGCGGACCGGCTCTCGCTCTACTCGCACCCCGACCCGAAGATCCGCATCTTCAACGAGGGCGGCTGGACGGTGGACCTGATCCGCGAGCGCGTTCCCGCCCTCATGGTTCCCGCCCTCGAGTCGATCGAGCTGCGGGTTTAGGCGGGGCGGCGAGCGAGGCTGGCTGGGGCTGCGCTACTCCTCGCAGCGCCGGCCCGTCGCGCGCTCGATCTACCGCAGCGGCTCCTCGTAGATCAGCTCACCACGGTGCAGACGGTACGCCGTGTCGAATGTCTGCTCGGCGGCGCGCACCGTCGGTGAGTGTGCCGTCAGGAAACGGGCCGCGCCGATCAGCACGTGCCCGCCCTCGGGACGTTCGCCGAAGTGCTCGGCGAGGCGTACCGCCGCCTCGAAGATCTGGAACTCGTGGAACCCCGCGTCCTCGCGCAGCAACGCCGTCCCGAGGCCTGCCACCAGCTCGTCGCGCCGTCCGGCGGCGAGCAGGTCCGCCGCGTGGCCCGCGGTCTCGTCGACATGTTGCTGCCGGTCGAACTCGGCGAGCAATGCGCCGAGGCTGGCTCCGCCGTTGCCGGAGACGGCCGGCGTCGGGATCGGCTGCTTGGGTACGTTCAGGAAGCGGTCGAGGTACACGGCTGCCGCGCCGTGCAGGATGCCGCGCGCGAGCTCCCGCGAGGGGGCTCGCTTCGTTGCCTGGAACGCGGCGTGGGCGTACGTGAACGTGTGGTGGACGGTGTCCCAGTCGCCGAACTCGTTGGCGACGTGGAAGTGCACCGCCCTCCGGGCCGCTGCGTACGCGACGGCCGCTGACAGCTCCACGAGTGGCGCGCCCGCACGCGCCGCCTCGACCAGCCCGCGCAACGAGACCCGCGGATCGTCGTCGAGGATCGACTCCGCGAGCGGCTGGTGGCCGTCCCATCCCGCGTTCCGCTCGCCACCCTCGGCCAGCGCGCCGTCGAGGGCCGCGTCGGCCTCGGCGATCAGCCCGGGGAGGTCGACCGGGTGCTGCCAGCTTGCGGCCTCCTCCATGCGCTCGGCGCTCGCGACGAGCGGGATGATGCTCGGCAGGATCGCCTCGGCGTGCCTCCATCCGACGTGATCGACGAGTTCGAACGCCTTGTTCGCGAAGTCGAGCGTGTGGCCGACGTCCATGAAGACGTGGTCGGTGCTGGCCGCGAACACCATGTCGGCCGTCTGCACGGGCGTCAGTCCGACCGCCACCGCGGTGCGCAGCGTGCGCTCGGCCGGGTTCTGCGAGCGTGTCTCCATGAAGCGCCGGAACCACGCGCGGAACACATCGGGGCGCCGCTCCGACGTGTCGAGCGGGTCGAGGTCGAAGTCGGGCGGTTGCCCGGCGGTCGAGCGGGCGACGTGTACGAGGCCCTGGTACAGCGCGCGCGGGCGGTCCTCCTCGGCAAGCACGGGAAGCGTGTTCGCCATGGTCGTGAGGATCGAGAGGCCGCTGCTCCACCCGTTCGCGCGGTTCCGCGTACCGAACAGCGCGGCGCGCTCGAGCAGCGGGCCGGTCGCGCCGAGTTCATGGAGGCCGATGACGGCCTTGGCGAGCACGAGCCGGAGGTTCTGCTCCAGACCCTCGTCCAGTTTGCGCAGCCAGTGCGCCTCGCGGTCCGGCTCGCGCGGCGTGGGGTTGATCCAGACTTCGCCGTCGCGCACCTCGACGGCAAACGAGGTCACGTCGTCGGCGAAGGGGTCGAATGTTGAACCGCCGGCGAGGTCGAATCGCGCGTGGTGCCAGTGGCAGGTCAGGATGCCGTCGCGGATCGTGCCCTGGCTGAGCGGGAAGCCCATATGCGGGCAGCGGTTGTCGAGCGCGTACACCTCGCCGTCCACGACGAAGACGACGATCGTGCGTCCGGCAGCCGATACGACGCGGGGCGCGCCACCTTCGAGGTCGGCGATCGGTCCCACGAGGACGTTCGCGCCGCTGCCCTCGCTGCCCGGCCTCGTGGTCGTCATGGCTCACCCCTCGATCGTTGAACACGATCGAGTCAAACCGAGTTAATCCAGCCGATCGAGTATAGAACCCGCGAGCACGGGCGGGGACGCGCGCCGGCCCGGACACTTCCCCGGGATGTCTCCCCTCACGCCCACCGCATCGGCCTGGAGGTGCGGCGGGGAATCGAGAGAAGGAGGCTGCCGTGGCGGACGGTCGGCACTACCGGAGCTGCAACCGGGCGGCCCGGGCGTGTTCGAGCGGCGAAGCCTAGCGCGCGCCCTCGACCTCCACGGTGACGATGTCGATGCCGTGGTACTTCTGATGTTGCACCGATGACGCGTGATGCCGAAGCAGCCGGAGGGAGATCTCGTCCTCGTCGGGAACGGGCGGGAGCTCGGCCAGGTACGCCAGCTGGTCCTCGATGTTGTCACCCTCGAAGGATGTGACGAACTCCACCTGCGCCAGCGGACCGTCCATGCGAGCGACGACCGAGAGCCGTCTCGCCCGGCCGTCGCCGCCCTCGCCACGGGTCTGGAGCAGGACCGCAAGCGTCTCCTCGCCGGCCGAGGCGAGGCGTTCCGTCGACGCTCCGTTCCAGTGGCTGCGCGACGCGAATCCTCGGAGGAACTCGTCGATGGCCGGGAGTGCGTCCATCTCCAGCGGAACCTGGAGGCGCCGCCGGCGGGGGCCGGTGAGCTCCATGAACAGGATCATGATCACCGCGGCGAGCGCGCCCGAGGTCATGCCGTTGCCGAGCAGCACGCCCGCGAACGGCCCGAGCAGATCGGCGAAGATCGACTCGTTCTGGAAGCCGACGCCGATCCAGAACGCGATGCCCGCGATCGCCGCCTTGCGGTGATCCAGCCCGTCCTGCACGACCATGCGCATGCCCTGCACGAAGAGCAGCGCGAGCAGCACGGTGACGTAGGCCGCGACCACCGGTCCCGGGATCGCGACAAGCAGCGCGGCGAACTTGGGCAGGAACGCCAGCACCACCACGATCACGCCGATCGCGATGCCCGCTCGCCTCGCCGCCACCCCCGTCACCTCCGCCAGCGAGATGCTCGAGGAGTACGTGGTGTTCGGCAGCGTCCCGGCCAGGCCCGAGAGCAGGTTGCCCATGCCGTCGGCGTTGAGGGAGCCCTGCACGACGCGGAAGTCGGTGGCGCGCGGCGCGCGACGCGAGACGCGCTGAATGGCGATGCCATCGCCGACGGTCTCCACCGCCCCGACCAGCGTCACCACGATGAACGCGGGCAGCAACGCCCAGAACTCCTGGCCCGGCGTCACGTCGAACCCGGGCCAGCCTCCGGTCGGCACGCCCACCCAGCCGGCGTCCAGCACGGGCTGCAGGTCGTAGATCCCGAAGGCGGCGGCGACGACGCAGCCCGCGATGATCCCGATGATCGGCGACCACAGCCGCCAGGCGGCCGGGCCGCGCAGCACGAGCCCCAGCACCACGCCGAGCGTGACCGCGGCGGTCACGGGCGCGGCGACATTCGAAGCGTCTTCGGGCACATCGTCGAGCGTGTCGAAGACGATCGGCATCACGGTGGCGGCGATCAGCATGATCACGGTGCCCGCCATGACCGGCGTGAAGATCCGTCGCAGCAATGACAGCCGCGCCGCCATCGCGAACTGGAACAGCGAGGAGATGACGACGAGGCTCGCCATCGTCGACGGGCCGCCCTCGACGAGCGCGGCGACGCAGACCGCGATGAACGCGCCCGAGGTCCCCATGATCAGCACGTGGCCCGCGCCCACCCTGCCGAACCGGGCGGCCTGGATGACGGTGGTGGCGCCGCTGACGAGCATCGCCGCGAATACGGCCCAGGCGATGTACGAGGCGGGCTGCTCGGCGATCCGGGCAACGATTACCACTGTGATCACGACGCCCGGTACCGTGACGAGGGCGGCCTGGGCGCCGACGCCCGCGGCCACCGGCCACGGCGGGCGCTCGTCAGGCTCGTAGCGAACGTGGTCGTTGATCTGTGTCACCACTCCGTGCCTCAATCCACGCGCGCATGATGGTAACTGATACCGAGTATGCGTCACCGCCTCTAGGCGGGAGTGACTACGAGACGCTCAATGGAAATGGCGCCGGCAGCGATCTGTTCGCCAGCTCCCGGCGTCGGCATGTGCTGGCGGCCGCCCGCCCGTCAGCCGTGTCTCACATCTCTGTGGTCAGTACATCCAGGGCCTGCCAGCTAGGGCTTGCCGGCCACGACCTCCCCGAACGCGAGCCCGCACCACGCGCCGGGGTGGACCTTCCACCTGTCGTAGGCGTCGCGGATCGCGTCGCAGAGCGCCTGGGTCGCGGCCCCGTACTTGATGGCCGCCTCGGTGATCTCGGGCGAGAGGAACCACTGGTTGGCGAAATCGTAGATAAAGGCGATGTCCGGCGGGGCGCTGTAGACATCGAACGACGCGGTCGCCCGGATGTTCGTGAACCCGGCCGCATCGAAGTGGGTCTTGAGGTCCTTGCCAATCTGCGGATGGCCGTCGTCAGCCGCCAGCAGGTCTTCGAACATGTCCCAGGCCTGCCTGATCACGCCGAAGTCCGGGTGAGTGAAGCAGGATCCGCAGATCATCTCCCGGCAGCCGATGATGCCGCCGGGCTTGAGGACGCGCTTCACCTCGGCCAGCACCGCGGCCGTGTCCGGGATGTGCATCAGCACGTTGTGGCAGTGGGCGACGTCGAAGAAGCCATCCTCGAACGGCAGATCGGTCACGTCGCCGACCCGGAAGATGGCGTTGTCCTGTCCGCTCGCCAGCGCGACGGACCTGGCCAGCTCGATCTGGGATTCTTCCATGTCCACGCCGTACAGCCCGCCGGGCTCCACGGCCTTGGCCAGCCCCACCGAGATCGTCCCCGGTCCGCAGCCGAAGTCGAGCACGCGAAGGCCCGGCCTGAGATACGGGAGCAGGTAGGCGGCGCTGGCCTCGGCCCTGTAGCGCCGCAGGGACTCCAGCATGTCTTCGCTGAAGCCCATCGTGTAGTCGGGGGTCGCCGATTGCGGGTGAGTCATAGCGGGGTATTCGCTCTGGAGGCCTCTCCTGCCGTGAGGATCCCACCGGTGGACCTCACACGGGCTGCGGCAGACATACGGTGAGCAAGCGCTCTGTCCGGCTGGTTGGCGGATATCACAACATCCGAGAGGGGGGAGAGTGCCATCGCTGTGCGGGCGTGTCCATATGACACGCGTATGAATCAGCCTCGGCGGCGTATCAATCGGTATATATTGCTGCCTGTGCCATCACCGCCACTGCTCCGGGCGGGTTCTCGTCGCGAACGCGCAGCCCGCCGGGGGCGCCAGGAGCGCGCCCCGGGCCTACCCGGACTCCTGCATGGCGGCATGGTTGGCGATGATCCGGGCGGAGACGGACACGAAGACGCGCAACTCCTCTTCGTCAACGCCCTCGGTGAGCATCGCGTCGTAGAGCTTCATCTTCTCAACGATGTGCGAGGTCAACTCCCGCCCCTCCTCGGACAGTCGCAGCATCACGATGCGCCGGTCACTGCGCAGGCGCCGCCTGCGCAGCAGGCCCTTTTCGACGAGCCCGGTGACGAGGCGGCTCACGCGCGATCCGTCGACCGGCAGAACCCGCGCGAGGTGTGTGGCCGTGCATTCCTCCTCGAGGCAGTGCCTGAGCAGGCTGAATTCCATCGAGGTGAGGCCGTAGGGCGCGACCTCGTTGGCCATCCCCTTGTCGACCGCGTTGACCAGGCCAGCCACACACTCCTCCAGGTCGGCTGGGGGGTCTTCGGCCCGGCGGTCCGGATCGGCTTGCGACTGCGGGTTCGTCATTCCTCCGCTGACTCTAATGGATAGAACGCCCTGGCGGGGCGCCCGAGGCGTCCGAGGGTCGGCGGGGATGTAGTCGGCGGTCGGAGCATGGCCCCGCGAGGCTGCCCTGCGCAGCGACGGCGCGAGGGTCACGCGGGGGCGGGGTCGCAGCCGCAGCGCCCGGTGAGGGGCGATGTCCCGAGGGGTCACTCCTCGCCTTGCGCTGCGGCACGGTTCTCCATGATCGTCCGGCCGGTTGTCATGAAGATTCGGACGTTCTCGGGGCTCACGCCATCCAGCAACTCGTCGTAGCGACGCTGCAGGCGCTGACTGAGATCGCGGATCAGCTCCGCCCCCTCATCCGTCATCTCGAGCGTCACGACACGCCTGTCGCTGCGCTGGCGCCTGCGGCGCACCAGTCCGTTGCTCACCAGGCCGTTCACCGCCCGGCTGATGCGCGATGGGTCGACGGGCAGCAGGTGTCCCAGCTGCGTGGCCGTGCTCGTCTCGCTGTACTGCAGGGCTCTGAGGATCGCGTACTCCACGGAACTAATGCCGTCGGGCTCGAGCTCGTCGCGTACGGTCCAGGTGACGGCGCCGACCACGCCGGTAACGAATGCCCCGAGGTCCAACTCGGCCGGTCCGAGCCGCGCGCGCCCGCCTCCACCACCGTCATCGCGGGCCTCGCTGCGCATGTCATTGCCCTCTTCGATGTGCTGCCCCCGATGATCCGCTCGAGCGTGTCCGCGCCGTCGAAGGCCGTGTTACCGGCTCCTCAGAGCCTCGCTCGGCTCGCGGGATGCAAGGCGATCCAGGCTCGCTGCCGGGGCCACCAGGCCCCGCGAGGGGCCGGCGGCAACCGGGCGCCTTCGTCCGCCTGCTCGTGCATCCCTGTCCTTCAGCGGCTGCGTGCCGCCCCGATAAACGCAATGGTGAATTGAACTCTTTCGGGATTGCTAGCCGCGGATCCGTGCCGCGAGTACCGCGAGCCGCCTCCGCGGTGCAACGCCTCGCTCCCTGGTTCCGTTCGGACGTGGTGGCGGCACCGCGTGTCTCCCGTCCGCCTTCAGATTCTGACAGCAACAGGAGCACCAGTCAATGATCGGCAGCAGCAATAGATGCTGTTGACAAAAATAGTGGGATCAACTAATATCCGCGCAATGAATGAGGCGGACAACCACGAAGGGGAGGCCAGGATGCCGATGGCGTACCGAACGGGACGGGGTTTGCGGAGGCACCGCGTACCCCCGCGCAGCGTCCGGCGATTGGTGGAAGAGGCGGGCATATGTAGAGGCCCGACCCTCGACGGGCCGGGCCCCGAGTTGCATGGCTCCGATGCGGCCGACTCTCACTTCGAATCCGCATCAGGAACCCTCGCGGAACGCATTATAGGCCTCCCGCACAGGGTCTTCCACGCCGTTACCTGGGCCCAGCCCGCACGCCCGGCGCTTGCTGCGTAACAGCGCATAGGCGCTCGCGTCCTCGAGGCGTTCGTCACGCCGTCGCACGCGGCGGAGCGGCGCTCCCGGGCTGCGAGACAACCCGAACTCCCCGGTTCGTGGGAATGGCCGATAGATGGCTAGTGGCGTAGGACGACTGAGAACACTCGTCCTCGGTGGGGCGATGATCGCCCTGGTTCTGGCCGCCCTCGCGACCGCGCTCTCCCCGGCGCCGGCCGTTGCGCAGGAGACGAACCTCGATCCTGTCGAGGAGTCAACACCCACGCCCGAGCCGACGCCCGACCCAACGCCGACCGCCGCACCCACGCCGGAGCCGACCCCGACCGCCGCCCCCGCGCCGCCGCCGACGCCCGCCCTCACGCCGGAGCACACCCTCGCCCCGGCCGTGACGGAGGCGGCCGGGGCCCGCGCGAGCGCGCCGGGCGC
>VXOS01000064.1 GCA_009839925.1 Chloroflexota bacterium
CGCCAGGGGGGAGGGAGCCGGATCGGCGCGCCGAAGTCCCGACGCCGGATCCGATCCCCTCGCCCCCTGCGAGAGAGGGTTAGGGTGAGGGGGACTGCGGTTCCCCCTGCCCGACTCGTCGCTACGATGGCGCCGTGAGCAATCAGCCCGCAGCCGACGACTTCGCCCTCGCCGAGGGCGCGACGCCCCTCGCGGCGGTGATCGAGGCGGAGATCGCCGCCGCCGGGCCGATCACCTTCGCGCGCTTCATGGAACTCGCCCTCGGCCACCCGGAGCACGGCTACTACGCCCGACCCGGCCTCGCCTGGGGCCGCGACGGCGACTACGAGACCTCGCCCGAGGTGCATCCGATCTTCGGCTACCTCTGGGCGCGCCAGGTCGCCGAGTGCTGGGAGCGCCTGGGCTCACCCGCCGCCTTCGACCTCGTCGAGCCGGGCGCGGGATCCGGCGTCTTCGCCTCGGCAATGCTCGACTGGCTGCGGGCGCGCGCGCCGGACTGCCACGCCGCCGCCCGCGTCACCCTGCTCGACGGCCACGCGGCGCGAGGCGAGGAGCAGCAAGCCACCCTCGCCGCGCGCGGACACGAGGCGCGCACCGCGCTGCTCGCCGACTGGCTCGCCGAACCCGAGCCCATCGAGGGCGTCGCGATCAGCAACGAGCTGTTCGACGCCTTCCCCGTCCACCTCGTCGAGCGGCGCGGCAAGGAGCTGCGCGAGTGGTACGTGACGAGCGAGGGCGGCTCGCTGCGTCTCGAGCTGGGCGCGAGCGACCCGGCGATCGCGGCGCACTTCGCGCGACTCGGCGTCGAGCCCGGCGAGGGCTGCCGCGCCGAGGTCTCGCTCGCGGCGATCGAGGCGATGCGCGCGCTGGCCTCGCGCTTCCGTCGCGGCTACCTGCTGACGATCGACTACGGCTACGAGGCGGAGCGGCTCTACGCGCCGTGGCGGCGCATGGGCACGCTGATGGCCTTCCGCAACCACAGCCCGCAGCCCGACCCGCTCGTCCAACCCGGCCTCACCGACCTCACCGCCCACGTCGACCTCACCTCGCTGGCCGCCGCGGCCGCCGCCGCCGGCTTCGACTCCGCCCCCTCCGTCTCGCAGTCCGAGGCCTTGATCGCCCTCGGCATCGGCGAGCAGCTCGAGTCCGCCCGCGAGCGCGCCTCGGGCGACCTCGCCGCCTACACCACCGCCCGCCGCGCCGCCGACACCCTCCTCGACCCCGCCGGCCTGGGGCGCGTGCGCGTGCTGGTGCAGGCGAAGGGGGTTTCGCCCGACGGGCTGCTGTGTTTGCGGGGGGTGGGTTGAGACGCGTCCTTCAGGCCTACCATTTCCCCCAACCCGTGCGACAATGGCCGCATGCCAGCAACGACGACCGGCTACAGCGAGGCGCTGATCGAGCACTTCGAGCGGCCGCGCAATGCGGGGGCGATGGAGGACGCGGACGCTGAGGCGTACGTCACCAACCCCGTCTGCGGCGACTCGATGCGCATCTTCCTGCGCATCGAGGATGAGCGCGTGGCCGCCGCTTCGTTCCTGACCTCCGGCTGCCCCGCCTCCATCGGCACCTCCTCGGCGGCCACCGAGCTGCTGATCGGGCGCAGCCTCGACGAGGCCGTCGCCCTCAGCCGCGAGGACTACGCGGAGGCCGTCGGCGGGCTGCCGAAGTCCAAGCTGCACTGCTCCGTCCTCGCCGCCGCCGCGGTGCGCGAGGCGATCGAGGGCTGGCGAGGCGAGAACGCTCGCGCCGAGGCCGCCGAGCGCGCGGGAGCCGCCTCGTGAGCGTCGCGGCGCTCCTGCTGGCCGCAGGCGCCTCGACCCGCATGGGCTCGCCCAAGCCGCTGCTGCCCTGGGGCGGCGGCTCGCTGCTCGCCTGGGAACTCGACGAGCTGACCCGCACGCAGATCGAGGGCATCGTGGTCGTCACCGGCGCGTACGCCGACGACGTGCGGCGCGCCCTCCCCGAGGACCGGCGCCAGCACTGCGTCTTCAACGCGCGCTGGGCGCAGGGCCGCTCGACCTCGCTGGCCGCCGGCGCGGCGGCGCTGCTCTCGCCCATGCGCAGGCGCCCCGACGTCGTCGTGATCCAGAACGTGGACCAGCCGACGCGCGCCGACATCATCGACCGGCTCGTCGACGAGCTGCGCTCGACGGGCGCAGAGGCGGTCCAGCCCTCGTACCTCGGCTCGCGCGGCCACCCGGTCGTCGTCTCCGGAGAGCTGCTCGAGGAGCTGGCGGCGGCGACGGAGGAGGAGCTGGGCCTGCGCTCGGTGCTGCGCCGCCACCCGCCGCTGGAGCTGGCGATGGACGACGAGCCGATCGTGCGCATCGACCTCGACACGCCCGACACGCTCGCCGAGGGCCGCCGGCTCTGCGGCGTCCCCGACCCCGCCCCCGCCGGCCGGTAGCGGCGGCCGGGCCATGGCAGCCACCAAGGGCTCTGAAGGCGACTACATGGCGGTCGCTGTCTACTGCCTCCGACGCGCTCGCCAGGCGCTCGCAGCGGTTGCCCGTGCCCAGGAAGAAGATCTGGATTTTCGCGACGTGGAGCACTACATCGTCGACCTCCAGCACATCTATGAGTCGTGCTGCATCCTCAACGGAAACTGGCCAAAGGTGTTCAGCCGTCCGGCACGGCGCGCCGCGACAAAGTTCATCGAGCAGTGGAATACCGGCGACCGAGACGATTTGCGCCACGCGTACGCCCACTACGAGGCTGCGCTGGCAAGACCAGATCACCGACTGCGGGGGGAGCCGCTCGCATACGCAACTGTGCGCGGGGTGCAGTACCCGATGTGGGACCAACTAGTCATCTCGGACTGGCAGAAGGGCCCCGAGAGCGTGCGGCTGCTCGGTAAGCAGTACGACTTGCACGGCGTCCATGAGGCACTCGCCGGGCTTGCACGGCAGCTCGCGAAGGTGTTGGAGGATCCAGAAGCGGGCGGTCTGCGAGCGGATGCCTGAGCTGCGCCTCGACTGCCTGGGGTCCGGGTTCGCGTTCTCGCACGGGAGCTACTGGAGCGGGTTCCTGCTCGACGGGCGGGTGCTGCTCGACTGCCCGCCGCAGACGCTCGCGCACCTGTTCCGCCTCGGCGTGCCGACGCAGGCGATCGACCTCGTGCTGCTCTCGCACGAGCACTCCGACCACATCGGCGGCATGGACCTCTTCCTGCTCGAGGCAACGGTGGGCCGCGCGGCCCGCGAGGGCGCGCCACGAGAGTGGCCGCTCGCGATCGCCGGGCCGCCGGGCATCCACGACCGCCTGCGCGAGGTGATCGGGCCCTCGGACCGGCTGCCGGAGCGCGACGACCCGCGCGTGCGCTGGTTCGAGCAGGCGGGCGGCTCGGCCTTCGAGTGGGCCGGGCTGCGCGTCGAATGCGTCTCGATGGAGCACGGGCACGGCATGGAGGCGCTCGGCTTCCGCGTCTCGCACCCGGACGGCGTCGTCGCCTACACCGGCGACACGGCGTACGTGGAAGCCGTGCTGACCCTCGCCGAGGGCGCGGACCTGCTGATCACCGAGTGCGGCGGCGATCGCCCCTACGGCCACACGAGTTGGGAGGACGTGCGAGAACTGCGCGACGCCCTCGCCCCCTCGACGCGCCTGCTGGTGACGCACTACGACCCGCTCGCCGTGCCCGAGTGGGCGAGCACCCTCGCGGGCGTCGAGCTGGCGGAGGACTTCGCCGTCTACGAGGTCTGAGGCCGCAGCATCTCCCAGCCGGGCGGGAGCACGGGGATGCCCCACTCGGCGGGCGGCCTCCAGGTGCGCCAGCGGTCGTCGATAGCGGGGTGGTCGCCGCGGCGGACCCAGGCGATGGCTCGCTCGGCCTCCGCGTGGACCGCCTCGGCGGCCTCGCGGGTCATGCTCCCGTACTCGACTGCCTCCCGCAGCTCCTCGACGTCCTTCCACTGCGGCTCGCCGAGGTCCGGCGGGAAGACGATGTCGAGGTGCTCGTCGCGGGTGTCGAGACCGAAGGCGGTCCGCCGGAAGGGCGCCTCGAGGTTGATGTACCAGCGGCCGACATCGCCCTCGCCAAGGAAGACGAGGACGGAGTGGGCGGCGCCGGGGATGAAGACGCGCACCATCCCGGGGCCATACCAGACATCGTCGCGTAGGCCCCACTCGCCGTGGGGCAGCCGGATGTCGTTGCCATCGAGGTCCGTGGGGCGCTTCCAGACGGCGCCGGGAGGGATGCAGACGGCGAGCGCGTCCTCGCGGTCCTCGACGACGACGAAGGGCCACGCCGCGAACGGGCGGCCGAACCAGATGCTGCGGCCGGTGATGTGGTCGCCGGGCTGCCAGCGGGGGGTGGTCAAGCGCCCGCCCGTGTCTCGGCGAAGGGGTTGATGACGCGCAGGCCGCCGTAGTCCTGCGTGTCGCTCATGTCCTCGGAGTAGACGGCGTCGCAGCCCCGCAGCCGCGCGGCCGCCAGAACGGCGCCATCCCAGTAGGACAGGCCGAACCGCTCATGGATGGCGAGCGCGTCCCACAGCACGTCGAGCGTGACCGCCTGTACCGGAAAGCGTTCGAGCGACCGGACCCACGCTGCTGCCTCCTCGTGCGCCAGCGCTCGCGGGCGCGAGGATCGGGTCGCTTGCGTGTAGAACTCCTGCAGGACTTGCACTGAGAGGGCGAGATCCCGCCGCCGAAGCAGGTCGAGCGCGATCCGCTGCTTGGCGCGATCTTCCGGCGCCTCGCTCACCGCGTAGAGCAGGACGTTGGTGTCAACGAAGCGCATCGCGCTCGTACAGCTCCTCCCGCGACAGGTTGTCGGCCGACCGCAGGCCGCCTCCACGCGCGCGAATCGCCTCCAGCGTCTCGTCCTGGAGCCTGAGCAGCCGATCAAATCGGGACTCGTTGCTCTGGTCCTGCGCGAGCTCCAACAAATAGTCACGCACGAGGGCCGAGACAGACGTGTCGAGCTCCGCCGCGCGGATGCGGGCGAGGCGGTGAGTCTCCTCATCGACAGATACGGTGATGTTTCTCATGGCACAGTCTCACAGTTCCTGTGCTCCACAGTACAGGCTGCCCCGCGGGTCGCGCAACATTCCACCCCGCCCGCTACCCCCTGCCGCAACCGTCGGCTATGCTTCGCCACGAGCACCGAATGCGGGAGACTGCGGCAGGGACGAGGGGTTCGCGTGGCCTACGGACTGGGCATCGCCAAGGGACTGCTCGTAACCTTCAAGCACATCTTCAGACCCCCCATCACCGTCTCCTACCCGGAGGAGGAGCGGGACGTGCCCCTGCGCGCCCGCACCAACCTGCTCTGGTTCGAGGAGCGCTGCACCGGCTGCTCCACCTGCGCCCAGGCCTGCCCCGACGGCTGCATCCTCGTCGAGACCTCGCCGCGCGCCGACGGCACGCTCAACATCGACCGCTACGAGATCGACTTCCGGATCTGCATGTACTGCGGTCTCTGCACCGAGGCCTGCCCCTACCAGGCGATCCAGGCCGGCGGGCGCTACGACGACGCCGTCTACGTCTTCGAGGACATGTACCGCGACCGCGACGCGCTCAGCCGCGAGGCGAGCGAGTATCTCGACCGTAACGACGGCGTCTACCCCAACGGCCAGCAGCAGGAGGAGAACCCGCTGCGCACCGCGCTGCCGACCGCGCGCGGACGCTTCCCCGTCGCCGGCGAGGAAGGCCCGTTCGGGCCTCAGCACCTACCCGGCAAGCTCGACCGCGACTAGACGCCCGCAGCGCGCACGGGAGGAGTCGCCGGTGGCCACGATCACGCTCAACGGCGAGACGCTGGAGGTCGAGGCCGGACGGCCGCTCGTCGAAGTGATCAAGGAGCAGGGCGTTCGCATCACGAACCTCTGCTACATCGACGGCCTCGAGCCGTACGCCGGCTGCCGCACGTGCCTTGTCGAGATCGAGGGCGCGCGGCCGACCGAGCTGCAGCTCTCCTGCACCGCCGTCGTGGGCGACGGCATGGCGGTCAACACCGAGACGGCCGAGGTGAAGCGGGCGCGCCAGCAGGTGATGTCGCTGATCATGGCGAACCACCCGGACCGCTGCCTCA
>VXOS01000206.1:0-24091 GCA_009839925.1 Chloroflexota bacterium
GGCTGCCCCGCGCGCGCGCGCCGCGCCCGGGGGGGCGCGGGCCGGCCCGCGCGCGCCCTCCGCCCGCGCGGGGGGGGGGGGGCCGGCCGCCGCCGCCTCGGCGCGGCGCTTGAGCTGCTCGGCGAGGCCGCCCGCGCCGAGCGCGGAGCCGCGTCCGCGCAGCCGGCGCTTCTTGCCGCCACGGGGGGTGTCGACGCTGCCCGCGTCGCCGCTCATGAGCCGCCTCCGAGGCGCGCCCGGGCCTCGCGGATCGCGAAGGCGACCATGCCCGCGGTGGGCAGGCGGCCCCAGCCCTCGGGTGTGCTGTAGTAGCGCTCGCCGGAGGTCGTCTCCGGCGGCTCGCGCTCGCCGTACTCGATGTCCAGGCCCTCGATGCGGATCGTCGGCGAGCCGAGGCAGCGCAGCGCGCGCGCCTCGTCGTCCGAGGAGACCTCGATCGTCTCGATCGCGGCGTCGTCGAGTCCGGCGGCGGCGCAGCCCTCGGCGATCACGGTCAGCGCGTCCTCGGCGATCGCGTCGCCGCGGGCGATGTAGAGATCGATCTTCATCGTCACTCCCTGCGCCACCTAGCCTACGGCTCGCGTCCGCCCCGCGCACGCCGCCACGCCTCGATGATTGTCAGTCCGCAAGCTCGTCGATCGCTTCGAGGGCCTTGCGGACGTACACGGGCAGCAGCGGCCGCCGGTACGGCACGACGAGCAGGCGGCGCTGCCGCGGGTGCGAGAAAATGTGGTGGCTCCCCTTCGTGCGGACGAGCGTGAAGCCTGCGGATTCAAGCACCGCCCGCAGTTCTTCCGGCCGGACTCCGTGCTGGCTCCGGCGCAGTCGCTCAATCCGCTTTGCGTCTCTCACGGCAGAAGTAGTACCATATGCAGTATCAGCTTGGGAGCGAACAATGAACGCGCACGACTACCTGAGGCTTCCGTACCACATCGGGATGATGCGCAGCGAGACCGTTGACGGCAACGCCGGGTGGGTCTCCTGGGTGGAGGAGCTTGAGGGCTGCATCTCCCAGGGAGACACGCCCGCCGAGGCGGCGTCGATGCTCCATGAGGCGATGGAACTCTGGATCGAGACCGCCCTCGAGGGCGGCCTCGCTGTTCCCTTTCCCCGGCCCGAACCGGCGCACAGCGGGCGCTTCCAGGTGCGGCTGCCGTCCTCTCTGCACACCGCGCTCGTGCGGGCGGCGGAGCGTGAGGGCGTGAGCCTCAACCAGTACGTCAGCAGCTCGCTCGCTGCCGCGTCCGGCTGGTGGGAGGTCGGCGAGGAGGTCCCGGCACGCATGTCCTGACGCCGGTGGCGTGTGCGGGTCTTCAACGTCGTCACTCGCCCCGCGCACGCCGCCACGCCTCGACTATCTCCGTGTCGTGGGGGAAGGCGAGGTCGGGGAGCGCGTCCGGCGGGAAGAAGCCGACCTCCAGCGCCTCCGGGCCCGGCCGCGGCGTCCCGCCGCGGATGCGGCCCGCCCAGGCGATGAACACCACCGGGTCGCCGGCCGTGCTGTAGACGCCCAGCAGTTGCTCGATCTCGACCTCGACCGAGGCCTCCTCGAGAGTCTCGCGCCGCGCCGCGTCCTCGACTGATTCGCCGCGGTCGACGAAGCCCGAGGGGAAGGACCAGAAGCCGTACATCGGGTCGTGGTTGCGGCGCACGAGCAGGATCGCGCCGTCCTGCTCGATCACCACGCCGGTCGCGAGCTTGGGGTTCTCCCAGCGCACGAAGTCGCAGTCCGGGCAGGCCGGCGGCCGGCGGCCCGACGCGGCGACGGGCGTTGTCTCCGGGGCCGCCTCGAGGGCGCTCCCGCAGTTCGGGCAGTAGCCGGGCCCCTCGACCGTCTCGTGGCCGTGGCCGTGGTCCTCAGTCACTGGACGGCCGTCACCGCGGCGCCGTCACCGGAAGAGGCCGACGCGGCGGAAGCGCTCGAGGTAGCGGCCGTCCTCCTCGCGCCAGCGCTCGCGCACCAGCTCGAGGAAATCCTCACGCCCGCCGAACTGGCTGACGTGAGCGAGCAGGCCCTCGAGCTTCGTCTCGAACACGCCGGAGATGTCGACGTCCAGCGTCGGTTCGTTCGCTCCCCAGAGGAACAGCTCGCGCACCTTGTGCGTGGGCAGGCCGCCCTCGATCTGCTCGGGGAAGTTGAGGCGGTCACGGGCGGTGGGGTAGACGGCGTCGACGGCGGCGAGACCGCTGATGCGGTGGTCGTTGTGGTTCACGAAGGAGTTGTTGATGATCACCGGCTCCGGGTCGTGCGTGTAGACGGCGAACGGCTGGAAGGCGCGGATCTCGCGCGTCACCGCGCCCAGCAACTCGCGCGAATAGACCAGCTCGCCGTCGGTGTAGCCGAGGAAGACGACGGAGCCGACGCCGAGGATGCGGGCGGCCTCGCGCTGCTCGACCTCGCGCGTGGCGACGAGCGTCTCGGGGGTGAACGCGGGGTCGTCGGATCCCTTCGAGCCGTCCGTGACGACGAGGTAGCGGACCTCCCAGCCGGCCCCGGCGAGCAGCGCGGCCGTCCCTCCGGCGCCGAAGTCGGCGTCGTCCGGGTGCGCGGCGACGACGAGGGCGCGGCGCAGCTCCCCCTCGTTCGGGTCGGGCTCGGCGGGCGGCTGGCCGCCGAAGAGGTCTTCCAGGCTCGCGCTCATCGGGGCTCCGTTCAGGCGCGCGGATCGGCGTCGCGAGCGCCATCGTAGCGTGCGTCCGCGGCGCCCGGCGGCCAGTCGCTCAACCCGCGCGTGGCCGCGGCGCGGCGGTGGCGCTCGCCGTTGACGACGAGCGCGGCGAGCGCGAAGAAGGCGATCGAGATCGCGACCACGCCCACCATCAGCGTGAGCGCGAGCTGGTACGAGCCGGTCGCGTCGAACAGCGCACCCGCCGCGATCGGGCCGAGCGCCGTGCCCGGGAAGATCAGCAGCATCATCGCCCCGACGATCGTCCCGAAGTGGCGCGGGCCGAAGGTGCGATTGACCAGGGTCGGCTCCATCATCGGGACGAAGGCGCCGCCGAGCCCCCACAGCAGCACGAACACGGCCAGGTTCGGCGTGGACGTGGAGATCACCACCGTCGCGATCGCCGCGACCTGCGTGGTCGCGACCACGATCGCGAGCAGGAAGGTGCGGCGGATCCGTCCCAGCAGCAGCCCGAACGGCAGCCGCGAGGCTCCGCGCACCGCGGCGCCGATCGCGACCACGAGCGCCGCCTGCTGCACACCGCTCGTCTCGAAGAAGTCGAGCTGGATCGTGGAGAAGGTCGCGGGCGCGATGAAGAAGGTCATGAACGCTCCGGAGAGCAGCCAGAAGGCCGGCGATCGCAGCGCTTCCCGAATCGTGAACCCCGCGGTCTCCGGGGGGCCCGCCTGCGCCTCGCTCTCCGTCATCCCCTCGACCTGGACGCCGATGCTGGCGGGACGGTCGTGGATCAGCAGCAGGGCGATCAACCCGTTGACGAGCAGCAGCAGCAGCGCGCTGGCCACCATCACCGCCGACCAGTCCCAGTGCTCCTCGATCATCGAGAGCGGGAGCACGCCGACGCCGGCGATGCCGAAGCCGATCGTCAGTGTCCCGAGCGCCATCTGGCGGCGCCGCAGGAACCAGCGTGTCACCAGCCAGCTGTAGCCCACCGGGAAGACCATCGAACGGCCGACGCTGACGATTCCCCAGCCCACGCCGACCTGCCACAGCTCGTCGGCCTGGGAGGTCGCCAGCAGCGCCACGGCCGCCATCCCGGACCCGACGAGGATCGTCTCCCGCGCGCCGCGCGTGTCCATCCAGCGACCGGCCAGCGGCCCGGAGATCGCGGAGATCAGCGAGCCCAGCATGAACGCGACGAGCACCGGGAAGCGCCGCGCCTCGCCGTCCACGGCGAACTGCTCGGCGAGCGCCGGGATGTAGATCGTGACCGTCCAGAACATCGTGGCGGCCGCGATGCCGGAGCAGAGGATCCCCAGGACGAGGATCACCCACCCGTAGTAGACCGGACTGCGCAGGGCGATGGCCCGTCTCAGGGGACGGTCTCTCGGGCCGTCGCCGCGCTTTCCGCCGCCGCCTCGGGCGCCTCGTCCGCGCCGAGCCGTCGCGCCTCCACGGCAGCAATGCGCAGGTCGTCCATCTCCACGATCGCGAAGCGGTAGCCGCCGAGGTCGACCGCATCGCCAACCTCGGGGATCTCACGCAGCTGCTCCAGCAGCAGCCCCGCCACGGTCTTGTAGGGACCCGCTTCGACCTCGATGCCGAGCAGCTCGCCGAGCGCGTCCACGCTCTCCGCGGCGTCGATGCGCACGATGCCGCCGGGGCGGCGCACGGCGGTCTCCTCGGGGACCTCGAACTCGTCCTGCAGCTCGCCGACGATCTCCTCGAGCACGTTCTCGAGCGTGACGATCCCATCGGTGCCGCCGTACTCGTCGACGGCGATCGCGAACTGGGTGCGGCGCACGCGCATCAGGCGCAGCAGCTCCTGCACGTTCATCTGCGCCGGCACCGTCAGCGGCTCGCGCACCAGCGAGTCGAGCGAGGCGTCGCCCTCGACCAGCAGCAGGTCACGCGCGTGCAGCACGCCGATCACGTTGTCGAGGTCGTCGCGGAAGACCGGGTAGCGCGAGTGGCGGTGCTCCTTGGCGAAGGCCGTCGCTTCGTCGACGGGCGTCCCGGCGGGGATCGCGATCACCTCGGGGCGGGGGGTCATCACGCTCTCCACGTTGAGGCTGGAGAAGCGGATCACGCGCTGCAGCATGAACTCCTGCTGCGCGTTCAGCTCGCCCGCGTCGCGGCTCGCGCGCACCACGAGGCGCAGCTCCTCGGAGCCGAGGTGCTCCCTGGATTCGACATCGCGGCTGACGCCGAGCAGGTTCGAGACGGCCCAGCCGCTCTCGTTGAGGATCCAGATCGCGGGGCGGAACGCGGCGCGGAACAGCCGCAGCGGGCCCGCGATGAGCAGTGCCACGCGCTCCGGGTACTGCAGCGCGACGCCCTTCGGCGCCAGCTCGCCGGCGATCACGTGCAGCGCGGTGATGATGGCGAAGGCGATCGCCACGGCGACGGCGTGCCCGCCGATCGGGCCGACGACGGGCTCGAGCAGGCCGGCCAGCGCGGGCTCGCCGATCCAGCCGAGGGCGAGGCTGGCGAGCGTGATGCCGAACTGGCAGGCGGCGATGTAACTGTCGAGGTTGCGAACGCCGTCGTCGACATTGCGCGAGCCGGGCGCCCCCTCGGCGAGGAGCTGCTGCACGCGCGTGCTCCGCACGGTGACGAGCGCAAACTCGGCAGCGACGAAGAAGCCGTTGAGGAATACGAGGAAGAGGACGGCGAGCAGTCCGCCGCCGATTTCGAGCACAGCGCCCTCCCAGGCCGCAGGGCAACGAGCGTACTACAGCCTGCGCCGAGCGGCGCGCGGGGCTGTAGTATTCGCGCGTGGCGCGGGGTACGGTGATAGAACACCAGTTCTGTAGGTGGTGCCATGTCTGACCGTAGCGCGATTGAGTGGACCGAGGCGACGTGGAACCCGGTGACGGGCTGCACACAGCTCTCACCCGGCTGCGCCAACTGCTACGCGAAGCGCTTTGCGGAGCGTTTCCGCGGCGTGCCGGGGCACCCCTACGAGCAAGGCTTCGACGTCGTACTGCGGCCCGAGCGGCTGGAGCAACCCCTGAAGTGGAAGCGCCCGCGCACGATCTTCGTGAACAGCATGAGCGACCTGTTCCACGAGGAGGTCGCAGACTCCTTCGTCGCCGAGGTGTTTGGCGTGATGGAGAGCGCGCACTGGCACAAGTTCCAGGTGCTGACCAAGCGCCCTGAGCGTGCCGCCGTCCTCGCGCCGTCGCTGCCGTGGCCGGAGAACGTGTGGCTCGGCGTCTCCGTCGAGAACCAGCGCTGGACGACGCGCATCGACGAACTGCGGGCGATCGACGCCAGCGTGCGCTTCCTCTCATGCGAGCCGCTGCTCGGCCCGCTCGACCTCGACCTCGAGGGCATTCACTGGGTGATCGCGGGAGGCGAGAGCGGGCCGCGCGCCCGGCCGATGCGGCCCGAGTGGGCGCGATCCGTCCGCGACCAGTGCCTCACCGCAGGCGTCCCGTTCTTCTTCAAGCAATGGGGCTCCCACGACGCCTCGGGCGTGCGGATGAGCAAGAAGGCCGCAGGACGCCTGCTTGATGGGCGGACGTGGGATCAGGAGCCGCTCAGAAGAGGCGAAGGTTAGGATCGAGCGGTGTCATGCGCTCGAACACGTAGCGCATGATCCTCTCCCCCGCGTCGTCGTCGGAGGCGAACGTAAGCAAGTACAGTGGCCCGCCCTCATTGCCGCGCCTCCTTACGGTAGTGCTGAAGACGTGCTTGTACCCCAGAACATCACGTAAGCGGCTCTCATATAGGTGCAGGTATCGCTCGCTTGCCTGGGCCGGTTGCAGCTCTCCGTTCACTCGCTGCTCGTAGATTGGCTCCCACTCCCTCGTTCCGAAGAAGCTATCGATCAGGAAGCGCGTTGCGTCGTCGACGTCGCCTCGGACCCGGAGCAACCGCAAGAGAGCCATGTTGCGTGCGAACGTGATCAATAGTTCGGTCTTGCGCGTCCCGGATCGAAATCCGCTGACTCCCTCAACCGTGCTCCACCGCAACTCGACACCGTTTGGGTCGAGTACACAGAGCGTCGGTGCAAGTGGGTTCAGGTCCCTCCGCATAGTCGAGACAAGAAGTTCGTTGCAGTCCCCTTGAATGACGTGGGCTCGCCGATCGTGATCCAAGCGGGCCTGTAGCGCGGCATGTGCGTTCGCACTCTCCTCCATCAGCAACAAGCGCGTGAAAGCCGGATTCGCTCGAGAGGCCAGCAGCGGTGACCCCCAGATGAACTCACCACCGCCTGCCGGGATGAAGTTCAATCCCGGGCCGGCGAAGCCGTCGACATAGTTGCGGGTCCGGGAACGTTGGGAAGCCTGGTTGAATCGTCGGAAGTAGTTGCTGAGGATGGCGAGCTTGTGGAGGGCCCACTCCCCCGTGCGCCGAGCGAGTAGACCATCGTCCTCGGCTTGGAGGTAGTCGAGCTCCTCCTGCGGAGGTCGGCGACGCCAATTCACCACCCGCCCTACTCCCGCCCCAGCGTCAGGCCCAGCACATCCGCCAGCTCGACGAGCGCCGGGGTGGCCGTCGCGCCGTGGAGGGCGCCGGCCTCGAGGTCGCGGGCGATGGCGAGGAGGGTGTCGATGGCGCGCGGGGTGTCGAAGTCGTCGTCCAGCGCGTCCATGAAGGCGTTGCGCAGCGGCTGCACGCGCAGCTGGTCCGGCGGGCCGCCGGGGCTCGCCGCGGCGCGGCGGAGGAGCGCCGCCTGCTCCCCGGCGCGTTCGAGGACGGCGTCGGTCCAGGGGTGCTCCTCGCGGTAGTGCGTGCCGAGCAGCGCGAGGCGGATCGCGTCCGGCGTGTGCCCCGCCTCCAGTAGCTCCCCGACCTGCACGAGGTTGCCGAGCGACTTCGACATCTTCACGCCGTCCAGCGTGAGCGTGCCGATGTGCATCCAGCTGCCGACGAACGGCTCCGCCCCCGTCGCGTGCTCCGACTGCACGATCTCGGACTCGTGGTGCGGGTAGATCAGGTCGCTCCCGCCGCCGTGGATGTCGATCCGGTCGCCGAGGGTGGCGCGCGCCATCGCCGAGCACTCGATGTGCCAGCCGGGGCGGCCGCGCCCCCACGGCGCGTCGAAGGCGGCGCCCGGGTAGTCCGAGGGCTGCCAGAGCAGGAAGTCGAGCGAGTCGCGCTTCAGGTGCTCGGGTTCGTCGGGCATCGTGTCGGTGCGGGGGGCGTTGCGCAGCTGGTCGGCGCTCATGCCGCTGAGCGCGCCGAAGGCGGGCGCGCTGCGGGCGTCGAAGAAGACGTGGCCCTCGGTCTCGTAGGCATGGCCGCGCTCCAGCAGCAGCGAGATCAGCTCGACGATCTCCGGAATGCTCCCGGAGACGCGCGGGTAGGCGTCCGGGCGCAGCACGTTGAGCGCGTCCATGTCGCGCAGGAACTGCGTGTGCGTCTCGTCGGTCAGCTCGGCGATGGAGAGGCCGCGCTCGGCGGAGACGCGCACCATGTCGTCGTCGACGTCGGTGATGTTCTGGATGTGCTGGACCTCGAAGGACTGGAACTCGAGGTAGCGGCGCACGACGTCGAAGACGACGTAGGTGAGGGCGTGTCCGAGGTGTCCCGCGTCGTAGGGCGTGATGCCGCAGACGTACATGCGGACGCGGCGATCCTCGATGGGTCGGAAGGGCTCCGTGCGGCGCGAGAGCGTGTGGTGGATCCCGAGCAGCAGCGGCTCCTCGTCGTGCGGAGCGGGTCGCACGGGCCTTCGTCGCCCCGCGATCCCCTGCGATCTCGCCGCCCGTGACCCGCGAGCGGCGCCGCGCATCGTAGCATGAGCACCGGCGCAATCGAGGCCGCGCGAAGCCGCGCGCGGCGCAGCCGGAGGAGGGCGCGGTGCTGCTTGCACGGGCACGGGTTCGGGGCAGGGTGGTGCACGCGATCGTCGAGGACGGCGCGCTGCACCTGATCCGCGGCGGCCTCTTCGGCCGGCGCGAGCGCAGCGGCGAGGTCGTGCCGCTCGCGGAGGCGCGGTTGCTCGCGCCGACACGCCCGACGAAGGTGCTGGCGATCGGCCTCAACTACCGCAGCCACCTCGACTCCGGCGGGGCGCAATCGGCGGGGGCGCGCCCGGCCCCGGCGCAGCCGGAGCCGTTCATCAAGACGCCGAGTTCCGTGATCGGTCCCGGCGAGGCGATCGTGCTGCCACCCGGCGCGGGCCGCGTCGACGAGGAGGGCGAGGTCGTCGCCGTGATCGGCCGGCGCGGACGCAACATCCCCGAGGAGCGCGTCGACGACCACGTCCTCGGCTACACCTGCGGCAACGACGTCTCCGCGCGCCCCTGGCAACGCGGCGACCTCCAGTGGTGGCGCGCCAAGTCCGCCGACACATTCACCGCCGTCGGCCCCTGGATCGCGACCGATCTCGATCCCGAGGCGATCCCGCTGGCCGTGCGGCTCAACGGCGAGGTGATCCAGCAGGCGACGACGGCCGACCTGATCCACTCGATCCGGCGCTGCATCGCCCACATCTCGAGCGCGATGACGCTGGAGCGCGGCGACCTGGTCTTCACCGGCACGCCCGGCGAGACGCACCAGCTCACCGACGGCGATATCGTCGCCGTCGAGGTCGGCGGCGTCGGTGTGCTGCGCAACCCGGTGGTCGAGGGCTGAACGCCCGCGCGGTCTGATTGGCCGGCCTGGTCGATTGGAGGAGGGGCGCGATGAGCGAAGGCGGCCGCACGCTGCGCCTCGCCCTGCTGCAGCTCCCCGCCTTCGAGCTGGCCGACCACGAGGCGGCCTGGCAGGAGCTGTTGCGCCGCATCGACGAGGCCGCGGCCGGCTCGTCGGCCGGACCGCCGGACCTGATCGTGCTCCCCGAGGCGAGCTACCCCGGCTACTACCTGCACTCGCGCGAGGCCTACGACGCGGCCAACGTCTACGCCGACGAGGAGGTCGAGGACGTCCTCGGCGAGCACGCGGCGCGCCACGGCTGCGCGATCGCGGTCGGCCTCGTGCAGCGGGGCGGCGGCGACGCGTCGGACGGCGGCCTGCTGCGCAACGTGGCGGTGCTGTTCGGGCGCGACGGGCGCGTCGCCGCGCGGCAACCCAAGCGCTTCCTCTGGCACTTCGACCGCCGCTGGTTCACGCCCGGTGAGGCGGGCGCGCCGATCGCCCTCGAGGCCGCTGCAACGGGTGCAGCCGAGGCGGTCGGCCACGCGGGTCTCTTCATCTGCTCGGACGGCCGTTTGCCGGAGATCACGCGCGAGCTTGCCCTGGGTGGGGCCGAGCTACTCGTCGACTGCACGGCCTGGGTCTCCTCGGGTCGCGATCCGGCGGCGCTCTCCAACCCGCAGGTCGACTACATGCTGGCGGCGCGCGCGATCGAGAACGGCGCCTGGATCGCCGCCGCCGACAAGGTCGGCGTCGAGGCGGACAGCATCGTCTACGCCGGCCGCAGCGGCGTCGTCGACCCGAGCGGACGCTGGCGCGCGCAGGCGCCGAGCGACAGTCCGGGCATCGTGCACGCCGTCATCGACCTCGACGAGGCGAGCGGCCCGCCGGTCGCGCCGCGCATCGAGCTGTACGGCGCGGCGGCGGCCTCCGCTGATTCGCCGGCCGAGCCGGACCCGGGGGACGCGGAGATCGTGCGGGTGGCCGCCGTGGCCATCGAGGTCACCCCCTCCGCCGTGGAGCTGATGGAGCAGCTGCGCGCCCTCGTCACCACGCTTGCCACACAGGGCGCGGAGCTCGTCGTGCTGCCGGATCTGGCGAGGACGGACGCGGACGCGCTGGACGAGGCCGAGCTGCTGCCGCTGCTGCGAACGCTCAGCGCGGACGCCGGCGTGATGCTCGCCGTCGGCCTCGCCGAGCGCGACGGCGAGGCCACCCACAAGCGGCTCTCGCTGCTCGATGCCGGCGAGGTGATCGCGTCCTGCCGGCAGGCGCACGTCGACGAGGCCGAGCGCGGGGCCGGCTACAGCGCCGGCGCCGACCCGCCACCGCTGGTGGAGACCCGCCTCGGGCGGATTGGCCTGCTGCTCGCCGGCGACGCGCTCGCGCCGGAGCCCGCGCACGGGCTGCGGCTGCAGGGCGCGGAGCTGCTGGTCTGGTGCGCGCAGCCGTTGCCCGGCCTGGCGCCCGAGGCGCTGCGCGCCCTCGCGCGGACCCGGGCGGCGGAGAACCGCGTCTGGCTCGCGGCGTCCGCGGGTTCCGAGGAGACGGGCGGCGCGTACGTCGTCGACCCCTCGGGGGCCGTCGCCGCCGAGGCGCTCGCCGGACGGCCGATCGCCGTCGCGGCGGACGTGCAGCGCGGGCTGGCGCGCTGGAGCCGCGTCGCGCCGGACACCGATCCGATCGCCGAACACCGGCCGGCGAGCTACCTCGCGCGCGGCGGCGCCTGAGCGAACAGTCGCGCCCTCGGCGGTGGGCGGTACTCCTTGCTCAGCTCGACCGCCTGGGCCGCTCGGCGCAATGGGCGCAGATCAGGTCGGGCCCCCCGACCGCTGGCAGGAGCTTTTCCGGCCGCCCGGCCGGCAAGCTGGCGACGGTGAGCAGCGCA
The DNA here is from genome assembly GCA_009839925.1 of Chloroflexota bacterium. Classification (GTDB taxonomy): domain Bacteria; phylum Chloroflexota; class Dehalococcoidia; order UBA2979; family UBA2979; genus VXMT01. Next base: position 11,104 of record VXOS01000206.1, read on the forward strand.
CGGCCCTGGATGATCTTGTCGAAGGTGCTCGCGAGCGAGCGGTCGCGGATCTCGGGCGGGCGGAGGTGGTCCTGGCAGAACTGGAGTCGGCAGCGCGAGCACCCAGGGCCCATCCGCTCCTGGCAGCCCTCGATGGCGCACTCGTTCCGTGTGTTCGAGGCGGCGACGCGTGCGCGCCACTCCGTTTGCTCCCGCAGGTCCTCGAACCTCGCGCGGCAGCGCCTGCCGGCGCAGACGTGCATGTAGTCCTCGCCGCGCTCGCCGTGTGCGTCGCAGAAGGGGCGGGTGCAGTAGACGCACTCGCTCACGGCGCGGCGGCCGCAGCCGCGGCGCAGGAAACTCGATCCGAACTTGCAGCCTTGTGCTCTCATTGCTGACCGCCGATCGCGGCGCTCGGGGCAGGAGGCGGCTGAGTCGCGCTGCTCTCAGAGCTTGCCCCGCCCGGCGCAATGCTCGCAGATGAGTTGGGGCGGCCCGCTCGGTGACATGAACAGTTCCGGCCGTCCGAACGGCTCTCTGCCAGCGCTGACGATCAGGTGGTCCTGGGCGCCCATTTCGGCTCGCGTAAGAAGTGAGCGGTCCTGGTAGTTGGGAGGGCGCACGTGGCTCGTGCAGAAGTGCAGCCGACAGAGCGCGCATTGCTGGCCCATCGCTGCCGCACACTCCTCGCCGGCGCACTCGTCTCGCTTGTTCGACTGCGCGGCGCCGTCGCGCCACTCCGTGTGCTCGCGCAGATCCCGCAGCTTCTCGCTGCAGAGCTTGCGCGCGCAGACATCGGTGTAGTCCGGGCCTCGCTCGCCATGCTTCTCGCAGAACGGGCTCGTGCAGTAGACGCAGTCGGTCACGGCATCGCGGCCGCAGCCGCGGCGTAGGAATCCCGATCGGAACTTGCACTTCTGTCCACGCGCCACGACGCTGCCGATCCTCGCTCGCTCGTCCGGTGACACATTTCTGCACGGGGAGGCCGCGCATCACGCTTGCACTATACGCCGAGCGGTCTTGCGACCTCCTAAACGATCGGTTGGGCGCCCGCGCTCAGTCCCAGAGCTTGCGGCGCTCCTGGCAGTGCGCGCAGACGACGGCCAGCACCTTCGCGGGCGGCTGCACCGAGTGGTCGGCGATCTCGCGTTCGCGGATGTGGTCGGGACAGAACAGCAGGCGGCAGCGCGAGCACTGGTGGCGCATCCGCTCCACGCAGTTCTCCACCGCGCACACGCTCACTCGATTCGCCTCGGAGACGCGCCTGCGCCATTCCGCGTGCGCCCGCACGTCGCGCAGCTTCTCGCTGCAGCGCTTGCCGGCGCAGACGTCCATGTAGTCCTCGGCACGCTCGCCGTGCTCGTCGCAGAACGGACGGCCGCAGTAGACGCAGTCGGTGATCGCCAGGCGGCGGCAGCCGCGGCGCATGAAGCCCGATCCGAACCCGCAGGTCTGTGTGCTCACGGCGACGCCGCCGATTCCCGGCGCCGCGCCTCGGGGTCGCTTCGGCCCGGCGAGGGCGGGACCGGTCAACATTCTTGCACAGGCGCGCGGTCCCGCGCGCCGGGCGGGGATCAGTTCGGGGAGGTGCCGGCGCTCTGGATCTGCAGCGTGATCTGCGTGTAGGCCTCGTTCTCCTCGAACGTGTCGAACGAGGCCGAGCCCTGCAGGGAGCGGTCCTCCGAAGCGAACTCGAGGATTGTCGAGAAGCCCACGGCCTGATCCTCGATGATCTCCCAGCCCTCGGCCTCGATGCGCTCGCGGTAGAGGTCGGCGATGTCGAACGATGAGCCGGACACGAGCACGCTCAGCTGGTACCCGGAGACGCCGGGCTGGCTGCTCCAGAACAGCTCCGTCACCGTCTGGTCGCCCTCGAGCAGGGAGGCGGCGGGGAATCGCTCCGGCAGCGGGCGCCCGTGCTCCGGCAGTTCGTACGCCGGCTCCTCCGGCGGGATCGCGGGCTGGGTCTGGATCAGGTAGATGACCGTCGAGGGGGGGCCGAGCTCCTCCGTGGCCGTGTCGCCATCCCCGGCAGCGTCGCCGTCGCCACGCTCATCCGCCTCGGTTGCGGCGTCGGCGGGGTTCGGCGTGCGCGGCAGGATCCACGCGAACCCGCTGACGTTGGCGCTGATCGTGTTCTGGAACTGGAAGAAGCCCAGGTCCTCGCTCGAGCGGGCGCCCGTCACCTGCCACGGCGACTGGTCGACCTGCTCGCCGACGAGTCGCTCGGCATCGATTTGCGCGTCCGGCGTGTCGTAGACGATGAAGAACGCCAGCTCGCCGTTCGTCCGCTTCGTCAGCACCGAGCCGAGGAGCTCCCCCTGGGGGTGCACCGGCAGCGCGACGGGCAGGTCGATGAACAGATCGTCGGCGGTGGCGGATGGATCCTCGGTGGCGGCGATGCCCGCGGCGAAGCGCGCGAAGGCGTCGTCGCGGTCGGCGTCCCAGAGCTCGGCGAAGGCCGCGGGCTCCATGCCCGCGACCGCGGCGATCGAGGTGAGGCGCTCGTCGGCGGCCTCGACGGCGCTCGCGATCACCGCCACGACGGTCGGGTTCAGCGCCACCTGCAGGCCCGGGACGATTGCCGCGGCCCGCGACTCGACGATGGTGCCGAGCGGCTCGCCGACGGTCATCAGGCGGGCGGCGATGGCGGCTCCCGCCTCGACATCGACTGAGGACGGCTCGGCCGCCGGCTCTTCGCCATCCTGGCAGGCGGCGATCAGCGCGGCGAGCAGCAGGGCGAGCGTGGCCGCGCCGGCGGTGAGCGCTGGTCGCATCACGAATCCCGTCCATGCGAGCGGAACGCCAGCCGCCGCAAGCCGAGCAGAGCGAATGGATGGGGTGGGTGAGGGGATTTGAACCCCCGATCTCCAGGGCCACAACCTGGCGCCTTTGACCGCTAGGCGACACCCACCATGCGGAGCCGCGGCCCACTGGCCGCGCGGATCGAGTGTATCAGCGCCCCGCCCTCACCGGCGAGGGATGCAAGACCGGCTTGAGCGGCGCGACGGAGGCTACTGCGGGGCGATCGCCCGGTACTTGCCGCGGAAGAAGAGCAGCGGGTCCGCGTCGGGGCGGACGATCTCGCAGCTGGCGACCTCGCCGACGAAAATCTTGTGGTCGCCGCCGTCGAGGATGCTGTGCGTGCGGCAGTCCAGCCAGGCCAGCGAGCCCTCGATCAGCGGCGATCCGAGGTCGCTCATGCGGTACGCCGTATCGCCCATCGGGTTGTCGGGCGACGTGGTGCCGGCAAAGAAGTTGGAGACGGCCTCCTGGTCCTCGGCGAGGATGTTGATCGCGAACTTGCCGGCCTGATCGATCACCGGGTACGAGGTGGCCCTCAGGTCGACGCAGACGAGGAACAGCGTCGGGTCCAGGGAGAGCGCGGAGATCGCGTTCGCGGTCAGGCCGCGTGGGCCGTCGTCGCCGACCATCGTGACCACGGAGACGCCGGTCGCGAAGTTGCCGCAGACATCGCGGAACATGCGGGTATCGATGCCGGACGAACTGGTGGTCATGCTCGCATCCTCTCAGAGGCGCCGCGGCGGAGGCTGGGCAGCCGCGCTGTTAGACTGAGAGATACCGGACCGCGCGGCCGAGCGCCACCCCGGCAGGCGTGGCCGGAGCCCTCCGGGACGCTCCCGAATCGAGGCCGAGCATGTCGCCGCACCCCGCCCTGCAGTGCCCGCGAGACGGCGCCGACCTGATCGTCGAGCGCATGCACGGCATCGAGGTCGACCACTGCGCCCTCTGTAACGGGCGCTGGCTGGACCATCACGAGCTGGACGACCTCGAGGCGACGAAGGCGGACGAGGACGTGCGTCGCGGGACGATCCGCTACGCGGAGCGCGACTCCGATCTGGACTGTCCCGTCTGCGGCGATCGGATGGCGGCCTTCAACTACCGCGCCTACGACCTGGAGCTCGACACCTGCCGCGACGAGCACGGCTTCTGGCTCGACGCCGGCGAGGAGGGCCGCGTGCGCGACATCATCGACGAGCGCGTGCGCGGCCTGAAGCGCTCCGCGTCGGCCGAGGTCGCGTGGGGGAACTTCCTCGACGGCCTCGGGGGGCGTGGCGGAGACGGGGCCTGGGGCTCCGTGCGTCGCTTCTTCGGCGGACGCCGCTGACGCAGCGCGCGCCCGGCGAGCCTCGCCGCGCTGTTCGTGAACGCGATCGACTGACGGTTTCGAGGGCGGGCCCGCGCGCCCCTACTCGCCCGCCTCCGCGATCAGCGGCGCGGGTGCGTAGCTGTCGTCGTCGCGAGTGGCGTCGAGGGCGGAGAGCAGCCGCGCCAGCGTGGCGTAGCCGATGTCCTGCCCCCACGCCACGGGGCCGCGCGGGTAGTTCGTCGCGTGCTGCATCGCGGCGTCGATGTCCTCGCCGCTGGCGGCGCCGTCGCCGAGGGCGCGTGCCGCCTCGTTCAGCACCGAGCCGAGGATGCGCGCGAAGGCGTAGCGCTCCGCCGCGCTCGCCTGCGCGAGCTCCTCGGGGTCGCACAGCGCCGCCGCCTCGACGAAGGCGTCGACCGCGGCCGCGAGTTCCGGCGACAGATCCAGCGGCGCGATCTCGCCGCCGGCGTTTTCGCCGGGCGGGTCGCTGGCGTAGTCGTAGACGCCGCTGCCGGTCTTGCGGCCGAGCTCGCCCCCCTCGACGAGCCGCGCCTGCGCGGCCGGCGGCTCGAAGCGGGCGGGTTGGCCGGAGCGCTCGAAGACGGAGACCGTCACCGCGTAGTTGACCTCGAGCCCGACGAGGTCGGCGACCTGCATCGGGCCCATGCGGAACTGCCCGAGCTTGCGCATCGCGCCGTCGATCGTGTCCGGCCCGCCGACGCCCTCGTCGAGCATGCGGAAGGCCTCGACGTAGGAGCTGCGGGCGACGCGGTTGACGATGAAACCCGGTGCATCCGTGGTACGGGCGGGCACCTTGCCCCAGGCGCTCGCCGTCTCCGCCACCAGGCCGGCGGCGGCGTCGCTCGTCGCCTCGGCGGCCACGACCTCCACGAGCGCCATCACCGGCGCGGGGTTGAAGAAGTGCATCCCGACCACGCGCGAGGGGTTGCGCAGCGGGCTCGCGATCTCGCCGACGGCGAGCGACGAGGTGTTGGTCGCCAGCACCGCCTCGGCGGGCGCGGCCGCGTCAAGCTGCGCGAACAGCGCCTGCTTGGCCTCGAGGTCTTCGATCACCGCCTCGACGACCAGCTCGACGCCCGCGAGGTCGTCGATCGAGCCCTTGATGAGGCGTGCGAGGACGGCGGCGTGCTCCTCGGCGGACATCGCGCCGCGGTCGACCTGGCGCTGGAGGCGGGCGCCCACGGACTCGCGGGCGCGCTCGACGGCGCCAGGCTGCGTGTCGATCAGCCGCACCGTGCAGCCGTGCGTCAGCGCCACCTGGGCGATGCCGGCGCCCATCGTGCCGGCGCCGAAGATCGCGACCTGTTCGACCGCCATCGTGCTAGCAGCGCTCGACCACGGCGGCCATGCCCTGGCCGCCGCCGATGCACATCGTCTCGAGGCCGATCTCGGCGTCGTTGCGCTCCATCTCGTGCAGCAGCGTCGCCATGATCCGCACACCGGTCGCGCCCACGGGGTGGCCGATCGAGATACCGGAGCCGTTGACGTTGACGCGGTCCCAGTCGGAGTCGCTCAGGCCCCACTCGCGCGTCACGCCGAGCACCTGCGCGGCGAACGCCTCGTTGAGCTCGATCAGGTCCATGTCGCCGAAGTCCATGCCGACCTGGTCGAAGGCCTTCTTCGCGGCCGGGACGGGGCCCAGACCCATCAGCTTCGGCGCCACACCGGCGACGGACCAGCCGCGCAGCTTGCCCATCGCCTTGAGGCCGAGGTCGGCGGCGCGCTCGGGCGTGGTCACGATGCAGACCGCGGCGGCGTCGTTCTGGCCGCTCGCGTTGCCTGCCGTCACGGTCGACTCCGGGTCGTCCGCGCCGTAGACGGCGCGCAGCCGCGCCAGCGACTCCAGCGAGGTGTCGCGCCTCGGGTGCTCGTCCGTGTCGACGATCACGGAGTCGCCACGGCGCTGCGGGACGGCGACGGGCACGATCTCCGCCTCGAAGCGGCCCTCGTCCTGCGCGGCGACGGCACGCTGGTGCGAGCGCAGCGCGAGGGCGTCCTGCTCCTCGCGCGGGATGCCGTACTCGCGGCGGACGTTCTCGGCGGTCTCGATCATGCCGCCGGGCACCGGGTGCCGGAAGCTGCCCGCGGTCACGCGCGCCCGCGCGAGGCGGTCGTGCAACTCGATCGCGCCGTTGTTGGGGCCCCAGCGCGGGGCGCTCGAGTAGAACTCGACGGTGCTCATGCTCTCCGCGCCGCCCGCGAGGACGACGTCGGAGACGCCGGTCTGGACCTGCATCGCGGCGTAGCAGATCGCCTGCAGGCCGGAGCCGCAGCGGCGATCGAGCTGCAGTCCCGGCGTCTCGACGGGCAGCCCGGCGTGCAGCGCCGCGACGCGGCCCACCGCGGGCGCCTCGCCGCTCGGGTAGCACTGCCCAAACACCACGTCGTCGATCGAAGCGGGGTCGAGCTCGGTGCGCTCGAGCAGCGCCTCGATCACGGTCGCTGCCAGGGTCGTCACATCGATGTCGCGGAAGACGCCGCCGTAGCGCCCCACGGGGGTGCGCAGCGGGTTACAGATCACGGCCTCGCGCATACGCCTGCTCCTCTACCAATCCGTACGTCCCGGTTGCGGCGCGCGGGCTCCCGCGCCGCGCCGCCGCCGCCATGGTAGCGGGCGATCGCGGAACGGGGGCTGCTGCCTGCCGGGCGTTCCCTCAGTTCGCGGAGATCTGGTTCGCGTGGTCGTGCAGGTGCGAGCCGACGAGGCTCATGCCCCGCTCGCCGCTCATGCCCGGCCGCAGCTCCTGCTCGAGGTGCTCCGCCGTGACGTTCGCCCAGGCCGCGTCCGAGTGCGCGCTCGACGCGGCGAACGCCTCGAGGGCCTCGGCGGCGCTTGCGAGCGACAGCTCGTCACGCTCGATGCTGGCCTCTTCGCCGGCACTGAGGCTCACGGCCCAGTTGGCGAATGCGTAGTCCACGCTGATCGTGTGCTCGGCCGTCTCGCGCCGCGTCCACTCGTCGCCCTCGGGCCGGTCCTCCCAGCCGTCGGCGGCGCCCTCGAGGGCGGCCCGGAAGGCGGCGCGCCCCTCCGCGATCTGTTCGCGCAACTCGTCCGGTGTGGCCATCGTTCACCCCCTCGCGCGCGCGTGCTCCCGCCGCGCGGGCACAGTGTAGCGGCTAGCGCGAGGGCTCCCAGCGGAAGCGGCGCACGGCCACGATCGCGCCGGCGATCCCCCAGGCCGCGATCACGGCGAGGTTTTCGAGGCGCAGACCGGAGCCCTGCTCGAACGGGTCGAACGCGCTCTGGAGCGCGATCGAGAGGTGCTTCACGGGGAAGACGTCCCCGGCCAGGCCGAGCCAGATCGGCGCGCCGTCGCGCAGCGGGATGAAGACGTCCGAGATGAAGAGCAGCGGCAGGATGATCGCATTGACCACGGCCGGGGCGGCCTCGGCGTTGGGGATGAACGCGGTCGTCGCGAGCCCGAGCGCCGCGAAGGCGGCCGCGCCGACGACGAGCGAGAGCAGGAACGCGGGCAGCGTGCCGCTCGGCACGTCGACGCTGTAGAAGACGAGGCCGAACGCCGTCACGACGACGACCAGCAGCATCCCGATCACGGTCATGAACAGGATCTTGGCGCCCAGGTAGGAGCCCTTCGGCAGCGGCGTCCCGGCGATGCGTTGCAGCTGCCCCTGCTCGCGCGCGAAGGAGATCGACATCGCCAGGCCGGTGTAGCAGGCGTTGATCACGCTGAACGCGGCGATCGCCGGGATGTAGAAGGTCGAGGTGTTCGTCTCGCCGCCCTCCAGCTGGATCGGCTCGTTTCCGAAGATCAGATTGAAGATCACGAGGAAGATCAGCGGGAAGAAGAACGTGAAGAAGGCCGCGGCCGGGTTCCGCATGAACGCCAGCCGCTCGTAGCGGAGCTGGCGGAGCAGCAGCCGCGCCCCGGTCATGGCCGTGCCTCCGTGTCCGCCTCGCGATCCGCGCCCGAGGTCAGACCGAGATACACGTCCTCCAGCGTCGGGCGCTCCACGCGCAGCTCGTCGAGCTCGCTCCCGGCGGCGAGCGCCCGCGAGGTCAGCTCGTGCAGCAACTCCGTGGGCGAGTCGGCGCGCAGCTCATAACCGCCGTGGCCGTCGCCGCGCACGCCCTCGATGCCGTCGAGGATGGCGGCGTGGCCCTCCGGCAGGCGGAAGGAGACGGTTGCGGCGGCGCTGAGCGCCATCAGCTCGGCGGGAGAGCCCTCGGCGACGATCGCGCCATTCACGATCACCCCGACGCGGTCGGCCAGGTGCTCGGCCTCGTCCATGTAGTGCGTGGTCAGCAGCACCGTCGCCCCGGAGGAGCGCAGGTTGCGCACCATGTCCCAGGCCTGGCGGCGCGCCGCCGGGTCGAAGCCCGTCGTGGGCTCGTCCAGGAACAGCAGCTCCGGGTCGCCGGCGAGGGCGATCGCCACGTCGAGGCGGCGCTGCTGGCCCCCGGAGAGCTTGCGCACGCGCTGATCGCGCTGCCCGCTCAGCCCGACGAGCTCGATGATCTCGTCGAGCGGGCGGGGGTGCGGATAGTAGCCGCGGTACTGCTCGATCGCCTCGGCCACCTTGAGGTAGGGCTCGACGCCAGTGGTCTGCAGCACGATGCCGATCCGCTCGCGGAAGGCGTGCTCGCGCCGCGCCGGGTCGTGACCCAGCACGCTCACCTCGCCGCCGTCGCGCTCGCGATGGCCCTCGAGGATCTCGACGGCGGTCGTCTTGCCGGCGCCGTTGGGGCCGAGCAGCGCGTAGACCTCGCCGCGCGCGATCTCGAGGTCGACGCCGCGCACGGCCTCGATCGCGCCGTAGGACTTGCGCAGGTCGCGCACCGTGATCGCCGCGTCGCTCGTCATACGCCGAGTCTAGCCGCGGCTCGCGCTAGGGGCCGCGAAGCCGGGTCTGCTACTGCGCGTAGGGGAGTCGCTGGGGATCCTCGGGGCAGAAGGCGTAGCCGATCGCCTCGCACGGATCCTCGTCCGATTCGGTCGCTTCGAGGGCGTCGAGGCGGCGGAACGCCACCTCGAACAGCGCGCTGCTCAGTCGCAGCTCCTCCAGCAGCTCGGGCAGATCGCCGAGCAGCGTGGTGTCGCCGCCGAGCAGGCGGGTCAGCTCCTCGACGGCGCTCTCGAGGCGCGTGATGCGGGCGTTGAGCGTGGCGAGCGCCAGCTCCAGCTCCGCGAGCTCGGCGCTGCTCGCCCCCGAGCCGCCGTTACGGTCCCGCGACGCCTGCTCTCCGCCGTCCCCGCAGGCGGCGAGCAGCAGCGTGAGACTCGCGAGGGTCAGCGCGCCAAGGGAGAGGGCAGTGCGGCTGCGTGCTGCGTGCATGCGCCCTCCGTCCCTCGCCCCTACTGCAGCGGCAGCGGCGGCTGCCACCAGGCGGGACGCTCGCTCACCTCGATGCGTTCGACCCACTTCACCCAGTGATAGCCGCGCCGCCCCGGCGCGACGAGCCGCACGGGGAAGCCGTGCCCCTGGCTGAGGCGATCACCGCCCACGTGCGTCGCGAGCAGGATCCCCTCCGCCTCGGCGAGCCCGAAGCGCCTGCTGTAGCCGGTGGCGGAGACCGCCCGGACGCTCCGCGCCTCCCCGGAGACGCCGGCGCGTGCGAGCAGCGAGGACAGCGGCACGCCGCTCCAGTCCTGCCGGGTATACCAGCCGCCGGTGCAGTCCAGCGTGGCGCGCAGCGTCTGCTGCGGCAGCTCGCCCAGCTCGCGGTAGCCGAGCGCGTACGGCTCGGAGACCGCGCCGCGCACCTCCAGCCGCCAGGCGTCGGCGGCGATGCGCTGGCGCCTGTCGCCGAGCCAGTTGGTGACCGGGTGCGCGTTGCCCTCGAAGCTCGCCTCCTCGCGCGAGCCGGTGAAGCGGCGCTCCGGCCCGGCGGAAACCGTCGAGGCGACGGCGAGGCCGCGCCAGAGCACGAAGCCGCCCGCGCCGACGGCGAGCAGGCGCAGCAGCGCGCGGCGGCTGGTGAAGTCAGTGTGACGCACGCGCGGCCAGCGCAGCGCGGCGTGGAGGGCGAACGGCGGCACCAGCAGGAAGGCGAGAATCGCGTGCAGCACCAGCGGACGCATATCGCCGTAGAACGGCACGGGCAGGCTGCCCCGGCCGACCACGGCCCACCAGATGCCCGTCGCGAGCGTGCCGAGGAAGAGCACGCCCAGCGCCCCGGGAGCGATCGACCACGGCCCCGCGCCGCGACGCGCGAACGACCGCATCACGATCCGCCACTTCCAGATCAGCAGCACGACGAGCGAGAGCCCGCCGATGCCGTGCAGCCAGAAGACCCAGGCGCCCTCGGGCCGGCCGACGAGGAAGCTGCCGAGCCCGGACGCCAGCTCGAGCAGCAGCAGTGCGAGGATCAGGAGGTTCACCGCGCGCGAGCTCACCGCAGGCCTCCCCTCGCCCCGGCGCGAGCGTACACCCGCCGCGCCCCCGCCCGCCGTCCGTGGTAGCGTGCGGCGCGCCGCGCGGGAGGCAGCCGGAAGGGGCGGGCGATGAAGGTTCTGGTCATGGGCGGCACGCGCTTCAACGGGCTCGCGCTCGTCCGCGAGCTGGCCCGGCACGGCCACGAGGTCACGATCTTCAACCGCGGCCGCACCGAGGCGGAGATCCCCCTCGGCGTGCGCAGGCTGCTCGGCGACCGCACGGACCACGCCGGCATGGCCGAGGTCTTCGCCGGCGAGGACTTCGACTGCGTCTACGACATCTCCGCCTACACGCCGGACGACGTGCGCGGGATGATCGAGATCTTCCGGGGCCGCACCGGCCACTACGTCTTCGCCAGCTCGACCGTGATCTACGCGACGAGCAGCGTGCTCCCGATCACCGAGGACTTCCCCGTCGACCGCTCCGCGAAGCAGGGCCAGTACGGCCTCGACAAGCTGGAGTGCGAGGCGATGCTGCTGGACGAGCACCGCAAGAACGGCTTCCCGGCGACGATCGTGCCGTTCTCGATGGTGTTCGGCCCGAACAACATCATCCCGGAGCGCGAGCAGCGCATGTTCAGCCGCCTGCTCGCCGGCCGCCCGGTGCTGATCCCGGGCAACGGCTCGACCGTCAGCCAGATCGGCCACGTCGATGACGAGGCGCGCGCGTTGCGCATGCTCATGCAGCGCCCGATCACCTACGGCAAGCGCTACAACCTCACCGGCCGCGACTCCTGGACGGACGAGGGCTACGTCGACACCTTCGCCGAGGTCACCGGCGTCGAGGCGCGCAAGGTCTTCGTCCCGCCCGAGGTGATGGACCGGCTCTACGACGACGAGTTGATCCTCGACGTGAAGGACGTGGCGAGCTACCGCAACATCCGCACGGCGAGCACGAGCACCCCCGATGCGCACCAGAACCTGCGCTTCCTGCAGCAGGTGATCCAGCGCCTGGCGCCGTACATCCACCGCTGGAACCAGAGCACGGTGTTCAGTATCGACAGGCTGCGCCGCGATGTCGGCTTCGAGCCGGAATACACCTTCCCGCGGGCCGTGGAGCACACCTACGAGTGGTACCGCCGCGAGGGCCTGCACGAGACCCGCGAGTTCGACTTCCGCTGGGAGGACGCCCTGCTCGACCACCTCGGCGAGGCGTAGCGGCTCGCGGACTGAGGGAGTGAGCGACATCGTGAAGTACACCGTTGTCATCGAACGGGCGCCCAACAACTACGCGGCGTACGTGCCCGATCTCCCCGGTTGCGTGGCCACTGGCGGCACCCGCGAGGAGCTGCTGGAGGAGATCCGCGAGGCCATCGAGTTCCACATCGAGAGCCTCCGCGAGCACGGAGGGCCGGTTCCGGAACCGCAAAGCACCGCCGCAGTCGTGGAAGTCGGCGCAGTGCCGGCCACGTAGGCGGAGGCCAGAGCGGACCCTCTTCAACACAGGCGCAAGAGGAACCTGCTGGCTAGCGCAGCTTCCAGTCCGGGTCGCGGCGCTCGACGAAGGAGCGCGCGCCCTCGCGCACGTCCTCGAGTGTCGGGTTGGCTGCGGCGATCGCGCGGGCGTTCGCCATGCCGTCCGCGAGGCCGCCGTCGAGGCTCTCCCACACCGCCTGCTTCGCCAGCCGCACGGCGTGCGGCGCGTTGCGCATCACCGTGCGCGCTAGCTGCTCGGCCGCCTCGTGCAGCTCGCCCGGCGGAACCAGCTCGCCGACGAAGCCGATCTGGTAGGCGCGCTCCGCCGTCATCCGCCCGTGGCGGCCGAGGAAGATCAGGCGCAGCGCCTCGTGCAGCGGCATCGCCCGCGCCAACTCCGCCGCGCCCAGCGCGGGCACCAGCCCGACGCTCGTGCGGGCGTCGCTGAACCACGCGTTGTCCGACGCGATCAGCAGGTCGCAGTCGGCGACGATCTGCATGCCGACGCCGGTGCAGACGCCGTTGACGGCGCCGATCACCGGCTTCGTGACGCCGTTCGCACGAGGCGAGACGCGCGTCTCGCGGGTCTGCTCGGAGGCGCCGCCGTCGGCGCTGCGCTGGAAGGCCCCGGCGCGCTCCTTCACGTCCATCCCGGCGCAGAAGGCGAACTCGCCGGCGCCGCTGATGATCGCGATGCGCGCCTCCTCGTCCGCCTCGAAGCGCAGCCACGTGTCCGGCAGGTCGACGCTCATGTTGTGTCGGGTCAGCGCGTTGCGCCGCTCCGGGCGGTTGATCGTGATCCAGGCGATCCGGTCGTCCAGCTCGTAGGTGATGTCGTGCTCGCTCATCGTGCCGCCCCCGCTACTCGATGACGCCGCCGGCGCGAAGCGAATCGATCGCGGCAGGTGTCAGGCCGGCCTCCGCCAGCACCTCGTCGCTGTCCGCGCCGAGGGTCGGCGCGGGCCCCTGCCCGCGGGTCGGCGTGCCCCTCATTTGCAACAACCCGCCCCTAACCAGCTGGGGGCCCGTAGGCGCGTGCTGCGTCTGCGGCGTGCACCCCCCCCGC
>VXOS01000206.1:24101-43455 GCA_009839925.1 Chloroflexota bacterium
CCCCCCCTCGGCGCGCGGCCCGGCCCGGGGCTGGGGCGCGGGCCCCTGCACGCGGGTCGGCGTGCCGCTCATGTCCAACACCGGCCCCATCACCTGCTGCGGCCCGGTCAGCGGGTGCTCGAGCTGCGCCATGAACCCCGCCGCCTTGACCTGAGGATCGTCGGACAACTCCTCGGGCGCCTGGACGGGCGCGATCGGGACGCCGGCTGCGCTGAACTCCTCGATCAGCTCCGCCGTGGTGCGCGCCGCGAAGTAGGCGGCGAGCGTCTGCTCGCGGTACTCGTTGAACGCCTCGTTGGCGGGGTCGTCCACGTCGAAGTCCGGGTCGTCGCTGTGGTCGCCGTCGATGCCGACCATGCGCCGCACGGTGTCGCGGATGCGCGGAGTGATCGCGCCGAACTGGACGACGCCGTCACTGGTGGCGAAGGCCCGTGAGAAGCCGCGCCAGGCCGCTTCCGAGCGGCGCGAGTTGCGCCGCGCCTCCAGGACGGCGGGGTACGGCTGGCCGGCGGCGCGCGCCTCGCGGATGCGCTCCACCATCGGATCGCGGAAGGTCGCGTCCTCGACGGGCTCGCGCATCACCTGGGTCGGCTGGATGGAGAGCGCGGCCTGTAGCAGCGCCGTGTCGATGCGCTGGCCCTCGCCGGTGCGCTCGCGGTGGTAGAGGGCGGAGACGATCCCGACCGCCGCGGCGAGGCCCGCCCCGTGGTCCGCGATCACCGAGCAGGAAACGGTCTGCGGCACGCCCTCGGGAGACACCTTGCCGTCGCCGACGGTGAGGCCGGAGTAGGCGCAGATCACCGGGTCGTTCGCGCCGAGGTCGGCCATCGGTCCGGTCGTGCCCCAGCCGCTGATCTGGCAGTAGATCAGGTCCGGCCGCGCCTCGCGCAGCGTCCCGAAGTCGATCCCGAGACGCTCGGCGATGTTGGCGCGGAAGTTGTTCGTCACCACGTCGAAGCCGCGCACGAGCTCGCGGATCAGCTCGCGGCCCCGCGGCTGGCCGATGTCGACGACGATGCTGCGCTTGCCGCGGTTGAGCGACTGGAAGCGCTTGCCCTCGTGAGGGACGACCGCGCCCCAGCTGCGGTGGAAGTCGCCGCCCGGCCGCTCCACCTTCACCACCTCGGCGCCGAGGTCGGAGAGGATGCAGCCGAGGTACGGTCCGGCCACGATCTGCGAGAACTCCAGCACGCGGATTCCGGTCAGTGCTCCTGCGTCCATTGGCATCCTCCCACTCGCGCGGTCCATGACCGCGAGCGCCACTGCCGCGCGCATTGTGCCAAACGACGCGCCGCTACCCGAGGGATTGCGCTCCCCGCTACTACCACCTGGCCAGATCGAACGCCGGCCTTGTGCGGAAGGCGAGCGCGAGCGCCGCTATCGAGAAGGCGGCCGCGAGGGCGTACGCCCAGCGCCAGCCATCGATGAAGGAGCTCGCTGCGCCCGGGCTGTCGGCGATCTCGCTGAGCGGAATGTCGAAGCCACCCGCGGCCATCACGGCGGCGACGACGCTGGCGGCGAGCGCCTGGCCGGTGACGTTGCCGACGTTCCTCGTGAGGTTGGTGAGGGCGCTGACGACGCCCATGCGCGAGGGGCTGACGGAGCCCATGATGATGCTGTTGTTGGGGACGGTCCACAGTCCCATCCCGAGACCGATCCCGAAGAGCAGCAGCATCACCACGACCAGCGAGGATCCGGCGCCCAGGAAGGCCATCGGCAGCGTCGCGAGCAGCGAGACGGCGAAGCCGGCGACGGCGAAGGGGCGCGGACCGAAGCGGTCCGCGAGCCGCCCCGAGCCCTGGGCGGCGATGCCCATGCCGAGCGAGGTGAGGAAGAGCACGCCCCCGGCGGCGGCCTCTTCCAGCCCACGCAGGCTGATCAGGTAGATCGGCATCAGGAAGCGCGAGACGGTCATCGCGATGAAGCCGGAGAGGCGGGCGAGCACGGCCATGCTGAAGACGGCATTGCGGAAGAGCCGCAGCTCCAGCATCGGAGCGTCGGTGCGCAGCTCGCGGCGCACGAACCCGGCAAGCAGCAGCGCGACCACGGCGACGCTGCCGAACATCAGCGGCGACGTCCAGCCGAGGCGCAGCGGGTTGTTCATCGTCAGCACCAGCAACGCGATCGGCGCGGCCGAGAGCAGCGCGCCGCTGTAATCGAAGGGCGTACGCTCGCCGCGCGGCTGGTTCAGCCGCCGGTCGTCGAGGATCAGGTAACCCCAGACCAGCGCGATGGCGGTCGGGATCATGACCAACAGGAACAGCGCCTCCCAGGGCAGCCACTGCAGCACCAACCCGCCGACGATCGGCCCCGAGGCGCCTCCGATCGAGACCGCGGTCGCCTGCGAGCCGATCGCCCGTCCGCGCTCGCTGGGCGGGAAGACGGAGACGACCATCGCGGTCCCCACCGCCTGCCCCATCGAGTTCCCCGTGGCCATCACGACCCGCGCGAGGATCAGCGCGCCGAACGTGGGCGCGAGCACGGTGGCGATCGCCCCGGCGAGGAAGAGCAGCAGGCCAAGCAGGTGGATGCGCTTCCAGCCGACGATGTCGGCCAGCCGACCCATCGGCATCATCAGCGCGCTGATCGTCAGCGCCTGCGCGACGACCACCCAGGAGACCTCGCGCAGCGTCACGTCGAAGTCGTCGGCGATGGCGGAGAGGGCGACGAACACCATCGAGATGCTCATCACCTGGGTGACGAAGGCGATGCCGATGGCGCTGAAGGCCCACCATTTGTAGTTGTCGCCGGAGCCGGGCGCGCGCGGCCTCAAGGAGCTGCCGGGGCCGCGGGGAATGGTCAAGGCCGGTCCGTCACTCTCGCGAGCAGCACGATTGCCGGGGGGCCTCGCGCCGTTCGGCGGAGTCTAGCCCTCGCGGCTCGCGAGGGCGCGTGCTTGCGCGGTGCTCGGTGGCGGGACCGACGGGGCGGCAGCGGGCTCAGGTGGCGGGAGTGCGTGGGAGTCGAACCCACCCGGGACTACCACGTAGCCCCACAACGGTTTTGAAGACCGCGGGCGCCACCGGACACCATCCACTCCCACGCTGATTCTGCGAGCGCCACCGAGCACTCCGCAAGGGAGGGCAGCCCGAACGCGGAACCCCTCGCCGTAGCGCCGTCGGTGCGGGATCATGATTCGAGGGGGTGAAGGGGCGCCCGATGCGGCGATCGCGAACACAGGTGCAGCAATGAGACCCGGTTCCGTGCGTTCGACCGGCAGCGCCGCCGCGAGGGCGGTCCTGGCCGCCGTGCTCTTCGCCCTCGCCGTCGTCGCGGCGGCTTGCGGATCGGGCGAGGCCGAACCGGCGCGGTCGCTCGACTTCTCGGCGCGCGCCGTCGGCGAGGCCTTCGACCCGGACGTGCAGCCCGTCGTGCTCAACTCGGCGCTGGGCGTCGGCCCAAACCGCCTCGCGTTCGGCTTCTTCCGCTCGGACACCTCGTTGATCCTCGAGGCGGGCGGCAGCGTGCGGCTGTACCGCCTGGACGACTCGCGGCAGGGCGCCTTCGTCGCGAGCTACGAGCTGCAGCGCGCCGCGTTCGGCCAGCAGACCGACCACAAGCACGCAGACGGCTCGACGCACGTCCACGAGGACGCGTTCGCCGCCGTCTTCTATGCGAACGTCGAGTTCGATCGCACCGGAGACTGGGCCGCCTCGCTCGATGTCGAGATCGAGGGCGAGCGGCGTCGGGGCTTGCTCGTCCAGCCGTTCAACGTGCTGGAGCGCACGCCCGAGCCACAGGTAGGCGACGCGCTGCCGGAGAGCCGGCACCTGACGCTGCGCGACGGCGCGGACATCAGCGCCGTCAGCAGCATGACCGAACCGGTTCCGGCCATGAACGAGCTGACCGTCCCCGAGGCGGTCGCCACCGGGGGACCGGTGCTGGTGGCGATCGCGACGCCGGCGTACTGCCAGAGCCGCTTCTGCGGCCCGCTGATGGAGTCGGTCGTCGTCCCGCTCTGGGAGGAGTTCGGCGACACCGTGCAGTTCGTGCACGTCGAGCCCTACGAGCTTGAGACGGTCCGCAGCAGCGGTCGGCTCGTCCCCGTGCCGCTGCTGGAGGACTGGCGGCTCCAGACCGAGCCGTGGGTCTTCATCGCCGGCCGTGGGGGCGTCGTCACCGCGAAGTTCGAGGGCGTCGCCTCGCTCGAGGAAGTGCGCGCCGCCCTCGTGGCGGCGATCGGCGCGCAGTAGCGGCGAGCTCAGCCCGAGGAGCGCGCCGCCGGCGTGCCGATGCCCTGCTCCGCCTCGTAGAAGAAGAACGCGTACTGGCTCGCGCCGATCAGCTCGTCGTCGCCATCCGGCGGGTGGCGGTAGAATGAGGTGAGCAGCGTCAGGAAGTGGCCCTCGCCGAGGCGCGTGCGCTTGCGCGAGGTGCAGTTCGCGACCTCGGAGCGGGTGTAGAGCCAGTCGCCGGGGCGCAGCGGCGCGCCGTAGTCCTGGCGTACGCGCTGCGCGGCGTAGCGCGTCGTCCCCGGCGGCCGCCAGTCCCCGGAGAGCAGCGTCGTGATCAGGCGGTTCGCGAGGACGCGCCCGCCCTCCATCTCGCGCGAGGGCGGCCAGGGCTTCACGCTCGGCTCGTCCGGGTCGGCCAGCTCGAACGGCTCGCCGAAGTGGCTGGGGCGGCCCATCATCCAGGTGAAGAGCGAGGGCAGAGGCGCGATCACGCCGCCGTGGCGGCTGCCCCGGGCGTACTCGCTGTCGTAGTAGAGCGGGTTGGCGTCCTCGACCATGTCCGCCCAGTACATGATCTGCGCCTCGCTGACCGGATAGCCGCCCCAGAGCGGGTCCGTCTGCTGCCCGATCCAGGGCTTCGCGAAGTCCGGCAGCTCCGGGTCGAGCTCCACCGAGGGCTTCACGAAGCCCTCACGGACGCGCACGCCCCCCGCGTCGCGCGAGGGCATCGCAAGGTCCGCGCCGGCGCGCGCGACGTAGCCGCCGGCCTCGGTGCGCGCGGCGATCGTGAGCTCGACGCGGGGCTCGCCGTCTTCCTCGAAGCGGCGGGTGACCTCGCCCTCGACGGTGACGGTGTCGCCGGGGTGGATGAAGCCGGTCATGTGCAGCCAGGTGCTGCGGAAGTCGCTGTCGGGGCCGAGCCAGTCGGAGGCGAAGCGCGCGAACAGGCCCTGGTGCCACATCGTGTTCATCCAGCTGTCGCGGTTGCCGGTGGTGCGCGTGGCGTAGTCCGAGTAGTGGTGCACGGGGTTGAAGTCGCGCATCCCGACCACGGCGAGGATGCCGGTGCGGAACGTGATCGGCAGCTCGAGATCGGGCAGCCGTTCGCCCTCGTTCACGTCCTCCCACAGCTTCGATGCAGCCGTCCCGGACATCGCGACGCTCCCTTCCGCACGGACCCGGCGTGACGCGCCGATGATAGCGCGCCCGCGAGTAGCGCCCCGCGCCGCTATGATCGGCAGGAAGGGAACGACGTATGGCACTGCCCGCACTGCACCCGATCGTCGATAGCGCGCGCGAGCTGGCGCCCCTCATTCACGCCGCCTCGGACGAGATCGAAGAGACGCGCCGCATACCCTACGAGCTGGACGCGAAGCTGGAGGCGGCCGGGCTCTACCAGCTCTACCTGCCGGAAGCCTACGGCGGCCCCCAGGCCGACCCGCGCTCCGCCGCGAGCGCCATCGAGGAGATCTCGATGGCCGACGGCTCCACCGGCTGGGTCTGCATGATCGGCTCAGTGCTGAGCCGCCGCTTCGCTTGGATGGACCCGAACGCGGTGCACGAGATGCAGGCCATGACCGGCTCGCTGCGCGCCGCCGGCTCCAACCGCGCCCTCGGACGCGCGCAACGCGAGGGCGAGGGCTACCGGGTCAACGGGCGCTGGAACTTCCAGAGCGGCATCGAGCACTCCAGCTGGATGTTCGGCAACTGCGTGCTGATGGACGGCGACGAGCCGCAGCGCGACGACAACGGCGTGCCCCGCACCCGCGCCGCCGCCGTCCCGGTGCGCGACGGCGAGATCATCGATACCTGGCACGTCGTGGGGCTGAAGGGCACCGGCAGCTTCGACTTCGAGATCGACAACCTCTACGTGCCCCCCGAGCGCACGGTCTCGCGCCTGGAGCCGCCGGCGATCGAGAGCCCGCTCTACCGCGCGCGCTTCTACGGCATCTGGAGCCACACCGTGCACGCCGGCTGCGCGCTCGGCATCGCACGCGGCGCGATCGACGAGCTGCGCGACCTCGCTTCCGGGCGGGGCTCGACCGGATCGCGCACGCTGCTGCGCGACCGCGAGCGCGTCCAGCGAATGGTCGGCGAGGCCGAGGCGATCCTCCGCTCCGCACGCGCCTACCTCCTGGACGCCGTCTCCGAGGCCTGGGAGGCCTCGGAGCGTCGCGTCGCGAATCCGACGCGCGAGATCGCGAACGTGCGGCTGGCGATCACGCACGCGGGCCACGAGTCTGCGCGCGCCGTCGACCTCGCCTTCTCGGCTGCGGGCACGAACGCCGCCCACACCGCCAACCGCCTGGAGCGCTACTTCCGCGACGTGCATGTCGCCGTGCAGCACGCCGCGGCGGCGCCCGGCAACTACGAGGGCGCGGGACGCGTCTTCCTCGGCCTGCCCTCGGGCCTGCCCGGCTGGTAGTTCGGGCGGGCGTCGGCTCGTCCGAAGGCGGGCGGCTGGTATCCTCCTCGTCTGGCGCGCCGCCGCGGGCGGCGCCGCGCGGCGAGGGGGCCACGTGGTCGGAGATGCAGCAGTTGGAGCAGCAACGCCCGATGCGGGCGCGCCGCCGCCGGAGTCCGTGAGCGCACTCGCCGCCGCGGCAGCGGCGATCCGCGAGAATGTCTCGCAGGTCATCGTCGGCGCCGAGGAGCCGCTGCAACTGCTGCTGGTCGCGCTGCTCGCGCGCGGGCATGTGCTGCTCGAGGACGTGCCGGGCACCGGCAAGACCACGGCGGCGCGCGCCTTCGCGCGCTCGATCGGCGCGGACTTCCACCGCATCCAGTGCACCCCGGACCTGATGCCCTCGGACATCGTCGGCGTCCACTACTACTCGCAGAAGAGCGGCGAGTTCGAGTTCCGCGAAGGGCCGATCATGGCCCCGATCGTGCTCGTCGATGAGGTCAACCGCGCCACGCCGCGCACGCAGTCCGCGCTGCTGGAGGCGATGGAGGAGCGCACCGTCACCGTCGAGGGCGAGACGCGCGTGCTGCCGGACCCGTTCCTCGTGCTCGCGACCCAGAACCCGATCGAGCTCGAGGGCACCTTCCCGCTTCCGGAGGCGCAGCTCGACCGCTTCCTGCTGCGCCTGCGCATGGGCTACCCGGGCGAGTCCGACGAGGTCGCCGTGCTGCGCCGCTTCGAGGGCGAGTCGCCGCTCGATCGCCTTGAGCCGGTGGTCTCGGCGAGCGAGCTGACGGCGCTCTCCGCCTCGCTGCCGCAGGTGCATGTCGAGGACGACGTGGCGCGCTACCTGGTGCAGGTGGTGCGCGCGACCCGCGAGCACGCGGCGTTCGACCTCGGTGGCAGCCCGCGCGCCTCGCTCGCGCTGTTCCGGGCGCTGCGCGCCCTGGCCGCCATCGAGGGCCGCGACTACGTGCGCCCGGACGACGTGAAGCGACTGGCGCCCGCGGTGCTCTCGCACCGCCTCGTGCTCAGTTCGCAGACGCAGCTGCGAGGGCGCACGGCGGACGACCTGATCGACGAGATCCTGCGCGAGTTGCCCGTGCCCGTCGTCGACCGCAGCAGCTCCGCGGCCGGCTAGGCCCGCGGGGCGGCCCGCCCGTGCGCTCGCTACTGACCGAGGCCTGGATCGGCGGCTGCCTGGCGCTCGTCTTCGCCGGGGTGCTGGCCGGCTCCGCACCGCTCGTCGGCCTCGGCGCGCTGGTGCTCGGCGCGGGCGGCGCGGCGCGGCTCTGGGCGCGGCTCGCACTCGAGGACGTCGAGTACCGCCGGGAGCTGTCCGAGCGGCGCGCCTTCACCGGCGAGCAGGTCGGCCTGCGGCTCCACCTCGCCAACCGGAAGCTGCTGCCCGTGCCCTGGATCGAGTTGCGCGAGCGCCTGCCCGAGGCCGCCCCGCTGACCGATGGACACACCACGCCGTCCGGGCAGCACGGCGCGGTCTACCTGACGCGCAGCACTTCGCTGCGCTCGGGGGATCGCCTGGAGTGGCCGCTCACCATGCATGCCGTGCGTCGCGGCTATCACCGCTTCGGTCCGGCGCGGCTCTCCTCGGGCGATCTGTTCGGGCTGTTCGACCGTGAGATGGATGCGGGAGGCGTGGACACGCTGATCGTGTACCCCCGGACCTACCCGCTGCCGGACATCGGCCTCGGCAGCGACCGCCCGTTCGGCGAGCTGCGCGGTGGCCGCCGCATCTTCCCCGACCCCGTCCGCGTGATCGGAGTGCGCGACTACGTCCCCGGCGACCCGCTCAAGCAGGTCGACTGGAAGGCGACGGCGCGCGCGCAGCGCCTGCAGTCCCGCCTCTACGAGCCCTCGAGGGCGCTCGCGGTCGTCGTCGCGCTGGACGTGATGACGCTGGCGCACACCTGGGAGGGCACGGACCCGGTGCTGCTGGAGCGGGGCGTGGTGGTCGCCGCCTCGATCGCGCGCGCCGCCTTCGAGTCGCACTCCGCGCTCGGTCTGCTGACGAACGGCGCGCTGCCGGAGGCGGACCGCCCGATCCGGCTGGGCGCGGGGCGCCGTCCGGACCAGCTCGCACGAGTCCTCGAGGCGCTGGCGGGCGCGAACCCGTTCGCGATGGCGCCGCTGGCGCTGGAGCTCGAGCGCCGCGGCGAGGCGCTGCCGATCGGCGCGAGCGTCGTCGTCGTGGCGGCGCTGATGACCGACGACCTGGTCGCCTCGCTGGAGCGGCTGCGCCGCGAACGCCACGAGGTGCACGTGGTGAAGACCTCGTCCGCGCCGTGGACGGTGGACACCGGCTCGATCCCCGTGACGGAGGTCGCCTTTCACATGGAGCGGCTCGAGCAGGACGCGCTGATGGAGGCCGAGGCCTCCCTCGGACCGCCACGGGCGCGCGAGGTGCTGGCGCGCACGGCGCCGCGGCGCGAAGGCCCCGCGCGATGAGCTGGCGCGGGCCGCTCGCGGCGTTCTTTTTTCTCGCGGCGGAGGCGCTGCTCTGGTTCGTTGCGCTGCGTTCCTTCGCCACGGGGCTGGAGCGCGACGCGTTCCGCGATCTCACCCGCGAGATCTGGGCGGGTCTCGGCAGAGGCGACTACCTGCAACCCGACCGCGCGGAAGCCGCGCGCCTGATCGCGGAGCAGGCGGGCGAGAGCGCGATCGGCGGGCCGCCGCTGCTGCTGATCGTCCTGGTCGCGGCCGGGGGGTACACGCTGATGCGCGTGCTCGCCCGAAGCAGACTGCCGGTCTCCTCGCGCGCGGCTGCCGGGCTGCTGGTCTCGATCGTCGCGCTCAGCGCCGTGCTGCAGCTCGCGCTCGCCGATGCGCCGCTGTGGGGCGCGGCGCCCTGGAACGACGGGATCCTCGCCGATTTGCGAGGCCAGGGCGGGGACACGTTCAGCGGCGCGATCGATCCCCAGCAGTTCGTCGCCGATCCGGACCCAGATCGCGTGCGCGGCGCCTCGAGGGCGGTGACGGTCGCCGGCATCGTCCTGATCTGGCTGCGCTTCCTCTTCGCCGGGCGCAGTCCCGTCAACTTCGAGCGCAGCCTGCGCAGCTTCGGAGTGGGGTTCGCGGTCGCGGTCGCCGTCGCCTTCATCGCGGCGATCTCGGGCGCGGACGTGGCGGGTTGGCTGGTGCTGCCGTACTTCCTGCTCGGCGCGCTCTCGCTCGCGACCGCGCACGCCGCCCGCGCGCCCGAGGATCCGACCGCGGCGCGCCGCGATGCGCCGTGGGTGTTCTCGGTGCTGGGCACCGTCGCCGCCCTCAGCGCGGTCATGGCGGTCTTCGTTCTGCTTGCGCTGTTTGACGTGCAGCGCCTGCTGGAGCCGATCGGCCGGGCGCTCGTCGCGGTGGTAGCGTGGGCGCTGATCATCATCGTCACCCCCATCTTCTGGGTGATCGAGTGGGTGATCGGGCAGTTCGCCAGCGACTTCGAGCTCCAGGAGGTGCGCATCGAGATCGCGGAAGGCCCGGTGGAGCCGGACGAGGAGCGTGAGGGCCGCGTCAGGATCCCCGGCTGGATCGGCGATGCCGCGCGAGCCTTCGCCGTCGCCGGCGCGCTCTGGGTGGCCTACCGCGTGTCCCGCTGGCTGTTCTCGCGCTCGCAGCGCGGAACGACCGAGGAATACGCCGAGATCCGCGAGGAACAGGGCGGCGGCGGCCTTGCCTCGATGTTGCGCTCGCTGATCCCCGGCCCGCG
This sequence comes from Chloroflexota bacterium, assembly GCA_009839925.1. Lineage (GTDB taxonomy): Bacteria > Chloroflexota > Dehalococcoidia > UBA2979 > UBA2979 > VXMT01. Next base: position 34,402 of record VXOS01000206.1, read on the forward strand.
CCGCAGGCGTGAGCTGGACTCGCGCTGGCTGGCCCTCAACCGCGCCTACCGGCTCTTCGGCAGAATGCTCGTCGCCTCGCGGCTGCGCGGCGTCGAGCGACGGCCCGGGCAGACGGCGCTGGAGTTCGGCGTCGTCGCCGGCCAGAGCCTCAACGCACCGCTCTTCGCCCGCATCGCCGACGCCTTCGACGGCCTCCGGTACGGACGCCACGAGCCGTTGCCCGGCCGCCTGGACGATCTCGAGCGCCAGTTCGCCGCCTGGGAGCTGGCGAACCCGCTGCCCGAGGACGCCGAGGACGCGGACGACGGCGAGGCCGGCGAGGAGTAGGGGCGCCCGGTTCGTCGTAGCCGCCGCGCTTGCCTGCGCAGGCCGCCGCCGCCTACTCTCGATGGGTGGTAGGCCGCCTTGCCGATCATCCCTCCAGCGCTCCCGCGAGCGCCCCGGCATCGGTCGGAATCTTCGACTCGGGCGTCGGCGGGCTCTCCGTCGTCGCCGCCATCCACCGCCTGCGTCCCGGGCTGCCGCTGCGCTACGTGGCGGACACCGCTGGCTTCCCCTACGGCGAACGCCCGCCCGAAGAGATCGCCGAGCGCTCGCTCGCGATCGGCGGCCGGCTGATCGAGGCTGGAGCGCGGCTGCTGGTGGTCGCCTGCAACACCGCCTCCTCGGCGGCGCTCGAGGCGCTGCGGGAGCGCTTCAGCGTGCCGGTGGTGGGCATGGAGCCGCCGCTCAAGCCGGCCGTCGAGCGCAGCCGCAGCGGCCGCGTCGCGCTGCTCGTCACGCCCGCCACCGCCGAGGGCGCGCGCCTGGCGCGCCTGCACGACAGCTACGCCGGCGACAGCCGCGTGCTCACGATCCCGATGCCCGGCCTCGCCGACCTCGTCGAGGGCGGCGAGGTCTCCGGGCCGCGCGTCGAGGCGCTGCTCGGCGACGCACTCGCCGAACTGCCCTCGGAGGGTGTGGACGAGGTCGCGCTCGGGTGCACGCACTACGGGTTCGTGCGGTCGGCGCTGCGCGCGCTGCTCGGCGAGGGCGTCGAGCTGATCGACACGGCCGAGCCGGTCGCACGGCGCGTGCTCCAGCAACTCGAGGAGCACGCGATCGCGATCGCCGAGGACGGCGACGCGACCGTGCCGTGCGCCGTGAGCGGCGACCCGAGCGCCTTCGAGGCTGCGACCGGGCGGCTCCGCGCCTCGGGCGTCACGCTGCCGCCGCTGCGGGTCTCCCGGGGAGTGGCGGCATGACCGCGCGGGCGAGCTTCCGCGAGAAGTACGAGGCCGCCGCCGCGGCGAACGACTCGCTGCTCTGTGTCGGCCTCGATCCCGATCCCTCGCGCCTCGCCCCGGGCGCCGACATCGACGCCTGGCTGCGCGAGGTGGTCGAGGCGACCGCGGACCTGGTGTGTTGCTACAAGCCCAACGCCGCCTTCTTCGAGGCGCGCGGCTCGGTCGGTATGGAGGCCCTGCTGCAGCTGATCGACGGCATCCCCGACGAGATCCCCGTGCTGCTCGACGCGAAGCGCGGCGATGTCGGCCACTCGGCGGAGTTCTACGCGCGCGCCGTCTTCGAGGTGCTGGGCGCGGACGCCGTGACGGTCAACTCCTACCTCGGCGGTGATGCGGTCGAGCCGTTCCTGGTCTACGAGGATCGCCACGCGTTCGTGCTCTGCCGCACCTCGAACGCCGGGGCCGGCGAGCTGCAGGACCGCGCGGTCGGCGGAGGCCGGCCGCTCTACCTGGAGGTGGCGGCCCGCGCCAACGAGTGGAACACGCGCGGCAACGTCGGCCTCGTCGTTGGCGCGACCTACCCGGAGGAGGCGCGAGCGATCCGCGAGCTCTGCCCGGACCTGCTCTTCCTGATGCCCGGCGTCGGGGCGCAGGCCGGGGAGCTGGAGGCGGCCGTGCACGCCGCCCTCGACGCCCGCGCCGGCGGGATCATCGTCAACGCCTCGCGCAGCGTGCTCTACCCCGCGGGGGGCGGCGCCGCGGCCTCGCGCGCCGAGGCGCAGCGCCTGCGCGACGCGCTCCGCGAGGCGGTCCGGACGGCGGGCCACGCCGGGCGCGCGGACTGAGCGGCGATGGCCCTCGACCTGCGTGTCGGCGACGTGCTGCGCTTGCGGCGCAAGCATCCCTGCGGCGGCTTCGACTGGGACGTCGTGCGCGTCGGTGCGGACATTGGGCTGCGTTGCCGCGAGTGCGGCCGGCGCCTGCTGATGGACCGCCCGACGCTGCGCCGCCGCGCGAAGGAGCTGCTGGAGCGTGGTCCCGCGCTCGATCCGGCGATCGAAGCGGCGCTCGAGGGCGGCGCGTCACCCCCTCCGGGCGCTGCCGGAGTAGACTGACCGCCGCGCGGGGCGTTTCGTTGACGCCTCGCGGAGGCCGTACCTAGACTCGATTCGATCGCGGGGACGTGGGGCATCGCGTCATGATCGAGATGACCATCGAGAGCATTCGCGTCAGTCTCCGCAACTACCAGCGGGTCGTGATCCTGCGCGAGAAGGGATCGGACCGCTACCTGCCGATCTGGATCGGCGCCGCCGAGGCCGACGCAATCGCGGTCCGGCTGCAGAACCACTCCGTCGCGCGCCCGCTCACCCACGATCTGCTCAGCAATGTGATCGGCGAATTCGGCGGCGCCGTGAAGCACGTCGTCGTCAACGACCTCGAGAACGACACCTTCTACGCCCGCATCACCGTCGAGCATCCGGGGGGCACGGTGGAGATCGACTCGCGCCCCTCGGACGCGATCGCGCTGGCCGTGCGCGCCGAGGCGCCGATCTACGCCGAGGAGTCCGTGCTGGACCGCGCCGGAGTGCTGCTCAGCGCCGAGGGCGAGGTGGTGGTCGGCGACAGCCGCGCCTCCTCGGTGACGGAGGAGGAGCTGGAGAAACTCTCGGCCTTCAGCGAGTTCATCGGGGAGCTCGATCTCGACGATCTCGGCGAAGGCGAGACCAGGGACGAGTGAGGCCGTGACGGCGTCCGAAGTCCATTCGTGCCGCTTCTCACAATCGGTTTGATCACGTGATCGGCCCGTGCTAGGCTCCCGACGGCCACGGCCCGGACGGGGTGCATCCGTCTGGAGGTCGCCCGCCCTGGGGCTGGTCGGCATCGGCTCCTATCTGGCCGTGTCGATTGCCGGAATGGCCATCATCGGGAGTCTGCTCGATCGTCACTTCGGAACGGACCCGGTCCTGACGCTCGTGTTCCTGGTGCTTGGCCTGCTGGCGGGATTTCTCGGTGCCTATCGCCAGTTGCGGCGGCTGCTGGACAGCGCCGCCGAGGCTGACGGGCGGAAGGGTCGCTAGATGCGGGGCTGGCTCGTAGCCATCGTCGTCGTGGTCCTGATCGTCGGCGGCTTCATCCTGATCAAGCCGCCCACGCCGGCGATCATCCTCGCCCCCGAACACGTCTTCGACATCGGCTCGCTCGAAGTCACGAACACGATGTTCACCTCGTGGGTGGTCGTCGCCCTGCTGATCGTGACCGCCGTGTACGCCAGTCGCTCGATGACCCTCGTGCCTTCCGGGTTGAGCGGGGCGATCGAGGCGTTCGTCGGCGGCTTCTACGGGTTCATCGAGAACGTCGTCGGCGAGGCCAACGCGCGGCGCTTCTTCCCGGTGGTCGCGACGATCTTCTTCTACGTGCTGGTTTCCAACTACGTCGGCCTGCTGCCCATGAACTTCGCCGTCGGGGTCACCGAACCCGACCACGGCGAGATCCAGGCCGTCTTCGAGCAGACCACCATCGCCGGTGTCGACCTGGCCTACATCCCGCTGCAGGCGGACACCGTCGACACCTCGGTCGAGCCCGTGCTGGAGGCGGAGCACAAGGGTGACGCCTTCTCCGGTCTGCTCGCGCCGCTGTTCCGTTCGGTGATGACGGATGTGAACGCGCCGCTCGCGCTGGCGCTGATGTCGTTCATCTTCGTCGAGTACTGGGGGCTCTCCGCGCTCGGACTCGGCTACCTCAAGAAGTTCTTCGCCTTCGGCCCCCTGCTGCGAGGCAAGCCGATGGGGATCATCGACGTCTTCGTCGGCCTGCTGGAGCTGATCTCGGAGCTGATCCGGATCGTCTCGTTCACCTTCCGTCTCTTCGGCAACATCTTCGCCGGCGAGGTGCTGTTGCTGATGATGAGCTTCCTGGTGCCGCTGGTGCTGATTAACGTCTTCTACGGCCTGGAACTGTTCGTCGGACTGATCCAGGCGTTCGTGTTTGCAATGCTCACGCTCGTCTTCGCCCAGACTGCCGTCAGCCATCACGGCGACGAGCACGAGGAGCACGGGGGCGCGCATGAGTAAGAGAGGGAGCAGTAGCTCGGGCCCGCACGGCCGGAGCAGGTAGGACGCGGAGTCCTGGTAAGGGAGTACGCCGCAATGACAGTGGGAGCAAAGGTGGGATCGACGCTGATGCCGTACCTGGGCAGGGCCGCGCTGGCTCTCGGCCTCGGGGTGCTGGCCTGGCTGGCGATGTCCGGCGTGGCCGGGGCGCAGGAGGTGGACAACGTGTACACCGCCGACGCCAACAAGTTCCTGGCCGCCGGCATCGCGATGGGCCTCGGGGCCTTCGGGCCGGCGATTGGCATCGGTTACCTGGGCGGCAAGGCGATGGAGGCGCTCGGGCGCAACCCCGAGGCGGCCGGCCCGATCCAGACGAACATGATCCTCGCGATCGCGTTCGCCGAGGCGATCGGCATCTACGCCCTCGTCGTCGCCATCCTGATCGGCTTCGTCTTCTAGGCGAGCCGCGACGAGCGAGGCGAGCATGATCCACCGAGTACGCAGCCGGATGGGGAGCGCGCGGCGGCGCGGCCTGCGGCTGGGCGCCGTGGCCGCGGGTCTGCTGCTCGCGGCGGCGCCGGCCACGGCCTTCGCCGCCGAGGAGGGGCCCGCGGGCATCGCCGCCCTGGGCTTCAGCCTGCCCGCGCTCGTCTCCAACCTGATCAACTTCACGATCCTGCTGATCGTGCTCCGGCTCTTCCTCTACAAGCCGGTGCTACGCCTGCTGGACGAGCGCAAGCGGCGCATCCAGGAAGGCCTCGACCAGGCCGCCCAGGCGGCCTCGCAGGCGTCCGCCAGCGAGCAGGAAGCGCGGGAGGCGATCGAGCAGGCGCAGAGCGAGGCGCGCGAGCTGGTGGCGCAGGCGCAGCAGAACGCCGCGCAGCTGCGCGCACAGCTCGAGGAACGCGCCCGCGCCGACGCCGATCAGATCGTCGAGCGCGCGCGCGAGGAAGTGCGCGTCGAGCGCGATCAGGCAATCGAGCAACTGAGGCGCGAGTTCGCCGACCTCACGATCACCGCCGCCGAGCGGGTCATGCGCCAGTCGCTTGACCGCGCGGCGCACCAGCGGCTGATCGACGAGGTGCTCGTTAACAGCGAGCTCGGCGACCAGAACTAGCGAACGAGGGGCGAGGCATGGCCCAGGCAGCAGGCGCACGGGACGTCGCGGGCCGTCGCTACGCGCTCGCGATCATGGAGTTCGTCGCCGCGGACCCGGACAGCGCCGCTGCCTGGGAAGACGCGGTCGACGGCCTCGATGCGCTGACCGAGCGCCCGGCCTACGTGGCCGCGCTGCAGGGTGATGGCATGACGGACGAGGGCTTCCAGTCGGTCGTGCGGCGCGCCGTCCCGGAGATCGGGCAGCTGCAGCTCAACCTGCTGCGGCTGCTCCGGCGCAAGGGCCGGCTCGCGCTCGGCCCCTCGATCGCCTCGTACGTGCGGGAGCTGCTGGACGAACGGCGCGGCGTCGCCCGCGCGGAGGTCCGCACCGCCGTCGAGATCGACGAGGAGCGGCGGCAGTGGTTCGCCACGCAACTCGGCGAGCTGACGGGTCAGCAGATCGAGATCAGTGCAGAGGTCGATCCGGACCTGATCGGTGGCGCCGTGGTACGCATCGGCGACCGGCTGATCGATGGTTCGGCGCGCTCGCGCTTGCGCGCGCTGCGCGCACAACTCGGGCAGGGAGCGGTCTAGCGGCGGGTTCGGCCCGCCCACGACCACGGGGGAGACGCGATGGTTCGGGCAGAAGAGATCGCTTCGATCCTCAAGGAGCAGATCGAGAACTTCGACGCGGACGTCACCGAGGCCAACGTCGGCACGGTCGTCGAGGCGAGCGACGGTATCGCGCGCATCCACGGCCTCGGCCAGTGCCTGGCCTCGGAACTCGTGGAGTTCAGCACAGGCACTCGCGGCCTCGCGCTGAACCTCGAGGAAGAGACCGTCGGCGCGATCATTCTTGGCGACTACACGGACATCAAGGAAGGCGACGAGGTCCGCACCACCGGGCTCGTCGCCTCCGTCCCGGTCGGCGAGGAGCTGATCGGCCGCGTCGTCAACCCGCTCGGCGACCCGATCGACGAGCGCGGCCCGGTGACCACCGCCCAGCGCTTCCCCGTCGAGCGGATCGCGCCGGACGTGGTCGCGCGCGAGTCGGTGAGCGAGCCGGTGCAGACGGGCATCAAGGCGATCGACGCGATGATCCCGATCGGCCGCGGCCAGCGCGAGCTGATCATCGGCGACCGCTCGATCGGCAAGAGCGCGATCGCGATCGACGCGATCATCAACCAGCGCGGCGGCGACCTGATCTGCATCTACGTCGCCGTCGGCCAGAAGGACTCGAAGGTCGCGCAGACGGTGGCCACGCTCGAGCAGCACGGCGCGATGGAGCACACGATCGTCGTCTCCGCGTCGGCTGCGGAGTCCTCGGCGCTGCAGTACCTCGCGCCGTACGCGGGCTGCGCGATGGGCGAGTACTTCATGGAGCAGGGCAAGGACGTGCTGATCGTCTACGACGACCTCACCAAGCACGCCTGGGCCTACCGTCAGATCTCGCTGCTGCTGAAGCGCCCGCCCGGCCGCGAGGCCTACCCGGGCGACGTCTTCTACCTGCACTCGCGGCTGCTGGAGCGCGCGGCGCGCCTCGACGAGGCGAACGGCGGCGGCTCGCTGACGGCGCTGCCGATCATCGAGACGCAGGCGGGCGATGTCTCCGCCTACATCCCGACGAACGTGATCTCGATCACGGACGGCCAGATCTTCCTCGAGAACGACCTCTTCAACGCCGGACAGCGGCCCGCCGTGAACCCCGGCATCTCCGTCTCGCGGGTGGGCGGCGCGGCGCAGCGGCGCGCGATGCGCTCCGTGGCCGGCACGCTGCGCCTGGACCTCTCGCAGTTCCGCGAGTTGCAGGCCTTCGCGCAGTTCGGCACGGAGGACCTGGACCCGGCCACGCGCCGCCAGCTGGAGCGCGGCCAGCGCCTGACCGAGGTGCTGAAGCAGCCGCAGTACGAGCCGCTCTCGCTGGGCCAGCAGGTCGTGATCCTCTACGCCGGCGCCGAGGGCTACCTCGACGACGTGCCGGTCGAGAAGGTCGCGGACTTCGAGCGCGCCCTGCACGAGCAGATCCAGGCGACCGCCGCGGGCGTGGTCGAGGCGATCGAGCGCACGGGTGAGCTGGACGACGACACCGAGGCGCAACTGAAGACGGCGATCGAGCAGTTCAAGGGCTCGGTCGCCTACTAGGCCAGACGTAGCGGCCCCTCGAGGGGCGGGGAACGGGGAAGAGCGCTAGATGCCAGGCGCCGGCCAGGTCCGGGCAATCCGCGGGCGGATCCGATCCGTCGAGAACACCGCCAAGGTCACCAAGGCGATGGAGCTCGTCGCGGCCTCCAAGATGCGCCGCGCCCAGGATCGCGCGCTCGCCGCGCGGCCCTACTCGGAGCGCATGCGCGCCGTGCTGGCCCGCCTCGCCGGTTCGCCCGAGGCGCGCGGCGGCGGCGATGCGGACTCGCTGCACCCGCTGCTGGACGAGCGCGACGTGAAGCACTTCGCGTTCATCCACATCACCGCCAACCGCGGGCTCGCGGGAGGCCTCAACGCGAACATGAACCGCGCCGGCGCGAATCTCGCGCTGGAGCGGCAGCCGCACGTCGAGCGCGTCTCGGTAATCTCGGTCGGGCGCAAGGGGCGCGACTTCTTCCGCCGCGCCGGCTTCCCGCAGATCGCGGAGTTCACGGACCTCGGCGACTACCCGACGATGGGCGACACCCTGCCGATCTCGCGGATCGTCACGGAGGACTACATCAACGGCGAGATCGATCAGGTCTACGTCGGCTTCCAGCAGTTCATCAACACCGCCGTGCAGCGCCCGACCGTGCGCCAGCTGCTGCCGATCGAGCCGCCCGAGGAGATGGGCGAGTCGATGGGCGGCACGGCCGACTTCATCTTCGAGCCGTCGCCGCAGGCGCTGCTGGAGACGCTGCTGCCGCGCTACGTGGAGATGCAGGTCTTCGAGGCGATCCTCGAGGCCGCAGCCTCCGAGCAGTCGGCACGGATGGTCGCGATGCGCGCCGCCACGGACGCGGCGAACGACATGGTCGCGGACCTCACGCTGACCTACAACAAGGCACGACAGGAGCTGATCACCAGCGAGCTGCTCGACATCGTCGGCGGCACCGCGGCGATCGAGGCGTAACGAAGCAAGCGAGGCAGAGCGAGCCGCGCGCGGGCGCGCCGGCTTGGGAGCAAGGCGGACAGTATGAGCAGCGGACTTGTACGGCAGGTCATCGGCACGGTCGTCGATGTGGAGTTCCCCGACGGCGACCTGCCGGAGATCTACAACGCCGTAAACATCGCGATGGGTGAGAACGGCGAGACGCGCACACTCGTCACCGAGGTGCAGCAGCACCTCGGCAACAACTGGGTGCGCTGCCTCGCGCTCGACTCCACCGACGGGCTACAGCGCGGCGCGAGCGCCGAGGACACGGGCGCGCCGATCGCCGTGCCGGTCGGGCCGGCCACCCTCGGGCGCATCTTCAACGTGCTCGGCGAGCCGCTCGACCCGGGCGAGCCGATCCCGGCGGACACGGACCGCCGCCCGATCCACCGCCCGCCGCCCGCCTACGCCGAGCAGGAGACCGAGGCGCAGATGCTGGAGACCGGCATCAAGGTGATCGACCTGATCGCGCCCCTCGCGCGTGGCGGGAAGGTCGGCCTCTTCGGCGGCGCCGGCGTCGGCAAGACCGTCGTCAACACGGAGCTGATATCTAATAAACAACTA
>VXOS01000203.1 GCA_009839925.1 Chloroflexota bacterium
GTGCTGGGGTGTCTGCCCCGCCTCCTCGCCGGCCCCCCCGCCGAGGGGCTTCCTCCCCCCCCCCCGGGGCCCCTCCCCGGGGGGGCGGCCACCACCCCCCCCCCCCACGACCTGACCTTTCGGTCCAACCAGATAGGGCATGGTATTACCTCTGCACTCTAGTATAACGCCAGGATTGATGTTGGAGCGAGTGATCGCGCCGTCGGACTGAAGGGCGCCGTACGCGCAGCGGGCGCTCTCCCGTATCATCTCTGGTGGCGGGGTGGAGGGCGCGCCCGTGCGCTTCTGGTTTCCCGCGCCTCCGCGACCGCGGCCGCTCGCGCTGCTGGCGCTGCTCGCCGCCGCGTTCGCCCTCGCGTCTCTTGCCGATGCTCCGCGCAGCGAGGCCGATCCGCTCGACCTTGGCGAAGAGAACTCGTGGCTGCGCATCCAGAACATCGGACGCCACGCCGCCAACATCGAGGTCCAGTTCTTTGACCTCGACGGCGACCTGGTGGGCGCCGATCGCTGCCCGCGCCGCGGCGAGTGCGAGGCGCTCGCGCCCGGCTCCGGCTGGTCCTTCTTCCAGCAGGGCTACGACCCGCTGGACGTGGGCTATCGCGGCTCGGCGGTGGTCGCGGTCGATCAGCCCTTCGTCGCCCTGCTTGCCCGCGATGTCTTCCAGGACGGGCTATTCCGGATCGGCGGAGACGCGCTCAGCCTCGCGCCGGGGAGCGCGACGCACTTCGCGCCCGTGGTCCAGCGCACGGCCGAGTACGTCTCCCGTATCTCCGTGGAGAACACCAGCGACACCCTCGAGGCCTGCTTCCAGATCGTCTACTACGACGAGGGCGCGACCCGACCGACCGCCATCGATCCTCCGGGGCCCACGGAGGGCTGCCCGCGCGGCGGCGAACTGGTCCCGCCGCGCGGCACGCTGCTGCGCGACGAGCACAGCCTGCCCGTGCCGGAAGGCTTCGACGGCTCCGCCGTGGTCCAGGGCCTGACGACGGAGTCGGGCGTGCCCGCGCAGGATCAGCTGCCGGCGATGATGGTCGACACCCGCGAACGCGAGGGCCCCGGCCTTTCGACCTACCGCGGCATCGACTACACCGAGATGAGCCGCGACGTGGTGCTCCCGGTCGTCGATCGCAACGCCAGCGAGGGCCAGACCACCTGGACGACGCGGTTCCGCATCTTCAACAGCATTCCGCCTGTGCCCAACGAGCTGCAGCTGCTCTTCGCCGGCCAGAACGCCGACGGCGACGAGATCGAGATCGAGCACGAGGTGACGCTCCTGTCGGCGCTGACCTGCGACCAGCATGTCGACGGCATCGGTGGGTGCCTGCCGGAAGACATCGCGCTGCCCGATACGTTCTTCGGGACGGTGCGGATCCGCGCCGAGTACCCGATCGCGGTCGTCGCACAGCGCCTCTCCGCCGGCGGAGCGCTCGCCGACTATCGCGGCTTCACGGCCGCCGAGGCCGCGCGGGAGATCGTGCTGCCGGTGCTCAACAAGAACTTCGGCCCGTGGGGCGGCTACGACGGGTGGAATTCGTGGTTCCGCGTGGTTGCCTTCGACGGCTCCCGCGCGCGGGTCAACGTGCTCTACTTCTCCAGCCACTTCCCCACGGGTCGGCTTTCGCCGGGCGCCACGGTCCATCACTTCCGCACGCTGCGCCAGTGGGAGGACGCGACCCTCCCCGACGGCTGGGTCGGCGGCGCGGTCGTGATCGCCGACCGCCCGATCATCGTGATCGCCAACCTCGAGAGCGACGTATTCCAGGGAGATCCCGTCATGCTCTACAACGGGATCGCCGTGCAGTAGCCGGGCGTGCGGATGCGAACCGGCGGAACGAGGGAGCACCGATGCCGCGCGACGGCCTGATGACCACGCAACAGGTGCTCGCACGGTTCAGCGCCGGACCGGCCAGCGGCGTCTTCACGGACGGCTCCTGCTACGGCAACCCCGGGCCCGGCGGCTGGGGCGCGGTGCGCGTACGCGACGGCGCGATCCTCGATGAACGCCACGGCTCGCACCCCTCCACGACCAACAACCGCATGGAGCTCGAGGCGATGATCGCCGGCCTTGAGATGATCGACCCGTCCGAGGCCGAAGACGTCTACAGCGACAGCGACCTGGTAGTGCGGACGCTCAACGAATGGGCGGCGGGCTGGGAGCGGCGCGGCTGGAAGCGCCGCGCGGGACCGGTCAAGAATCTGGACCTCGTGCAGCGCGCCTGGGTGCTCGCGCAGGAGCGCCCGCACATCCGCATCCGCTGGATTCGGGCCCACGACGGCGCACGCTGGAACGAGTACGCGGACGCCCTTGCGACGGCGTACCTGCGCGACGCGGTCTGAGCCCTCCGTTGCCCGCGCCAAGCGAGCGCTGAGACTTGGTACGCTGTCGGCGCACAGTCGATCACGAATCCCGAACGGATCGCCCGCGATGAGCGCGAACACCGGCGAACGGCTGCGCGACCCCGCCGCCGCCCGCGAGGCGTACCGCTGGTGCGAGCGCTACGCCCGGCGCCACGGCGAGAACTTCACCGTGGTCTCGTGGTTCCTCCCGCGCAGGCTGCGCCCGCACTTCTTCGCCGTCTACGCCTTCTGCCGCTACACCGACGACCTCGGCGACGAGGCGGAGGGCGATCGCCTCGCGCTCCTCGACGAGTGGGAGCGGGAACTGCGCGACGCGGTCGCGGGCGAACCGGCGCGCCCGCTGCTGGCGGCCCTCGCCCGGACCATCGAGGACCGCGAGATCCCGCTCGACCCGTTCCTGCGCCTGATCGAGGCGAACCGGATCGACCAGCGCGTCTCCCGCTTCGAGAGCTATGACGAGCTGCTCGACTACTGCAGCTACTCCGCCACGCCGGTGGGTCAGATGGTGCTCGCCGTGCTCGGCTATCGGGACGCCGAGCGCGTCGCGCTCTCGGACGCGACCTGCATCGGGCTGCAGCTCGCGAACTTCTGGCAGGACGTCTCGGTCGACATCGGGAAGGGGCGCATCTATCTCCCGCAGGAAGACCTGCGGCGCTTTGGTTGCGACGACGCACAGATCATCGAGAGGCGCTTCGACGAGAGCTTCCGGGAGCTGATGCGCTTCGAGGTGGAGCGCGCGAGGGCGCTCTTCGCCGAGGGCAGCGCCCTCGAGGCGCTGGTGCCGCGCTCGGTGCGCACCGACATCCGGCTCTTCCGCCTGGGTGGCGAGGCGATCCTCGATGCGATCGAGCGCGCCGGCTACGACACGCTGAGCGCGCGGCCGCGCGTGACGCGGGCCGTGAAGCTGCGCCTCGCGATCGTCCACGGTCTGCGCGTCGCGCTGCGGATCTGATCGCTCGGAGGGGAGAGCGGCGTGACGTTTGATGTCCTGGCCGAGCTGGAAGCGCACGGCGACGAGCGCTACACGCCGGAGGACGCCTACGCCTGGTGCCGGACCTTCACGAAGGCGCGCGCCTCCAACTTCTACTACGCCTTCACGATTCTTCCGCCCCGGAAACGCAACGCGATCTACGCTGCCTACGCCTTCAGCGGCTACGTGGACGACATCGCCGACGAGCTGACCGAGCGGACGCGCCAGGAGGAGGAGATCGAGCGGGCGCGCGAGCGCCTCGAGGCCTGCTACGCGGGCGCGCGCCGGGGACCGCTGTTCATCGCGCTGGGCGACGCCATCGACCGCTTCGGGACGCCGCGCGAGCACTTCGACGAGCTGATCAGCGGCGTGGAGATGGACTTCACCATCAACCGTTACGAGACCTGGGCCGACCTTCAGCAGTACTGCAACCGGGTGGCCTCGATGGTGGGCCACATCTGCGTTTCCATCTTCGGAGCCAGGCCGCACCCGCGCGCGGGGGAGTTCGCGGCGAGCATGGGCCTGGGGCTGCAGATCGTGAACATCATGCGCGACGTGAAGGAGGATGCCGATCGCGGACGCGTCTACTTCCCCGCCGATGAGCTGAGCGCGCACGGCCTGACCGCCGACGACATCCTCGACTGCCGCTACGACCATCGCTTCGTCTCGCTGATGGCGGCGCAGGGCCAGCGCGCGCACCACTACTTCCGCCTCGGGCGCGGCCTGCTGACGCTGCTCGACCTGCGTTCGCGGATGTGCGTCAACGTGCTGCAGGGCGTCTACTTCGAGCTGCTGAAGCGCATCGAGGCGCGCGGCTACGACGTGCTCAACGAGCGCGTGAGCCTGAGCGGCGTCGAGAAGCTGACCGCGATCGCGCGGCTCTGGGCCGGCGCAGCCCTGCTCGGGCGCGCGCGATCGGGCTGATTCCGGAGCGGACGTGAGGGTCGGCATCATCGGCGCCGGGCTCGCCGGCCTGGCTGCGGGCGTGGAACTCGCCGATCGCGGCCATCAGGTCGAACTGCTCGAGCGCCGGCCCTGGGCCGGCGGCGCCACCTACTCCTTCCGCGACGAGCAGACCGGCGACGAGATCGACAACGGCCAGCACGTCTTCATGCAGTGCACCACGGCCTACGCGGCCTTCCTCGATCGGCTCGGCACGCTCGACCTCACGCGACGCCAGCGGCGGTTGCGCGTCCCGGTCTTCGACGAGACGGGCAGGCGATCCGAGCTGCGGGCCGCGAACCTGCCCTTCGGGCTGCACCTCGCGCCCTCGCTGCTGCGCTACCGCCACCTCGCCTGGCGGCAGAAGGCGCAGATCACGCGCGCATTCCTCGCGATCCGCCGACTCGGGCGCGAGGAGCGCGAGCGCATGCGGCGGCTGACCTTCGAGCAGTGGCTGCGCGAGCGTGGTCAGGCGAGCGACACGATCCGCGAGTTCTGGGACTTCCTCGTGATCCCCACACTCAACTGCCGCGCCGACCAGGCGAGCGCGAGCCAGGCGCTCTTCGTGATCGAGGAGGGCTTCCAGCACAGTCCCGGAGCCCCGGCGCTCGCCGTCTCCGCCGTCGGCCTCTCCGCGCTGCACGTCGATCCCGCCGTGCGCGCCATCGAGGAGCGAGGCGGCGTTGTCTCCACCCGCGCGCCGATCGAGCGCATCGAGGTCGCCGGCGGGCGTGTCGAGGCGCTCGTCCTGCGCGCCGGGGAACGGCGCGAGTTCGATGCCTGCGTGAGCGCCCTCGCGCCGTGGCGGCTGCTGCCGCTGCTGCCGGAGGAGCTGCGCGGCGCGGGCGCGCTCGGCACGCTCGCGCAGTTCGCGCCGGCGCCGATCCTCAACGCGCATCTCTGGTTCGACCGCCCGGTGGCCGACTTCGGCTTCGCCGCCTTCGTCCGCTCCGAGGTGCAGTGGGTCTTCAACCGCAGCCGCGCGGGCGGCCAGGACGAAACGGAGCGCCAGCACCTCGTGATCTCGATCAGCGCGCCGGGCGAGCTGTTCGCGCTGGGCAGCGAGGAGCTGCGCGAGCGGCTGCTGCCGCAGTTGCGCGCGGCGCTTCCAGCTGCTCGTGGCGCGGAGCTGCTGCACTGGCGCGTGGTGAAGGAGCCGGAGGCGACCTTCGTGCCCGTCCCGGGCCTCGAGCGCCCCGGCCCGCGCACGCCGCTCGCGAACCTCTTCCTCGCCGGCGCCTACACGGACACCGGCTGGCCCGCGACGATGGAGTCGGCGGTGCGCAGCGGCCTCGCGGCCGCGGCTGCCGTGGATGCCGATGCCGCGTAGCTTCCGTTCGCCTGCCGTGCTGTCCTCGGGAGTCGAACCATCGAGGCGCCCGCCGTCGTACGATGGACGAGCAGGGGGGCAGAGAGGGGCTGACCATGGCGCGGCTACCGATCGGGACTGGAGTGCGCCGTATGCGCGGGCTCGTGCTGCTCCTGGCTGTGACGGCGTTCGCGATGACCGGCTGCCTCCGCTACGAGCTGTCGATCAGCATCAACGACGACGGCTCCGGCGTGATGGGCACGGTCGTGGCGATCAGTGACGCCTTCACCCAGCTC
>VXOS01000209.1 GCA_009839925.1 Chloroflexota bacterium
CGGCGCCCCGGGCCCGGGGTGGGGGTGTCTCCCGCCCGGCCGGTGCATCGCCGGCCCGCGCCCCCTGCGCCGCCCCCTACGCCTCCCCCCGAGCCGACGCCAACGGCAACGCCCGAGCCGACGCCGACCGCGACTCCCGAGCCGACGCCGACCGCGACTCCCGGGCCGACACCGACGGCAACGCCGGAGCCAACGCCGACCGCGACGCCGGAGCCGACACCGACGGCGACGCCGGAGCCGACGCCGACCGAGACGCCTGAGCCGAGCTACGACTTCGCGACCGGACCGGCGGTGCTGGTGTCTCAAGGGGATCTTTCCCCGAGTCGGGTCGAGTCCACCGGGGCGTGGCTGCCGGTGAACGGGATGCCGACCTTCGTCGTCGTCGACGACCCCGGGTGACCGGCCTGCAACCGTGTACGGCCCGTCGTGAACGAGCTTCGACTTGAATTCCAGGACCGGGTGAACTTCGTGATCCTCAACTGGATCATCCGTGAGGACAGAGAATTCGCGATGAGCCTCGGCTTCACGTATCACCCCAACTACGCAGCCATCGCTCCCAACTCTGATGACTTCGTGGACGCGCTCTTCCTGGAGCCGAGGAGCGGCGAGTTGCGCGCAATGATCGAGGCGCTTCTCGCCGAGCACGGGGGCGAGAGCTAGCGTTCGCTCCTCGCCCGGCCGGTAGGGGCCGCACCTGCTAGCGTCGCGACATGAACAGAGCCTGGCGGGAGGGCGTGGCGGGGCGCGAGTGGATCGTGCTGCTCGCGGGGGTGGTGGGGTTCGCCTGGGCCGCGCCGCTGGTCCGCCTGACGGACGCTCCTCCGCTGGTCATCGCCTCGCTGCGCCTGGTGCTGGCGGCGCTCCCGCTGCTCGCCGTCTCCGCGCTGCGACGCCGCGAGGAGCTACGCCTCCTCGGCGGCCGCGACGCGGGGCTGCTGGCGCTCGCGGGGCTGGCGCTCGCCGGGTACGTCGGGCTCTGGACCGCCTCGGTGCAAGACACCTCGATCGCGGCAGCGACCGCGATCATCGCGACGCAGCCGCTGATCGTCGGGCTCGGCGCCTGGGTCGCGCTCGGCGAGCGGCCGACGCGCCCGCTGCTGATCGGCATCGCCATCGCCGCGGGCGGGGCGCTGGTGCTCGCGGGCGCCGACCTCGGCGACGGCGTCTCGCTGCGCGGCGACGCCTTCGCGGCGCTTGGCGCCGTGTGCGCCTCGATCTACCTCGTGACCGGGCGGCGGGTCCGGGCGAGGCTCTCGAACGTCAGCTACTTCGCGCTGGCCAACGCGATCGGTGCGATCGCGCTGCTGCTCGCGCTGGCAGCGAGCGGCGAGTCGCTGCTCGGCTGGGGCGCCGAGGCCTACATCCTGATCGTGCTGCTCGCGCTCCTGCCGCAGCTGCTGGGGCACGGGGCCTTCACCTGGGCTCTCGGCTCGCTGCCCGCCGCGGTCGTCGCGGTGGCCGCGCTTGGCGAGCCGGTGGGCGCGACCGCGATCGGCGCGACGCTCCTCGACGAGCCGCCGACGCTGCTCGAGGCGCTGGGCGCCGCGTTGCTGCTGGTGGGTGTCTACGTCGCACTGCGGGGCGGGCTGCGCCTCGTCACGCGCGAGGACGGGGGCGGAGCGCCCTCGTAACTCGCCGTACCTGCTAGCGTCGCCGCATGGACAGGACCTTCCTTGGGCGCGTGGCGTCGCACGAGTGGATCGTGCTGCTCGTGGGCGTGGCGGCGCTCTCCTGGGCGGCCCCGCTGATCCGGCTGGCGGACTCCCCGCCCCTGGTCGTCGCCTCGCTGCGGATGGCGTTCGCCGCCCTCCCGCTGCTCGCGGTCTCCGGGCTGCGACGGCGCGAGGAGCTGAGCCTGCTGGAGCGCCGCGACGTGGCCCTGCTGCTGCTCGCGGGGCTCGCGCTCGCCGCTCACTTCGGCTTCTGGGTCGCCTCGCTGCAGGACACCTCGATCGCCGCGAGCACGGCGATCGTCGCGACGCAGCCGCTGATCGTGGGCCTCGGCGCCTGGCTGTGGCTTCGCGAGCGGCCCACGCGCGCCCTCTTCATCGCCATCGCCATCGCCGCCGCCGGAGCGCTGCTGCTGGCGGGCTCGGACCTCGGCGACGGCGTCTCGCTGCGCGGCGACGCCTTCGCGGCGCTGGGCGCCGTCTTCGCCTCGATCTACCTCGTCGCGGGGCGGCGCGTCCGCGCGAGGCTCTCGAACGTCAGCTACGCCGCGCTGGTGAACGCGATCGCGGCGATCGCGCTGCTTGTCGCACTGGCGGCGAGCGGCGAGTCACTGCTCGGCTGGGGCGCCGAGGCCTACATCTTCATCGTGCTGCTCGCGCTCGTGCCGCAGCTGATGGGGCACGGCGCGCTCACCTGGGCGCTCGGTTCGCTGCCCGCGGCCGTCGTCGCGGTGGCAGTGCTTGGCGAGCCCGTCGGCGCGACCGCGATCGGCGCGACGCTCCTCGGCGAGCGGCCTACACTGATCGAGGCGCTCGGCGCCGCACTGCTCCTCGCAGGCGTGTACGTCGCCCTGCGAGGCGGGCTCAGCCTCGTGCGGCGCGACGACGAGCAAGCGTGACCGTGGAGGGAGCCTCGATGAGCGGCGGTCCGCTGAGCGGCCTGCGCGTGCTCGACCTGAGCTGGGTGCTCGCCGGCCCGTACTGCACGATGATCCTCTGCGACCTCGGCGCGGAGGTGGTGAAGTGCGAGCGCCCGCCCTTCGGCGACGTCGCCCGCACGACGGGCCCGCTCCTCGACGGCGAGTCCGGCTACTTCTTCAGCGTCAACCGAGGCAAGCGCAGCATCGCGATCGACCTCAAGCAGGAGGAGGGGCGGGAGCTGTTCCTGCAGCTCGTCCCGCAGTTCGACGTGCTGGTCGAGAACTTCCGGCCGGGCACGCTGGAGCGTCTCGGCCTCGGCTACGAACGGCTCGCCGAGGTCCATCCAGGCCTGATCTACGCGGCCATCTCCGGCTACGGCCAGACCGGGCCGATGCGCGATCGCCCGGCCCTCGACGTCGTGATCCAGGGCGCGGGCGGGGTGATGTCCGTGACCGGCGAGCCGGACGGGCCGCCGCTGAAGCCGGGCCTCTCGCTCGCCGACATCGCGGGCGGGCTGTTCGGCGCGGTCGGCATCCTCGCGGCGCTGCGCGAGCGCGAGACATCGGGGCGCGGCCAGCTCGTCGACATCTCGATGCTCGACTGTCAGCTGGCGGTCCAGGAGAACGCCTTCCTCCGCTACCACCTCACGGGCCAGCTGCCGCAGCCGCTGGGCACGCGGCACTCCTGGGCCGTACCGTTCCAGGCGTTCCCCACCGCCGACGGGTACATCGTCGTCGCCCTCGCCTGGGGCGTGCCGAACCAGTGGGCGCTGCTCTGCTCGGAGCTGGACGCCGTGGAACTCATCGACGACCCGCGCTTCGCCGAGGCGCACGCCCGCTCGGCGAACCACGCCGAGCTGGAGCCGCTGCTCAACGAGGCCTTCCGCAAGCGCACGACGGCCGAGTGGGTGGAGCGGCTGACGCCCTACGAGATCCCCTGCGGGCCGCTCAACAACATCGCCGAAGCGGCGGCGCAGCCGCAGGTGGAGGCGCGGGACATGCTCACGCCCGTCGAGCACCACACACTCGGCACGCTCCCGCTGGTGGACACGCCGATCAAGCTCTCGCGCACCCCGGGCGGAGTGCGGGGCACCTCGCCCGACATGGGGCAGGACTCGAGGGCGCTCCTCGCCGGGCTGCTCGGCCTCGATGGCGCGGCCATCGACGCGCTCGTCGAGCGCGAGGTGGTGTGGGACGAGCGACCGACGCCGGAGCTCGGCTAGCCTCGCGACGGGTCACGCTCCAGACCACCGCTCGGGCGGGGGCGGGGGGTGGCTTGAAAGTTTGTGAAATTTTGCGCAGAATAGAGTATCGCGAAGCCCCGCACGCGGAATCGGCCGCCCTCGCAACGGGCCGCCTCGGGTGTGGGTTATGATTGTGCATTCCTCGGAGACTCCTCCCCCGCGGTGGGGGTGAGTTGAGCCGTTCCGGAGGGCGCGTGCCGTGAGTGGCATCGAGTCGCGTGCAGCGACAGGGGCGACCATTCCCTCGCGCGGGTTGTATGACCCGTCGATGGATCACGACGCCTGCGGCACCGGCTTCGTCGCGCGCATCGACGGCGAGCGCTCGCATCGCATCGTGCAACTGGCCGTCCAGGCGGTCGTCAACCTGACGCATCGCGGCGCGGTCTCCGCCGACGCCGCCTCCGGCGACGGCGCCGGCGTGACGATCCAGATCCCGTTCGAGTTGCTGCGCGAGGACGCCGAGCGGCTCGGCCACGTCCTCAGCCGCCGCGACGAGCTCGCCGTGGCGATGGTCTTCCTCCCGCAGGACGAGGAGGCGAAGACCGAGGCGCGGGCGATCATCGAGCAGGCGGTCGAGGGTTGCGGTGTCGAGCTCATCGGCTGGCGCGAGACGCCGCACGACCCGTCGGTGCTCGGCGGGCTCGCGCTGGAGTCGCTCCCGGGCATCGAGCAGTTGCTGTTGCGGCGGCCGGCCGGTCTCGGCGGGGCGGACTGCGAGCGCGCGCTCTACCTGGCGAGACGGCAGGCCGAGCGCGCCTTCCGCGAGCGCTCGATCGACTGCTACGTGGTTTCGATGTCCTCGCAGGTCGTGGTCTACAAGGGGCTGATGGTCGCGCCGCAGCTGGCGGCGTTCTACCCGGACCTCCAGGACGAGCGCACGGTCGCCTCGGTGGCGCTGTTCCACCAGCGCTTCGCGACGAACACGCTGCCGAACTGGAAGCTGGCGCAGCCGTTCCGGCTGGTCGCGCACAACGGCGAGATCAACACGCTGCTGGGCAACCGCAACTGGATGAGCGCGCGCGAGCCGGAGCTGACCTCCGCGGTCTGGGGTGACCAGATCGAGGACCTGCTGCCGGTGATCTGGCCGATCGGCTCGGACACGGCCTCCCTCGACGAGGCGCTCGAGCTGCTGACGGCGTCCGGCCGCGACATCCTCCACGCGATGATGATGCTGGTCCCCGAGGCGTGGGAGAACATGCCGAACATGGACCCCCAGCTGCGGGCGTTCTACGAGTACCACGCCTGCCTGCAGGAGCCGTGGGACGGTCCGGCGGCCGTCGCCTTCACCAACGGCAGCGTCGCGGCGGCGATCATGGACCGCAACGGCCTCCGCCCCGCCCGCTACCAGGTGATGCGTGACGGCACCGTCGTGATGGGCTCCGAGGTCGGCCTCGTCGAGCTGCCGTTCGACGAGATCGTCGAGTCGGGACGCCTCGGGCCGGGCGAGATGATCGCCGTCGACACGGCGCGACGCCGCTTCCTGCACAACGAGGAGATCAAGCGCGAGATCTCGTCGCGGCGCCCGTACGGCGACTGGGTGCGGCGCAACCTGCACAGTCTGAGCCGCTACCTCGACACGGCGAACGGGCAGCACCGCGATCGCCCGGACGACGACGTGAGCGTGCGACAGACGCTGCACGGCTACACGCGCGAGGAGATCGAGTACGTCATCAAGCCGATGGTGCGCGAGGGCAAGGAACCGGTCGGCTCGATGGGCGAGGACACGCCGCTGTCCACGCTCTTCGATCCCAGCCGGCTGCTCTACACCTACTTCAAGCAGAAGTTCGCCCAGGTCACGAACCCCCCGATCGACTCGATCCGGGAAGAGATCGTGATGTCGCTGGACACGCTGCTCGGGCGCCGCCACTCGCTGCTGGAGACGACGCCGGAGGCGGCGCGCCGCCCCCCCCACCCCCCCCCGCGGGGGGGGGGGCCGGCGGCAGGGGGGGGGGGCCCCCCCGCCATAGCGCCGAGGGCCCAGGGCCACCGGGTCGAACGCGTGGCGGGCG
>VXOS01000152.1 GCA_009839925.1 Chloroflexota bacterium
TCAGGATCTCCATGATCCCGTTCATGTTGTCCATGAAGAACCGCACCGTGCCCGCCGAGTAGTTCGCCTGCGGACCGTTGCCCTCGTAGCCGCCGCGCGTGTCGACCGGGTTCCCCGAGCCGATGTGGAAGTTGATGCTCAGGCCCAGGTCCTCGGCCGTGTGCCACACAGGGTTCCAGTGCGGGTCGGCGAGCATCGGTGCGTCGCCGAAGTAGTGCGGCTGCTGCGGGAAGAGCACGCCCTTGTGGCCCAGCTTGGCGCAGCGCTCGATCTCCTTGACCGTCTCGTCCACATCCCAGAAGGGCACCGCCATGATCGGCAGCAGCCGGTCCGGGTTGAGGCCGCACCACTCGTGCAGGAAGTCGTTGTAGGCGCGCACGCAGGCGAGCATCAGCTCGGGATCCTCGAGCTTGAGGAAGTTCTGGTTCCCGAAGCCCGCCACGTTCGGATAGATGACGTGGGCGTACATCCCGTACTCGTCCATGCGCTCCAGGCGCTTCTCCGCGTCATAGGCGCCCGGGTCGAAGTCCTCGATCGTCGAGGGGTGGGCCGGCGGCCACTCGCGCCAGCCGGCCATCGTCGTGATGCCGATCGGCGAGGACGGCTGGCCGTTGAGGATCCAGATGTCGCGCGGAGTCTCCGGGTCCGCCTTCGGATCCCACTGCCTCGCCGTGTCCCAGGGAATGGTGCGGACGTGGGGGACTGCGTCACCCCACCGCTTGGTCGACACGCGCGAGGTGAAGAGGTCGTACGGTTCCGTCACGTGCGTATCGACGTCGATGACCTTGATTTCGTCGGTGATCATGCTGCCTCCAGCGCGAGGCCGTCACGGAGGAGCAGTCAGCCTCGCGAAGACTCCGGACCGGGAGCAGGTCCGTTGGGTGGATGGTGGCGGGCCACGCTGAGAGCGCCGCGTTCCCCCTCGCCGTATTACGCACGCAGTCTAGCGGGCGTGGCTCCTCAGTGGGCACTGGATTCCCGGCGGATCGAGGTTCAGCAGGCCGATGGCCGAGCTACCCGGCCACCGGCGCGTGCCCGGTCCCGTCGCCGGCAACGGCGACCGGCGCCACCGCCCCGAGCAGCCAGCGCGCGATCGCCGTCATCGCGGCGTCCTGCTGCGGCTGGCCGAAGACCTGCACGCCGACGGGCATCCCGCCGACGCTCATCAGCGGCATGCTCACGGCGGGGGCGAACAGCATCGAGCTTGGGAAGTTGAACACCGGGTCGCCGGTCGGGCGCGGGGCAAGCGGCTTGCCCGGCTCGTCGCCGAGCCAGACGTGCGCGGGGCCCGGGCAGGAGAGCGTGATGATCGCATCGGCGGATCCGGCGAGGGCGGCGTGCGCCGCCTGGGTAGCCTCACGGGCGAGCAGCGCCGCCCGGTAGTCGTCCACCGACATCGCCTCCGCCCGGGCAAGCACTGCCTTTGCCCGCTCGCTCACGCCGTCGGGGTGCTGATCGACGAGGTTCCGCGTCGCCCAGCGGTTCTCCCAGCCCGTGATCGCGTTGCATACCTCGCGAGCATCGCCGATCGCCTGCTCCAGCGACTCGATCAACGGACTGTCGCGCCGCCCGAGCAGCTGGACGCCAAGCTCGCGCAGCTGCCCGAGGACCGAGGCGAAGCCCTCCTTACTGGCGTCATCGAGCTCAGCCCAGCCCTGAGTCTCGAGCACGATCAGCCGCTCTGGCCTGCGGGGCGCGGGGGTGGTGGTGGGCCCGTCCAGTCCGGGCCAGCCGCGATCGCCTCCGGCGCGGCGCGCGATCTCGATCGCGACCTGCCACATGTCCTCGATGCAGCCGGCGTGGACGCCGTGGGTGCTCATGCTCGTCGCCTGCCGCTCGCCGCGGTTGATGCCTCCCTGCGTCGGCTTGAGGGCCACGTTCCCGCAGTAGCCGGCGGGCCGGATGATCGAGCCGCCGACCTGCGAGCCGAGCGCCGCCGGGAGCATCCGCGCCGCGACCGCTGCCGCCGAGCCCGACGAGGAACCGCCGGGCGAGCGCCGCTCGTCGAACGGGTTGGTCGTCGGCCCGGGGTGGGAGCCACCGAGCTCGGCCGTGACGGTCTTGCCGAGGACCACGGCGCCCGCCTGCCGCAACGCCCAGACGGCCGCGTTGTCCCGCTGCGGGAAGTTCCCGCGGAGCCCCTCGCAGCCGTACTCGGTCGGCATGTCCTTCGTCTCGAGCAGGTCCTTGATCCCCACCGGCATGCCGTCGATCGGGGAGCGCGGCTCGCCGGCCGCCCAGCGCTCCGTGCTCGCGTCCGCGGCAGCTCGCGCCAGGTCCGGGCGGAGGTGCGCGAATGCCCGCACGACCGGCTCGCGCTCCTCGATGGTGGCGAGGCAGCGCTCGAGGAAGGCGCGGGGCGTGTCATCGCCCGTCCGGAACCGCCGGGCGGCGTCATGGAACGTCAGGGGCTCGTAGGTCCGCGGGTCGTAGCCGGTCGCGGTAGCCTGCGCCATCGCTCAGCCTCGCTCAGCGGCCCTTGAAGACCGGGGTGCGCCGCTCGCCGAGAGCCGCACGGGCCTCGGCGGCGTCCTCCGAGGCCTCGGGAATGGGCGAGGCGTTCGAGGCCAGCACTGCCGTGTGTTCGAGCGTCGTGTCCATGGCCGCCCGGATCACCCGCTTGTTGATCCACGAGACCAGCGGCGGGTTGCGCATGATCCGGTCGCACAGCGCCCGCACTTCCGTCTCGAGGTCCTCGGAGGGCACGAGCCTGTTGAGGACGCCCCACTCGGCGGCCGTCTCGCCATCGAGGTTGCCGGTGAAGGAGAACTCGAGCGCGCGGCCGAGCCCGGCGAGCCGCGTCAGATAGTAGGCGCCGCCGTTCTCGATGATCTGGCCGACCTGGTGGTAGGACATGAACCGCGTGAGTTCGCTGCCGTAGCGGATGTCGCACTGCAGCGCCATGTCCATCCCGAACCCCGCGGCCACGCCATTGACCATCGCCACGGTCGGCTTGCGGATGAACGAGATGTCCTTCATCAGCTTGGTGATGCCGTAGTAGAGGTGCTGCCGCGTCGCGTCCAGCCCGCCCGCCTCGTACGGCGCGTTGCCGAGGAAGTTGTCGCCCGGCTCGAAGTCGCCGAGGTCCGTGCCCCTGACGTTCAAGCCCGCGCAGAAGCCGCGGCCCACGCCGGTCAGCACGATCACCCGGACGTCCGGGTCGTCGTCGCCGGCGCGCATGTACTCGCCGACCTTGGCCAGCGTGCCGGTCCGCTCCGCGCCGCCGACTGCGGCGTTGAGCATCTCCGGGCGATTGAACTTGATCCAGAGGATCCCGTTGTCCTCCTTCTCGTAGAGGAGGTACGGGACGAGCTCGAGTTGCTGCATGATGAACCCCTTCGGACGTCTCGGACGCTCGGACGCGCCAGAGTGTAGCGCCTCCGTCGGGGACGCCGACACTCGCCGGGCCGGACACGCACGTCGACGCCGAGTGACCTCCGAGGGGCCGATCAGCCGTGGAACAGCACCGGCGGTCCTCCCGAGGCGATCGCCTCGGTGCGACGCCGTACCTGTTCGACCGCCGTTTCCGGTTGCGTGAGCACATAGAAGCGCTCCTCGCGGATCGCCTCGCAGACCAGCTCCGCGATCTGCTCGGGGGTGCGGTACTCGTCCGCGGGCTCCGACTGCCGGTCGCGCATGCGCGCCTCGTAGCGTTCGCGCTCCAGCGCCAGCCGCTCCTCGTCGCCGGGCTCGCGGTACTCGGCGGGCCGCTCGCTCTTCGCGATCCCGCCGGAGATGCGACCGGGGATGAGGAGCGAGGCCCGCACCTCCGAGCCGGCCTCCGCGAGCTCGTGGTGCAGCACCTCCGTCAGCGTCACAATCGCGCCCTTGCTCACCACGTACGGACTGTTGCCGCGACGCCCGCCGAACGCCGGGACGGTCGTGGTGTTCACGATGTGCCCCTCGCCCTGCGCCAGCATGATCGGCACGAACACGCGGACGGCGTGCACGGTGCCCCAGAGGTTGCCGTCGAGCGTCCAGCGCCAGTCCGCATCGCTCGCCTCCCAGAGCGTCGCGCTGCGGGGGTTCACGCCGACGTTGTTGCACAGCACGTGCACCGCGCCGAACTCCTCCAGCGTGCGCTCCGCGAGCGCCTGCACCGCCGCGAGCTTCCCGACATCCGTCGGCACGGCGAGGCAACTCGCGCCCGCCGCCCGCAGCTCGGCCTCCGCGCTCGCCAGGCCCGAGGCGTCGATGTCCGCCAGCACGACCCGCATCCGCTCCTCCGCGAAGCGTCGCGCCAGCACGCGCCCGAGGTTGCCGACTCCCGCGACGATCGCCACCCTGCCGCTGAGTTCTTGCACCTCGTTCCCCCTCGCCGCTGCGCCAGCCGGAGACTCGCGCCGAAACCCAGGCTGGATGCTAGTCTCCGCGCCGGCGGCCCGCGAGCGCGCCCGTGCCGGGCGCGAAGGGAGCGAGCGCTTGACGCCCGAACGCGATCTCGAGGGTAAGACCGCGCTCGTCACCGGCTCCGGCCGCTACCTCGGCCGCGCCATCCTCCTGGAGTTCGCGGCTCGCGGCGCGAACGTCGTCATCAACGCGCGCAGCAACCGCGCCGAGGCCGAGGCCGTCGCGGGGGAGGCCCGCGCGCTCGGAGCGGACGCCCTCGTCGCCCTCGGCGACGTTGGGGACGGGGACGCGGTGCGCTCGATCGTCGGCGAGGCGCTGGGGCGCTTCCCCTCGATCGACATCTCCGTGAGCAACGTCGCCACGCGCCCGCACCAGGACGTCCTCGACGTCAGCCCCGAGGAGTGGCGGCGCGCGCTCGCGACCAACCTCGACGCCTCGTTCCATCTCGCGCAGGCGGTCGCGCCCTCGATGATCGAGCGGGGCTGGGGCCGCATCATCCACATCGGCGGCGGGTTCGGGGTCGCGCCCGGCCGGGTTCACACGCTGGTCGGCAAGGCCGGCCTGCTCGGCCTCACGAGAACGCTCGCCGCCGACCTCGGGCGCTACGGCATCACCGCCAACCTGGTCGCCCCCGCCGCCGTCGACGTGAGCGGCGAGCGCGGCGGGGCGCCGCCCGCGAGCGGACCGGACGCGGTGCCCGCGGGCCGCTGGGGCACCCCCGAGGATGTCGCCTGGGCCTGCGCCTTCCTCGCCTCCGAGCGTTCGGGCTTCATCACCGGCCAGACGCTGTACGTGAACGGCGGACGGATGATGCGCTGAAGGCCGGGTTGCCGGCTCGCCGCTTCCCGCGGAGCGGGCCTCACTCGTCCTCGATCGAGATCGCGCCCGTCGGGCAGCCCTTGACGGCGTACTCGGCCGACTCACGCAGGTCCTCGGGGAGTGGATCGACGAGAACCTCGGGGGCGCCGTCCCTGCGCTCCCTGAAGAGCTTGCGGTGATAGATGAAACAGTCACCGACGCGGCTGCACTGGTCGAGGTCGATCTTGACCCGCATGGCTCTCCTGCTGGCCTCCGCTACGCGGGATCGACATGATACCCGAACCTCCGACAGTTCCGTTCGTCCAAAGATTCGGGCCGCGGCCGCGCCGGCGCCCAACCGCGGGAAGCGGGCGCCGTGCGACTCGATCTGTAGACTCGACGCGCGGCCCAGCCCATCGGGTGACGCCTCCGCGGCTGGGCTGCCGAGCTTGCCGCTGCAGCGGGCGACAACGTCAGGTCGGCGCAGGATCCGGAGGTTGCGATGGCGGGACCGCTGAGCGGGATTACGGTGCTCGACTTCACGTGGGCGATGGCGGGGCCGTACGGGGTGATGATTCTCGCCGACCTCGGGGCGGAGGTGTGGAAGATCGAGACGCCCTTCCAGACGGAGCGGCGGCGCGGGAACGGGCCGTACGTGCACGGGGTCAGCACGTACTTCTTCTCGATCAACCGGGGCAAGAAGAGCATCATGCTCGACCTCAAGGCGCCCGAGGCGACGGAGATCGTGCACCGGCTGGTGCCGCGCGCGGACGTGGTCACCGAGAACTTCTCGCCGGGGACCATGGAGCGCCTCGGGTTCGGCTACGAGGCGCTCTCGAAGCTGAATCCGGCGCTGGTCTACGCCTCGACGTCCGGGTTCGGGCAGACCGGGCCGTATCGGGAGCGAGGAGCCGTGGACATCATCGCCCAGGCGATGGGCGGGATCATGAGCACCACCGGGCACGAGCGCGATCCGCAGCCCTCGCGCGCGGGGTACTCGATCGGCGACATGGCCGGGGGGATCTTCACCGCGATCGGGGTGCTGTCCGCGCTGGTCGAGCGCAGCTCGAGCGGCCTCGGGCAGCACGTGGACGTCGCGATGGTCGACAGCCAGGTGGCGCTGATGGAGAACGCGATCGTGCGCCACTTCGCGACGGGCGAGGTACAGCCACGGGCCGGGCTGCGGCACCCGCTGAGCACGCCGCACCAGGCGTTCCCGGCGAGCGATGGCTGGTTCGTCGTTTCGGGTGTACGGGACCACGGCTGGCAGCTCTTCTGCGGGATGATCGAGGCGGACGAGCTGGCAGTGGATCCGCGCTTCTCGGAGAACGCGCTGCGCACGCAGAACTACGAGGTGCTGGAGCCGCTGATGTTCGCGGCCACGCGGCGGAAGCCGCGGGAGCACTGGCTGGAGACGCTGAAGGACCAGTTCCTGGTGGCGCCGCTGAACAACGTCGCGGACGTGGCCCGGGACCCGCATCTGCAGGCGCGCGACATGTTCCGCGAGCTGCCGACGTGGACCGGCGGGACGCTGACGGTGTCGAACACTCCGGTGAAGCACTCGCGAACGCCAGGTGGGGCCGAGCGCGGGGCGTCGAAGCCCGGAGAGCACACCCGCGAGCTACTGGACAGCGTCGGGTTCCTCGAGGCCGAGATCGACGACCTCGTGGCGCGCGGCGTGATCGCCGAGGAACCGGCGGAGGACGAGTAGCGCCTCGACGGGAGCGCCTACGGCAGCGTCGTGGGTAGCACCCACATCGGCGTCTCGCCGAGGTCGTAGGTCTCGAGCGGCGCGAGCGTCCCGCGCTCGCCGTCCACCCGGTACGAGGTGAGACGGCCGGACTCGAGCCCGCTGGCGAACACGAAGCTCCCACTGGGGTCGAGGCCGAACGCGCGCGGGACCGGCTCGGCCGCGACGCGCCCCGTAGCCGTCAGCAGCCCCGTCGTTTCATCGACGGCAAAGCTCGCGACGCTGTTGTGGCCTCGATTCGGTGCGAGCAGGAACCGTCCCGACGGGGTGATCTGGATCTGCGAGCAGGTGCTGTGCCCGTCGAAGTCGGCGGGAAGCGTCGAGACGGTCTGCACGGGGGCGAGCGTCCCGCTGCCTCGGTCGAACGTCCAGGCGGTGACGCTGCAGCCCTGCTCGTTCGAGGTGTAGACGAGGTCCTTGTTCGGGTGGAAGCAGAGGTGACGCGGCCCGTCCGCGCCCTCGGGCTTCGCGGCGGACGGATCGTTCGGCGTCAGCTCCCCGCTGACTTCGTCGAACCGGAACTGGAAGATCGCGTTCGGCCCCCGGTTCTCGATGTGCGGAACGAAGACGAAGCGGTTCGAGGCGTCGGCCTGGATCGAGTGCGCCCCGGTCGCCGTGTCGAGCCAGTGCACGGCCGGCCCGCCGAGGGCGCCGCGCGCGTCCAGCGGGTGCACCGCCACCTTGCCGATGAAGTAGTAGGACGAGAACAGGAAGTTCCCGTTGCGGTCGGTGGCGACGAAGTTCGGCTCGCCCTCGAGGGGGACCGTCCCCGTCAGCGAGAGGTCGCCCGTGCCGGGGTCGATGTCGAAGCTGGACATCAGGCGTTCGCCGCGACGCCCGACGTACATGCGCCTCCGCTCCGGATCGAGGGCGAGCGGCGCCGGCCCTCCCGACACCTCGATCTCGTGTCGCTGCGTCAGCCGGCCGTCGGCGGGGTCCATGACGAAGCGCAGGATTTTGTCGTCGCCCTGGAGTGAGACGTAGACGTAGGTGGTCATTGGTTGCGCTCCCTCGGATCGCGCGGCCTTCCAGGCCCCGGACAGGCTAGAGCACGCGCCCCGCGCGTAGCGAATCGATCTCCTCGGCGGGGATCCGCGGGACGGCGATCGACGCGGCGCGATCGTCGTCCGGCGCTTCCTGTCTCGTGTAGCCTGCGTCGCAGCAACCAGGTACTGAGCCGGGCGGCGGCGAGGCGAAGCCGGGAGCTGCCGCAGCGGCATGAGCGGGTCCGCGATTAACGATGCTCAGTAACGAGCACATCCGCTACGAGCCCGACGAGCGCCCTCCATCCCCGCTGACGCTCACCGTGGCGTCGCAAGGCATGGTGCTGGCCCTCTCGAACACGGTCACGATCGTGACCATCTTCGCCGTCGCATACAACGACGACGGGAGCTACCTCGCCTGGGCCATCTTCGCCGCCCTGATCATCGCCGGCCTCGCCATCGCCCTCCAGGCCACGACGCTCGGACGGTTGGGCCCCGGCCACATCCACCTGATGGGCCCCGGCGCTCCCTTCCTGGCGGTGTGCGTGCTGGCCGTCAACGAGGGCGGACTGGCGCTCATGTCGACCCTCGTCGTGGCATCGTCGCTGGTTCAGTTCGCGGTCGCTGCCTGGCTCGCGCGACTGCGGCGGCTGATCACGCCCGTCGTCACGGGCGTCGCGTTCATGATGATCCCCGTCACCGCGATCCCGATCGCGATCGACCGGCTGGACGAGGTGCCGGCCGGCGTGGAGCCGGGGGCAGGTCTGGCGGTCGGTGCCGCGACGCTGGGCACGGTGGCGCTCCTGATGCTGCGCGGTTCGGGCCTGTGGCGTCTGTGGGCGATGCCGATAGCGATCGTCGTGGGGTGCGCCGTCGCGGTGCCGCTCGGGGTGTACGACGCCCGGGAAGCGCTCGACGCCCCGTGGTTCGCACTCCCCGATTTCTCGGCGTGGCCGGGCTTCGGCCCCGTGCTGGACGAGGACTTCTGGGCGCTGCTGCTCGTGTTCTTCATCGTGAGCGCCGTGGTGGCCGTCAAGGCCAGCAACGAGGGCGCCGTGATTCAGCAAGCCTCGCGGCGCCGCCCGCGCAGCATCGACTTCCGTGGCGTGCAGGGGACGATGAACGTCGGCGGGGTCGCGATCCTGCTCTCGGGCATCGCCGGAACGCCGCCCACGATCATCTATCTGCCCTCCACCATCGCGCTGATCGGATTCACGGGGGTGGCCGCGCGCCGGGCCGGCATCTACATGGGGGCGATGCTGATCGGGCTGGCCCTGCTGCCGAAGGTCGTCGCCGTGCTGCTCACGATTCCTCGGTCGGTGACCGGGGCGCTGCTGATGATGGTCATGGGCCTGCTCTTCGTCGAAGGGATGCGCACCGTCTTCCGGGACGGGCTCAACCAGCAGCGCGCCTTCATCGTGGGCGTCTCGCTCTCGATCGCGATTGGCTTGCAGAGCCAGAACGTCCTCGCGGAGGTCATCGGCGGCCCCTGGGGCGTGGCGCTCGGCAACAGCGTGGTGGTCGGCGTGCTCGCCGCCGTGGTGATGACCGTCGTCCTCGAGATCACCGCCGCCCGCCAGAGGCGGCTGGAGACCGAGCTGGACGCCTCGGCCTTCCCCGGAATCGAGACGTTCCTGCGCGAGCTCGGTTCCGCCATGCGCTGGAACCAGGCCTCGACCGACCGGCTGTGCGCGGCGGGCGAGGAGACGCTGTCCACCATGCTGCAGCTGCGCGACGACTACGAGGCCGACAAACCGCCGCGGCTCGTGCTGATCGCGCGTCCCGGGACCGAGGCGGTCGAGCTGGAGTTCCTGGCGGTGTTCTCGGAGGAGAACATCGAAGACCGCATTGCGTACATCAGCGAGCAGGCCGAGACGCCGGAGGTGGGCGACATCTCGTTCCGCCTGCTGCGCCACTACGCCTCGTCCGTACGCCATCGGAAGTACTACGGCGTCGACATCGTCGCCGTGCAGATCGAGGGCTCGCGCCAGTGATTGCGCGCCAGACTTGACACTCACGCACAATGCTGCACGGAGTCCGTGCAGGCACGAATGAAGGGGGTTGCGCAGGTGAAGGGCTACATGCTCATTGACACCGAGGTCTTCGACCAGGAGGTGTTCGCCGAGTTCGCCGTCAAGATCGTGGAGGCCATGGAGGCCCACGGCGGGAGGTTCCTCGCGCGCGGCGGGACGACCGAGGTCATGGACGGCGACTGGGAGCCGAACCGCATCGTGATCATGGAGTTCGATAGCTTCGAGCGGGCACAGGGGTTTGTGCGTTCAGAGGAGTACGAGGCGCTCCAGGACCTTCGCGCGCGGTGCATGCACGCCAGGGTGATACTCGTCGAAGGGGTATAGCCCCGACGCCTAGATCGCGCCGCCCTCGCGCAGCGACTCGATCTCCCCGGCGTCGAGGCCGATCTCGGCCAGCACCTCGGCGGTGTGCTCGCCGACGAGGGGGGCGCGGCGCGTGATCGCCAGCGGGGAGTCGGAATACAGGCCCCAGATCCCGGGGTAGCGGAAACTGTCGTCGAGCTCGGGGTGCTCGACGTCGACCCAGTAGCCGCGGTCCTCCCAGTGCGGGTCGGCGAGGATCTCGTCGACGCTGCGCACGGCGCCCCACGGCAGCCCGCGCTCCTGCGCTCCCCGGCAGGCCTCCTCGGCGGTGATCTGCGGGAAGAAGGCGTGCAACACGTCGGCGATGTGCTCCTGGCTCTCCTCGACCACCTGCGCGTCGCGGTAGCGCTCGTCGAGCAGGTCGTCGGCGGCGCCGTACTCGTCCATCCACTCGGCGAAGATGCGGACCCGCTCGGGCGAGATCCGCTGGTTGAACATCGCGTTGATGTAGGTCCCGTCCTTGCAGAGGTACTGCGTCCGGGGGCGCGGCATCGACCAGGCCGAGTGGCGGCCGGTCTGGCGGCGGACGACGCGGCCGGTCGAGAAGTAGGTGGGGATCGCCGACTCCGTGGTGAGCGAGCAGGCCTCGTGGATCGAGACGTCGAGGTGCTGTCCCTCGCCGCTCATGTCGCGGTAGACGATCGCGGCGCTGATCGCGACGAGGGCGAAGTGGCAGCCGATGTGCCAGGCGTTCCCGCCGCCCGGCGCGATGGGCGGCGCGTCCGGATCGTCCTCCTCGTCGTAGCCGCACTGCGCCATCTGGCCGCCGGCCGCCAGCTGCACGAGATCGGTGGTCTGGAAGTCGCGCCAGGGGCCGTCCTGGCCGAAGGGCGTGAGCGAGCAGTAGATCAGTCGCGGGTCCGCGCCGCGCAGCTCGTCCGGCCCGAGGCCGAGCGCCGCCAGCCGGCCGGGCGGCCGGGCCTCGAGGAAGACGTCGGCCCCGGCGACGAGGCGACGCAGCACGGCGGCGCCCTCGGCGCTCTCGATGTCGACCGTGATCGCGCGCTTGCCGCTGTTGTAGTGCCAGAACGAGAGGCTGCGGTCGGGGTGCGGCTCATCGCGGTACCAGGGGCCGACCCGGCGCTCGGGCGCGCCTCCCGGTGGCTCGACCTTGACCACGTCGGCGCCGAGGTCGGCGAGCAGGCGTCCGCACCACTGGCCCTGCTCGCCCGCCAGCTCGACCATTCGGAGATCGGCCAGGGGCCCGCCGGGCCTCACGAGGAGGCTCCGGAGCCGGCCGCCGCCTCAGCCTCGAGGTAGGGCTCGACCGGCAGGTTCTCCGGCCAGATCGAGTCGTCGCGGTAGCCCTCGCCAAGCTCCTGCTCGCTGAGGCCCAGCAGCCCGCACAGCACCTCGCGATTGTGCTCGCCGATCAGCGGGGCGGCCCTGCGCGAGCTGGTCTCGATGGCCGATCCGCGGAACGGGAGGTTCTGGTAGCCCATCGGGCCGAGCCCGGCGTGCGGCAACTCGGTGAACATCTCGCGATGGCGGAGCTGCGGATCGCGCCTGACCCGGTCCTCGTTGCTCTGGACGGGCATGGCGGGGACACCGGCGGCCTGGCAGCGCTCGGCCAGCTCGTACTTCTCAAGGCCCTGCGTCCACGCCTCGATCTGCCGGTCCAGCTCCTCCTGGTGCTCGATGCGGCTGTCGTTCTCCGCGAAGCGGGGCGCGCGCGCCCACTCGGGGTCGCCCATCACCCCGATGAGGGCGCGCCACTGCTCGTCGTCGCGGCAGACGATCGCGCACCAGTCGTTGTAGCCGCCGGGGGCGGTGCGGTAGGCGTTGTGCGGGGCGACCATCGGGCCGCGGTAGTTGTCGAGCAGCGGCGTCCCCGGCCAGTGCGTGCGGTTGCCGGGCGGGAAGCCCTCGCGGCGCATCGCGCGGCCGTTGACGGTCGCGTCGAGGATCGCCGCCCCGGAGAGCGCGATCCCGGAGCCGACCTGCGAGAGGTCGACATGCTGGCCGCGCCCGGTCATGTGCCGGTGGTGCAGCGCCGTCATCACGGCGATCGCGCCGTAGATGCCTCCCGTATCGTCGAGGTAAGACCAGCCCCAACCGGCCGGCGGCTCGCCCGGCAGCCCGGAGAGGAACGTCATGCCGGAGAGGGCCTGCGCGCTCGGCCCGTAGGTGCGGAAGGGGTGATCGCGGCCGGTGTGTCCGAGCGCGGAGAGCGAGACGTAGATGATGTCCGGCTTGATCTCGCGCAGCTGCTCGTAGCCCAGCTCCCAGCGCTGCATCACCCTCGAGGTGAAGTTCTCGATCACCACGTCCGAGACGGCGATCAGGCGCTTCAGCAGTTCGCGGCCGCGCGGGTTGCGGAGATTGAGCGTGACGCTGCGCTTGTTGACGTTCTTCTCGCTGAACCAGTGGCTGTTGTTGAGGTTCGGCTCGATGTGCTCGGGCCGGCCGGTGTTCGTGTAGCGGTCGTTGTGATGGACGGAGCCGTGCGCGGGCCACTCCACCTTGATCACCTCCGCGCCGAGCGTGCCGAGGATGCGCGTGCCCCAGGGGCCGGCGCGCACCCAGCTGAGATCGACGACGCGTACGCCCTCGAGGGCGCGCGCTCCGCTGCCGGGCGACCGCCTGGATTGCTCGGGGCTCATCGCTGCCTCAGTTCTCGAAGCGCCAGCCGTCCGCCGCCTCGCCGCTGACCCGCCAGCGCGGCACGACGAAGGCGTCGTCCGGCGCGTGATCGTAGACCACCTCGACGGGGGCGCCGATCGCCGCGGCGTCCTCGTCGTCGACCAGCACGCCGCCGATGCGCACGGGCTCGCCGTTCGCGTTCGCGCAGTCGGGCAGCTCGACGAGGGCGACGACGTAGGGGACCGCCTCGCGGAAGGCGGCGAGCACCGGATGGCAGACGACGACGTAGCCCGCGATCACGCCCCGGCCCTCGGCCTCGTGCCAGCCGAGGTTCATCGAGCGGCACGAGGGGCAGACCGGGCCGGGCGGGAACCAGCGGTACGCGCAGTCCTCGCAGCTGGGGACGAGCAGGCGATGCGCGGCCGTGCCCTCCCACCAGCCGGCGCTGTCGAGGTCGGGCTGGTGGTTGATCAGCGAGTAGTCGATTGGACCCGGCATCGTGCCTCCCCGGCGCTGCTAGCGGCGCAGCGCGACGGACCAGCCCTGGGCGGTGCCGCCACCGCCGACGCTGAACGAAACCGTCGGCGGGCTCGGGTTGTCCCAGTTGTCGCGCCGCCGGTCCTCGCGGCTGCGGACCTGGCGGCAGCCGCCCGCACGGTCGTAGCTGTGCTCGCCGTCCGCCCAGCCGGGGCAGTAGTCGTCGGCCTGACCGCGCAGCTGGCGTGTCGTCTCGATCAGGTAGCCGGCGCCGTGGGCGTAGCCCTCGGAGAGCTGGCCGCCGTTGGTGTTCTGCGGCAGCTCGCCGTCGAGGCCGATCCGACCGTCGCCGATGAAGGCTCCGCCCTCGCCCTCGCCGCAGAAGCCGAACGCCTCCAGGTACTTCATCGGCGTGGTCGTGAAGTTGTCGTACATCGTCACGATGTCGACGTCGCCGCGGTCGATGCCGGCGTTGGTGAAGGCGCGCTCGCCGACGTGTTTGCTCCAGCCGGCGTTGACGTCCTCCAGCGCCCAGACCCAGTCCGGGCGGTAGGACGAGGCGCGGGCGTTCCCGCCGAGGATGTAGACCGGCGGCTGCGCGAGGTCCCGCGCCCGCTCCGCCGAGGTGAGGATCAGGCAGGCGGCGACATCGTTCTCCTGGCAGCAGTCGAGCAGCCGGAAGGGCTTGGTGATCCAGCGCGAGTTCTGGTGGTCGTCGATGCTGATGACCTCGCGGCGCGTGGCCTTCGGGTTGTTGGTCGCGGCCTGGCGCTGGGTGACGGCGAGCTCGGCCATGTTGAGCGTGCTGTAGCCGTAGCGGTGGAGGTAGGCCATCGCCTCCATCGCGAAGCGGGTGGGCGCGCCGCGGATCCCCCACGGGATCTGGTACTGATTGATGCCGCTCGCCAGCTGCGGACGCGCGGCCCCGGGTCCCGATCCTCGCGCCGTGGGGGCGCCGCCGCCCATGCGCACGCCGGAGCGGCCGTTCATCGAGCGGAAGATCGCGATCACCTCGCAGTGCCCGCCCTCCAGCAGGCCGACGGACTGGTGCACGAGCTGGCCGATGCTGTTGCCGCCGCCGAGGATGTCGACGCCGACGTTGGTGCGGATGCCGAGCGCCGTCGCGACCTGGTCGTTCGTGCAGGAGTCGCCGGCGGCGGTCTGATGGCTCGTGATGCCGTCGATCTCGTCGACGGCGAGGCCCGCGTCGCGGGCGGCCTTGAGGATCGCCTCGCAGGCCATCGAGAGCGTGGTGCGGCCAGACCAGCGCGAGTAGTCGGTCTCGCCGACGCCGACGATGCAGTAGCGGCCGCTGACCCGGCTCATCGCGCGCTCCCCGCCCCGAGAAGCACTATAGCGGCGTTGTGGGCTCGGCAAGGCGAATCAGGCGGGGGCGTTCCGCTCCGTCACACCGTCGGCCTCACTCGATGAGGATCCGTCGGAGTGCGACGGCTCCTACCACACCTCGTCGCCGTGCGGCGCACCCCATCCCTGTTCAGGGTGCTGATGCCCCGGATGCATCCGGGCGACGAGATCCGCAAGGTCGGGCTTCCGCTTGCGCAGTACGACCTCGTCGGCCCGCGAGATGATCTCGATCGCCGAGCCTTCCTGCACACCCCACTGCTCGGCGATGGACCGCGGAATACGGACCACGAGACTGGAGCCCCACTTGGCGACGTGCGACCTGATGCCCATCTCGACCCCCTACCGCATTCCCATTATCCGCACTCTTGCGAGCTACCGAGGAGTGCTGAACCGTTACCAGGCCGGACCGCTTCGGCGACAGCGAGTCGATCGCGCACCAAGAGGTCGCGCTGCCTCTATCATCGCCCCGGCGGGGCGCGAGGCCCGGCCTTGTCAGGGGAGCAGCCGATGTCGCTCATCGAGTACGAGCAGCAGGACCATGTGGTGACGATCGCGCTCAACCGGCCCGAGCGCCTGAACGCGATGGGGGGCACGCTTCGCGACGACCTCTGCGAGGCGTGGGTGCGCTTCAACGAGGATCCCGAGGCTCGCGTCGCGATCTTCACCGGGCGCGGCCGCGCGTTCTGCGCCGGACGCGACCTCAAGGAGTCGCTCGAGGAGGGGCACGGCGGGCGCAGGGGCTATACCGAGATCCTCAGCCAGGACCTCGTGCCGCAGACGTCGAAGCCGACGATCGCGGCGGTGCACGGCTACGCAATCGCGGCCGGGTTCGTGATGGCGCTGGGCTGCGACATGATCGTGGCCGCCGAGGGCACGAAGTTCCAGATGCAGCAGATCCGCCACGGCGGCACGATCGGGCACTACAGCCTCGCGATCCTCGAGCAGTTGCCGTGGCAGTCGGCGATGGAAATGCTGCTCGGCGGCGTCGAGCTTGACGCGCAGCGGGCGCACGAGCTCGGGTTCGTGAATCACGTGGTCCCGCCGGATCAGCTGCTGGAGAAGGCGGGGGAGATGGCGGCGAACCTCGCGGCCCTGCCGCCTGTGCACCTCCAGCGCACGAAGCAGCTGCTCACCGAGGTCCGCCCGCGGCCGACGCAGCAGATTCGCGACCTCGAGCGCGAGACACGGGAGTTCGTCGCGGGGCTCGAGGACACCACGGAGTCGATGCGGGCCTGGGTGGAGCGCCGGGCGCCGGTCTACCGCGGACGCTGATCAGGAGAGGAGCGCACTCGTGAAGCTCGACATCTTTACGGAGATCCAGAAGGCCCGCGCGAGCTGGGGCGACGACCACGAACAGGACGTCATCGAGGAGTCCCTGGAGCAGGCTCGCCTCGCGGACGAGCTCGGCTACGAGTGCTGGTGGCAGGTCGAGCACCACGGGGCCACCGAGTTCAGCTACAGCTCGGCTCCCGAGCTGCTGCTCACCGCGATCTCGCAGCAGACGAGCCGGCTGCGGCTGGGCCACTCGGGTGTGCTCGCGCCGTTCAAGGTGAACCACCCGATCCGCGTCGCCGAGCGTGCGGCGACGCTCGACCGGCTCAGTCACGGTCGCGCCGAGGTCGGATTCGCGCGATCGGGCGGCCTCGAATGGGAGACGTTCGGCGTCGACCCCGAGAGCTCGCTGGATCAGGTCCGGCAGTGCATGCAGATGGTGAAGGGGATGTGGACGGAGAGCCCCTTCTCCTTCCAGAGCGAGCTGTTCGAGATCCCCGAGCGCAACATCATCCCGAAGCCCCTGCAGCAGCCCCACCCACCGATGTGGCAGACCACCTCCAGCCCGGACTCGTTCCGGATGGCGGGTGAGCTCGGCGTCGGCGTGCTGGCCACCACGCTGATGCAGCCGCTGGACGTGATGGCGATGTTGCTTGTCGAGTACCGGGACGGCCTCAAGGACTGCGAGCCTGTCGGCGACTTCGTCAACGACCAGACCGCCGTGTTCACGTTCGTGCACTGCGCCGAGACCACGCGGGAGGCGATCGAGAGCGGAGCCGCCGCCGCCGCGATGTGGTACGTGAACTCGGCGCCCGCGGTCTTCAAGGTGGACCCCGAGATCTTCTACGACTCGATCCGCGGCGAGGTCCTTGAGGGCGCGGCCTCGCGCATCACGGTCAGCGAGGGCGAGACAGCGGCTCCGGCGAGCGACGAGGATCTGGACGACCCCAACCCGGTGGTGCGGCTGCTCCGGCACGCCGCGGCCGGGCGGGATATCTCGCCCGAGGAGGCCTACGAGACGCTCGATCCGCTGGACTCGGTCATCATCGGCGATGTCGAGACCTGCCTGCGCAAGATGCAGCGCTACAAGGACATCGGCGTGGACCGCCTGATGTGCTTCATGCAGATCGGCGATCTCGGGCACGACTCGATCATGCGAAGCCTGCGAATCACCGCCGAGGAGTTGATGCCCGCGCTGGCCGACTAGCTGTCCCCGCAGTCGCCGCCGGCTGCGTCGTGGACCGCTTCGCCCCTGACCTGCAACCGCGGAGGCCGCGGGCTGCAGGCCCGTTGGAACCTTCCGCTGAGACCGTCGAAAATATCGACAGACCCACGCTGGATAGCGGAGGACCGGGATGCACGCGCCGCTGCCTGTGATCGTGCAGGGGTTGGGGCCCATCGGGCGGCTCATCGCCGAGGCCGCACTGGCGGATCCCTTCCTTGAGGTCGTCGGCGCGGTCGAGATCCGGCCGGAGCTGGCCGGACGGCCGCTCTCGGACTTCGTAGACGGCGCACCGGAGGTCGCGGTGCGGCCCACGCTCGCCGAGGCCGTGGCCGACTCGGGATCGGCGGGCGGCATCGTCCTGCATTGCACCGGCTCCTACCTCGATCGGGTCGCCCCGCAGATCGAGGAGGCGCTGCGCCAGGGGCTGCACGTCGTCTCGACCTGCGAGGAGCTGACGTTCGCCGAGGCGCGCCACGCGGAGATCGCAGCCACTCTCGATCGGCTCGCACGAGGAGCCCAGCGCACGGTCGTCGCGACGGGCGTCAATCCCGGATTCCTGATGGACGCGCTGCCCGCCTCGCTGGCCTCGATCTCGCACAGCATCAGGTCGGTCGTGGTGCGGCGCGTACAGGATCCATCGAGGCGGCGGACGCCCTTCCAGCAGAAGGTGGGGATGGACCTGTCACCCGAGGAGTGGGAAGAGCGGCGCGCTGCGGGCGGCTTCGGCCATGTCGGTCTCACGGAGTCGGCGCGGCTGCTCGCCGCCGCGCTGGGCTGGACGCTGGTCGACTGGCAGCACGAGATGGTCCCCTGCCGCGCGGAGCGTCAGGACCTGGTCACGGGCACCCTCGAGACGCTTGAGGGTTCGACCTCCGATGGCCGCACCGTCCGCCTACACTTCGAGGCGAATGCCGCGGTCGCCGAGGAGTACGACGAGATCGTCGTGGACGGCACGCCGCCGCTCACACTGCGGTTCGAGGGCGGGGTCTTCGGCGACGACGCGACGGTGGCGGCGGTGCTGCGGGCCGCACGCGTGATCCCGAACACGCGTCGTGGGCTTGCGACCGTACTCGACCTGCCGCTGCGCTGAGGCCGCTCCGCGACGCGGTACGAGAAGGCTTGACGAGCGTGGCTCAGACTCGACGGCGCTTCGACACCCGGCCCTTCCGCGATCGCCTCGCCGACGTCGCGCTCGACGGCGGCTACGGCGAGGTCAACGCGCGCCTCTCCGAGGCCGGCTTCGGCGACGGTCTTCCCCTTGTCCCCCCAACGGAGGAGCGCATCGGGGCAATGCTGGCCGGCGGCGGCTTCCCGGCCTACTCGCAGCTCCCGATGCTCGCGCCCGCGCGCGTCCCGCCCACGGCCTGGGAGATCGCGGCGAACGCGGTGCTGGCGGGCTGCGCGCCCGAGCATCTCTCCGTGGTCGTCGCCGCCGTCGAGGCGGTCGCCGATCCCGACTTCAACCTGACCGGCATCCAGGCAACGACCGGCGCGGCGACCCCGCTGCTGATCGTCGGCGGGCCTGTCGTCGCGGAGATCGGGATGAACGCCGGGGCGAACAGTCTGGGGCAGGGATCGCGCGCGAACGCGACGATCGGCCGAGCGCTCCGGCTGGTGCTCCAGAACGTGGGGCTCGCCGTTCCCGGCCTCTCGGACATGGCGACGCAGGGTCAGCCCGGCAAGTACACCTGGTGCGTCGCGGAGAACGAGGCCGACAACCCCTGGCCGCCGCTGCGAGTGGCGCTCGGCCTCCCCGCCGGCGCGAGCGCGGTGACCGTCGTCGGAGCCGTCGGCAACGTCGAGGTGGTGCTGCCCGCCACGAGCCCGGAGGATGTCGCCGACGTCCTCGCCGGCTCGATGACGGTCGAGGGGAATGCCGGGGGCGAGGGCACGTTCGGCGGCGGGCAGGCGCTCGTGCTGCTTCCCCCGGAGAGCGCCTGGTTCCTCGATTCGCACGGTTGGGATCGGCGGCGGCTCCAGCGCGAGCTCTTCGCGCGCGCCACAGTGAGCTACGAGGAGCTGACCCCCGCCATCGTGGAGCGCGCGATCGTGCGCCGTCGGGAGCTCGGGCTGGCGGACGAGGGCGTCCTGCGGGTGGCCCGCACGCCAGAGGACGTACTGATCGTCGTCACCGGCGGCGTGGGAACGAAGGCGACGTTCGTCCCGACCTGGCCCGGCGGGACGCGCGCGATCACGGTCACGTTGCCGTAGCCCGATCTCGGCCACGGACGAGCATCGAGTCCCGCGTGAAGCTCTCGCCCGAGGGGCACGATGTTCGGGTCAGCGCCCCGCGGATTGCTCGCTCCGCTCGCCGCCCCGATATGATCGATCTCAGGCGTGAACCCGCGAACGCCAACCGCCGCGGAGTGCGGGGTGAGATCGATGCGGCTTGCATGTCTGGCGATCGCGCTGGCGGCGGCCATCCTCGTCGCCTGTGCGGACGGGGAGGACGCGAGCCCGTCCGCTGCGCCCACCTCCGCGCCCGCGTCGCCCTCGCCCGCCCCGGGGCCGAGTGTCGAGCGAGACCTGAGCTTCCTCGCGGACTCCACCCCCGACTTCGAGACGGCGAGGATCAGGAGAGTCGGGGAGTCCGGCGATATCCGGCTCGCGTGGATGATCGTGGACATGATGCGCTTCGTCCCGCCCGGACCCTCGGGCGTCCATGGAGCACTGGTGACCGCCTTCTCGAGACTGACGGGACAGCCCGAGGATGCCGTCGACTTCTGGGTCAAGGCCAGCAACCACCTGCTGGCGAACGACGTCCCCGCGCCGGACGGGTACCGGGAGTGGAAGGGCAGGGTCTACACCTGGTTCGTCGAGGAGTGGGCGCCGTTCTTCGACGACGCGGACGCCGAGGTCGACTGGCGCCTCATCTCCTGGGGCGGCGTGGGGATCGACGATCGACCGATCAGAGGGTTCGAGGACCAACCGATCGAGGCGGTCGACCCGTTCTGCGGCTGTATCCCGGCGCTCGAAGATCCGGCCGTCACGGACGCCACCGGCGGGGACTGGTATCCGGACGATCGGCTGGTCTTCGGCGTCGTGTTGAAGGGCGAGGCTCGCGCCTACCCCAGGCACCAGATGCAGGTGCACGAGATGGTCAACGACACCCTCGGCGGCAGGCGAATCGCTCTCGCCTACTGCACGCTCTGCGGCACGGCCCAGGCGTTCTTCACCGACGTGCTCCCCGCTGGCGTCACGACGCCCACGGGTACGCTCGAGTTGCGCACGTCCGGCCTGCTGTCCCGTTCGAACAAGGTGATGTTCGACCTGCATACGTCCTCGTTCTTCGACACGTTCCGGGGCCGTGCCATCAGCGGGCCGCTGCAAGAAGCCGGCGTCGAACTGGAGCCGCTCACGGTCGCCGTCGCCACGTGGGGCGAGTGGAAGGCCGGCCACCCCGGGACGACGATCGTGGCCGAGGACGGCGGCATCGGGCGGATCTATCGCGACGACCCGCTCGGAGGGCGAGACGATGACGGGCCGATCTTCCCGATCGGCGACGCGGACCCGCGCCTGCCGGTGCAGGATCAGGTCCTCGGAGTTCGCACGGACGACGTGACGGTCGCGTTTCCCGAGGTGATCGTGCGGGCGGCGCTGGCGCAGGGCCTGCCCGTCGAGCACGAGGGCGTCACGGTCGGGCTCGTCGCGGGCGCGCTTACCGCCTTCGATCGCGATGGCGAGCCGATCGCGACGCATCAGTCCTTCTGGTTCGCCTGGAGCCAGTTCTTCCCGGAGACCGAGGTGTGGTCCGGGAGCTAGCGGGCCGGACGGAATCCGCACCGTCGCCTGCCGTAGCGCGTGCTAGCATCGCTTCCCGTGGCCACAGTAGCCGTCATCGGCGCCGGGGCGGTCGGCTCCTATTACGGCGCGCGCCTCGCGCAGGCCGGGCACGACGTACGCTTTCTGCTCCGCCGCGACTACGACGCCGTCGCCGAGCGCGGGCTCCGCATCGAGTCGCACCACGGCGACTTCGCCCTCCAGCACCCCACCATCGCCCGAGACCCGGTCGCCATCGGGCCCGTGGATTGGGTGCTCTGCGGCCTCAAGAGCACCGCGCTCGCCGAAGCAGCCGCCCTGATCCGCCCCTGCCTCACGCCCGGGACGCGCGTGCTCGCCATCATGAACGGCCTCGGCATCGAGGAGCGCCTCGCCGCCTCGCTCGGCGCCGAACGTGTTTTCGGCGGCCTCGCCTTCACCTGCATCAACCGGGGCGAACCCGGCGTGGTCCACCACATCGAGTACGGCCAGATCGGCATCGCGCACCTCCGCGACGACCCGGACGAACTCGACCGCGCCCTCGCGCTCTGGCAGGACGCGACTGTCGAGGTCACTCGCCAGCCCTCGTTGCTGCGCGCGCGCTGGGAGAAGCTCTGCTGGAACGTGCCGTTCAACGGCCTCACGGTCGCGGCCGGCGGCGTCGACACCGAGGTGATCGTCAGCAACCCCGCGCTGCGCGCCGAGGCGCGCGCGCTGATGGAGGAGGTCGTCGCGGCCGGCAACGCCGATCTCGCCGCCGCCGGCAGCCCCGAGCGCATCGACGGCGAAGCCGTGATCACGCGGATGTTCACCCTCACCGACGTGATGGGGCCCTACCGGCCCAGCACCCTCATCGACTACCTCGAGGGCCGGGCCATCGAGGTCGACGCCATCTTTGCGGAACCCGCCCGCCGCGCGCATTACCTCGGCGTCCCGACCCCGCGGATGGAGCTGCTGACCGCGCTCCTCGCGCGGCTCGATCCGGGCACGCGCGAGGGCTGATGGGGTGGCCGCCTGCGGCCCCTCGCGCCGGCTCGTCCCAGGACAACCGTTATCCGCCTGAGCGCGACGAACTCCTGCGTGAGGGTGGCGTTGTCGTCTCCTGCGTCCCCCTACTCCGCACCACTTCCCCGGACGCTACTCAGTGCAAGAAAGTACGGGAGTCATACGAAAATGAAGGTCTTCTTGACACAGGTATCACACAGTCCGCAAGGTATCATCCGCTGGTCCGGCAATACGGTCCGGAAACAGCACGGATTACCCGGCGCGCACGCTGCGCGGTGGGTGGAGTCCGACAGCAAGGAGGTCCGGAGTGGCATCGAACGAAGAGCGTCTGATCAGCCTTCTCGACGAGAACCTGACGATCGAAGGGCGGAACGCGGGCGATCCGATCGACCTCGATCGCAATATCGCCGAGGCCGGGGTGTCTTCCCAGGACATTGCGGCGTTTCTGAGACTCGTGAACGAGGAATTCGGCACCTCGATCTCGGCCGGCGACTGCGGCGACCTGCTCACCCCGCGCAGCCTCCTGGAGTACGTGGACGCGAACGCGGCCTGACCACGACAGTCGCCTGCCAGCCGCCGGAACGTGCCGAAGCTCGGACGTTCCCTGTGGCTCCGGTTCGAGCGCCCTGGTGGCGGCACTACACCAGGGTCGGCTCGGCCACGGTTCTGCACGTCGACCTGGCTCCGGACCCGGAGCGAGAGTGGGCCGCGCTCGCTTGCCTGGATGAAGGCGAGCTGGCTCGGTGGAGCCGGTTCGTATACTCCGGACCACGTCGCCAGTTCGTCTTGAGCCGGGCCGCGGTCCGCGCCGTGCTCTGCGCGGAACTCGGGTGCAGGAATGACGAGTTGGCGTTCGGGGTCTCGCCGCACGGTAAGCCCTTCGCCAGGGTACGGGACCGGCAAGCCGACATCAGCTTCAGTGTCAGCCATGGCGGCTGGCACGGCCTGATCGCAATAGCACCTGGGGGACGCCTGGGCGTCGATATCGAGGAACGCGTGGAGCGCCGCAGGCTCGACCTGCTCATCGAGGCGGCCCTGGGCGAGGAGGAAACCGCCGAGGTGACCTCGGCGACCGGTTCTGAGCAGCTCCACCTGTTCTTCAAGCTCTGGACGATGAAGGAAGCCCTCGTAAAGGCTCACGGTCTTGGCATGGGGCTGGACGCGACCACGTTCGAGATCCCACGGGGAATGCGCCGCATGGACGTCAGCGGCACGCTAGTGTTACCACAGATGCCGGACGTCACGTGGCGCCTGGAAGACCTGGGCGAGGAGCGCTTCGCGGCGGCGATCGCCCACGAGCTTGCTCCCGAAGCCAGACCGTAGCGCGGAGGCAACGCGGTGACGAGGTCGGACGCGATTTGGGAGCTGCCGGAGCCAAGCTCGACGCTGGACGTCCCGGTCGGCGACGACACCGTTATCACCCTCCGGCGTCACGGGAACCCCGCTGGACCGAGGCTGGTC
This sequence comes from Chloroflexota bacterium, assembly GCA_009839925.1. GTDB lineage: Bacteria > Chloroflexota > Dehalococcoidia > UBA2979 > UBA2979 > VXMT01. The sequence continues at coordinate 23,425 of VXOS01000152.1, forward strand.
CTGAGCCACGGCAGTGGCCTGGCCATCGACCTGTACTACCCGTTCTGGTCCCTGCTGACGGACGACTTCGACCTGATCGTCTACGACCTGCGGAACCACGGGCGCAATGCACTGGGTCCGCTCGCGGGTCACCATGTCCCGGCACTGGCACGGGATCAGGATCTCGTGTTCGCCGCCATCGACGCCCACTACGGCAAAGAGCCCAAGATCGGCGTGTACCACTCCGTCTCATCGCTGGTGACGCTGCTGGCGCCCAGCAACGGCAGCGAGCTGGCGGCCCTCGTCATGTTCGATCCTCCGCTTCGAAAGCCGGGGTTCACACGCGAGGAGTACGACGAAGCATCCCTTCGCAATGCGGCAATGGCACGAGAGCGGATGCGCCACTTCGCCAGCAGGAAGATCCTGGCCGACCTCGCGGTGCTCTCCCCCAACTTCCGGCACGTGGTGCCGGGTGTGCTTGAACTCCTGGCCGAGACGACGCTCCGCCAGAACCCGTCCGGAGATGGATACGAGCTGAGTTGCCCCCCGGAGTACGAGGCTCAGCTGATGGAGTACGGGCGGATCTATGCGGTCGGCGTGGACCTGCTGGGCTTCGACTGCCCGCTCAAGGTCATTGGCGCGGATCCGACGCTTCCGTACGCGTTCCTTCCCACAATGGATCTCTCGGAGATGGTGGGAGTGAACTATGACTTCCTCCCGGACGCGACGCACTTGCTGCAACTGGAGCAGCCGGAGAACTGTGTTGCCCTGATGCTCGAGTTCCTCGAGGAGCAGCGAATCATCTAGAGGTCCCGGGAGAAGACCGCCATGGCAGCGGCAGGCGTCAACGAGCAGCTGCAGTACGAGCCGCAGGAGTCGTGCCCGCCGCTGCTCGCGCTCAGCGTCGGGCTCCAGGGCGTCGTGCTGGTGCTGGCGCCGACGGTGCTGATCGTGGCCATCACCGTCCGGGCGGCGAGCCAGGACGAGGGCTACCTGACATGGGCCGTGTTCGCCGCCCTGATCATCAACGCGATCATCACCGCGCTGCAGGCCAACCAGTTCGCACGAATGGGAGCGGGGCTGGTGGTGATCACCGGTCCCACCATCCAGTTCGTCGTCGTGACCGCCGCCGCCATCGCGGAGGGCGGGCCGGCGCTCATGGCCAGCCTGATGCTGGTCTCCTCGCTCTTCCAGTTCGCGCTGGCGGCCTGGCTGCCGTTCCTGCGCCGGATCATCACTCCCGTCGTCTCGGGCACCGTCTTGATGCTGATCGCCGTCACCGTCGTGCCGGTCGCGTTCGCACGGCTGGCGGAGGTGCCCGACGGCGCCCCGGCGGGCGCCGGGCCCGTGGTCGCGCTCGCGACGCTCGTCGCCTCGACGGTGCTGGCGTTGCGCGCGACCGGCGCGTGGAGGCTCTGGTCGGCGTTCATCAGCATCGGGGTCGGCACCGCGATTGCCGCGGCCTTCGGGATCTACGACCTGCAGCGAGTGATCGATGCGCCGTGGCTCGGCATCCCGGAGGCGCAGTTCCCGGGCGTCGATCTCACCCCCGGCGTGGAGTTCTGGGCGCTCCTCCCCACGTTCGCGATCCTCACGCTCGTGCTCGGCATCAAGGTCATCAGTGACTGCATGATCATCCAGCAGGCGTCGCGCCGCGAGGCCCGAGCCGTCGACTTCCGCCAGATCCAGGGCGCGGTGAACGCGAACGGCGTGGGCATGGTGCTGGCCGGCATCGCCGGGACGCCCCCGACGTTCGCGTACTCCTCGTTCAGCGTCTCGCTGATCAGCCTCACGGGCGTGGCGGCGCGGCGCGTCGGCTACGCGATCGCCGCGATCTTCCTCGTGCTGGCGTTTTTCTCCAAGTTCGCCGCGCTGCTGCTCAGCATTCCCGATCCCGTGATGGGGGCCTACCTCCTGCTGGTTCTGGGGCTGTTCTTCGTCGGCGGCATGCAGACGGTCGTCCGCGACGGGCTCGACGCGCAGAAGGTCCTCGTGGTCGCGCTGGCGTTCGCGGTCGGCCTCCGTGTCGACGGGCAAGACATCCTCGTCGACGCGTTCGGGGAGACGCTGGGGAGCCTGCTCGGCAACGGCGTGATGGCTGGTACGGCTGTCGCCATCCTGCTCACGGCGTTCATCGAGTGGACCAATCCCCGCCCCGAGCGCCTTCGCGCCGAACTCGGCATGGCGGCGCTGCCGCGCATCGACGAGTTCCTCCGTGGCGTGGCGGCGGGCCTGAACTGGAACGAGGCGTCAACGGAGCGCCTGCGCTCGGCGGGCGAGGAGACGCTGTCCACCCTCGTCATGTCCGAGGACGGCCGGTCGACGACCGGCGAGGCAAGGCTCACCGTCACCGCGCGCCCCGCGGGCGCGGCCGTTGACCTGGAATTCGTGGCGGCAACAGACCAGGAGAACCTCGAAGACCGCATCGCCTACCTGAGCACCGAGTTACAGATCCCCGAGCCGAACGAGATTTCGCTCCGGCTGCTGCGGCACTACGCGTCCGCGGTCCGGCATCAGAAGTACCATGGCCTCGACATCGTCACCGTACGAGTCGAGGGATCTGCGTAGCGATGGACGGAAGCGAGTAGGATCGATGGGCGAGACCAGCGAACCTGCCCGTATGCCGTTCAGCGCGCGTGACGGCGGAGGAGCCGCAATGACCGAGCCGCTGGCGATCATCGGCATGGCCTGTCGCTTCCCCGGCGCGCCGGACCTCGATGCGTACTGGGCGCTGCTCGAGGAGGGCCGCAACGCCGTCACCAGGTCCATCCCCGGGTCCGGGGTCGGACGTACCAGCGACGCATTCGGGGAGCGCGAGAGCGCGAGCGAGCTCGCCCGCTTCGGCGGCTTCCTGACCGACGTCGACCTGTTCGATGCGGCGTTCTTCCGGATGTCTCCACTCGAGGCACAGATCGTGGATCCACAGCAGCGGCTGACGCTGGAGACGACCTGGCGGGCGCTGGAGGATGCGGGGCTGAACCCCGATCGACTCAGGGGCACGCGCACCGCCGTATTCACGGGCGTCAGCAACATGGAGTACCGCGAGGTGGTCTTCCGGGCGCTGGATCAGTCGCCGGAGTCCGTCGGGCGCGCGGCCAGGCTCTACGCCAACCTCAGCACCAACCTCAACGGCATCAGCGGCCGGCTTGCCTTCCTGCTCGGCCTCGAGGGCCCGGCGATGGCGGTGGACACCGCCTGCTCGTCCTCGCTGGTCGCCACGCACGAGGCGGCCATGGCGCTGCAACACGGGGAGGCGGACCTCGCCGTCGTCGCCGGGGTCAACCTCATCCTGGACCCGCGCCGCTCCGAGTCGTACGCGGAGGCGGGGACACTCTCGCCGGAGGGCCAGTGCAAGGCGTTCGACGCCTCGGCGGACGGCTGGGTGCGCGGCGAGGGCTGCGGCGTCGTCGTCTTGAAGCGGTTGAGCGACGCGGTTGCCGATGGAGATCGTGTCTGGAGCGTGCTTCGCGGCTCGGCCGTCAACCACGACGGCGCCAGCACGAACTACGCGGCGCCGAACGACCTCGCACAACGGAGGGTCTTCCGTGAAGCGCTGGCCAGGGCCGGCGTTGCGCCGGCCGAAGTGGACTACGTTGAGGCGCACGGGACGGGAACGCCTGTCGGCGACCCGATCGAGCTCTCCGCCGTGGCGGCGGTGTACTCGGAGGGGCGCGACCCCGAACGCCCGCTGCTCATCGGGTCCGCGAAATCCAACCTCGGCCACCTGGAACCGGCTGCCGGCGTGGCCGGCCTCATCAAGACCGTGCTCGCTGTCCACCACGGGGTGATCCCCCGTCACCTGCACTTCGAAACCCCGAACCCGGCGATCGATTGGAATCTGCCGGTACGGGTGGCTGCGGAAACCACCGCCTGGCCGGATCGGCCGGGTAACCCACGGCTGGCAGGAGTGAGTTCGTACGGAATGACGGGCACGAACGCACACGTCGTCCTCGAGGGCTACCAGGACGCCGAGGCCGAGCCCAGCATCGAGCCGGGGCGGCCGACCAGCGTCGCCAGTCGTGTCACGGTTGCGCTCCCGGAACCCTTCGCTGATCTCGACCTGCCGGAGGGGTCCGTCAGCAAGCGGTCCCCCCGGATCCTCCCGCTGTCGGGCAGGGACGAGGCCTCACTCCGCGAACTCGCCGAGAGCTACGTGTCCTGGCTCGATCGCACGCCGGCGACGGACACCACGCTCCCGGACATTGCCTGGACGGCGGGCGTCGGCCGCAGCCACTTCAGCCATCGCGCGGCCCTGCTCTTCCCCGACGCGGAGTCCCTGAGCGAGCAGCTGACCGCACTTGCGGATGGCGCCACGAGAGTGAGGCCGGGCTCGGCGAGCAAGGTGGCCTTCGCGTACACCGGGCAGGGCAGCCAGTGGCTCGGCATGGGCCGGGACCTCTACGAAACCGAACCGATCGCGCGGGCCGTGATGGACCGCTGCGAGGCCGTGCACCTCGATGAACGGGGCAAGTCTCTCCTCGACGTCATGTTCGGCGGCGAGAGCGCCAGGCCGCTCCTCGACCAGACCGACTGGGCTCAGCCCGCCCTCTACGCGCTCGAGTGTGCGATGACGGCGCTGTGGGCGAGTGTCGGGGTCCAACCCGATGTCGTGATCGGGCACAGCTTCGGTGAGCTGCCCGCTGCGCAGGCGGCGGGCGTGTTCAGCCTCGAGGATGGCATGCGACTGGCGATCGTTCGCGGCCAGCTCATGTTCGACACCGAGCCGGGAGCGGGGGTGGCCATCTTCGCCCCGCGCGCGGACGTCGAAGCGGCCATCGAGGAGATCAACGCCGTATCCGAGCGTGGCCTGCTCGGCATTGCCTCCGACAACGGCCTCAATCAGGTCGTGACCGGCCTCGCGGACGAGGTCGACGCGATCTCGGCGCACTTCGAGGCACAGGAGATTCGTGCACGACGCATGGATTTCGCACGGGCCGCCCACAGCCCGCTCCTGGACCCGATGCTGCCAGAGCTCGAGGCGTCCGCGAACGCAATCGACGTCGAACCACCGGGGGTGGAGTTCGTCAGCAACATCGACGGCGAAGCCATAGACGCGGGGGTCGCGCTGGACGGCGCGTACTGGAGACGGCACGTGCGCCAGCCCGTCGCGTTCGCGGACAGCGTCAGGACCCTGTCAGACCTCGGCGTGGACACGGTGATCGAGATCGGGCCGCACGCCGTGCTCGGGCCGATGATCAGCATGATCTGGCCGCAGCCGCCGGGCACTCCCGGGTCAGTAGTCGCCATTCCCAGCATGCAGCGTCCCGAGGTGCGGGGCGGGACGGAGGCGGCCAGCGGATTCACCGAGGCAGTCGCCGAGGCGTACACGGCCGGCCTCGATGTCTCGTTCGAAGGTCTGTTCACGGGCGAGGAGCGACGCCGCATCTCGATCCCCGGATACCCGTTCCAGCGCAGCTCCTACTGGTTCAAGGCGCCCCGGCAGCGACGTACGGCCGTCGGCCATCCGCTGCTCGGCCTGCGACACGAGTCGCCGAACGGCGAGATCTCTTTCGAGTCCGAGATCGAGCCGTCCGACCCGCCGTGGTTGCAGGAGCACCGCGTGTTTGGGCGCGTGGTGGCGCCGGGCGCGTTGTACAGCGCGCTGGCGGCCTCGGCGCTGCTGTCCGAGGGCGCCACCGTGCTCATTGATGACCTGCAGCTGTTCAGTCCGCTGATCTTCCCGGAAGGCGCCGAGGGCGAGGAGCTGAGCCGTCGGCTGCAGATCATCGTCGGGCGGCCGGACGAGCACCAGCGCCGGCACGTTGAGATCTTCAGCAAGGGCGCCGACACGGACTGGACGCTGCACGCCAGGGGCAGCGTCCCGGCGACGGCTCCGCTGGACGGAGCGGGGGCCTCGATCGATGTCGAAGCGGCGAAGGCCCGCATGACTCCCGGCGACCCGCGAGAGCTGTACCGCGCGAGAGGCAGCGTCGGAGTCGAGCTTGGCCCGCCCTTCCGCGGGCTGACCGCGCTCTGGCAGGGGCAGGGTGAGGCGCTTGGGGAGATCGCCCTGCCGAGCCTGGTGGACCCGAACGGGATCGAGGTCCACCCGCTGCTGCTGGACGCCTGCTCCCAGGTCATGTCGGCGGGCCGCAGCACAGCCGAAGGCGACACGACCGTCTACATGCCGTTCGGCTGGGAGCGGCTCTGGCTGAACGGTCCCTTGCCCGACCGCCTGGTCTGCCGGGCGGAGCTGCGCGATGCAGGCGCCGGCGCGAGCGTGTCCGACGAGCCGGCCGAGGTGCTGAAGGCCGACCTCTGGATTTACGACGAGGATGGCGTCGCCATCGGTGAAGCCAGCGGCTTCACGGTGAAGCGCGCGACGCGCGCAGCCCTTCTGGCTGCGTTGGACACGACCGATGACCTGATGCACGAGGTCGTCTGGCGCGAGCGCCCCCTCGGCGAGTCGGAGCAGGCGGCGGAGCCCGCCGAGCGCGACGAGGCCGGCGGCGACTCGCCCGGCTTGTGGATTCTCGCGGCCGACCACGGCGGCGTCGCCGATCGAATTGCCGCAGCACTGACTACGCGCGGCCAAACAGTAGTCCTGGCCGGCGATGCAGCCGTGGATGCGAGCAGCCGCGAGTCCTGGCGGTCGCTGATCGAGGGGCTGCCCGAGGGCGCGCCGTTGCGCGGCGTCGTGCACCTCGCGGCGCTCGACGGGCACGGCGCACGTGCCAGTACCGAGCAGCTGCAGGACGACGTCACGCGCGGCATCGGGAGCGCCCTCGCGCTCGTCCAGGGACTGCTCGACGCGGACGCTTCCCCGCAAGACGGCGCCTGGTTCGTGAGCCGCGGCGGACAGGTGCTGCACGAGGAGCAGCGTGGCGAGCTCGCCGGCGCGATGCTCTGGGGCTTCGGCAAGGTAGTCGCGCGCGAACTTGCCCAGCTGCCGGCCCACATCATCGACCTCGATCCGGACGAAGCCGAGATCCCCGACGCTCTCATTGACGAGCTGCTCAACCCCGACCGGGAAGAACTCGTCGCCTACCGGGCGGGGACCCGGTACGTGCAACGGATCGTGCGAGGCAGGGACGGCGCCGCGCAGGCGCCGCCGCCCGACGACGCGGCCAGTCGCGTTCGCGGCGACCGCACCTACCTCGTAACGGGCGGGCTCGGCGGCGTCGGCGGCGCGACGGCCGGGTGGCTCGCGGACAACGGCGCCCGGACGATCGTCCTCAACGGACGTCGCGCGCCAGGGGACGCCGCCGAGGAGGTCATCCGCGCGCTGCGCGAGCGCGGCGTCGAGGTGCACGTGGAGCTGGCCGACGTCGCGGACGCGGAGCAGCTGCGCGCGCTGATCGCGCGCATCGACGCGAACCTCCCGCCGCTCGGCGGCGTGGTCCACAGCGCGGTGGCCCTGTCGGACGGCGCGCTCATCAACCAGACCTGGGCCGGGTTCGAGGAGGCGATCTGGGCGAAGGTGCTCGGAGGCTGGGAGCTGCACCGCCAGACGGAGCACCGCGACCTCGACCTCTTCATCCTCTACACGAGCATGGCGGGGGTGCGCGGCAATCCCGGGCAGTCCAACTACGCAGCAGCGAACACATTCTGCGACGAGCTGGCGCGGCACCGGCGCGCGCTCGGTCTGCCCGGCCAGTCCGTCCAGTGGGGAGCCTGGGGAACCGTCGGCGGCGGCGAGCAGCGACGCGATCGGATCGAGAGCGTGGTAGAAGCCTCCGGCTACGACTGGATGACCCCGGCGCAGGGCATCCGCGCGCTCGATCGACTCGTGCGAGAGGACCTCGCGGTCGCCGGGGTCACGTTGATCGACTGGGACGTCTACGCGGCCTCGCTGCGCACCGTCCCGCCGCTCATCGAGGAACTGCTGTCCGCACCGACGCAGTCCGATGGAGACGAGGCGGCCGAGGATCTGATCTCGCGCCTGCGCGAGGCGCCCGAACAGCAGCGCTACGGGATCGTCGAGGAGGCCCTCCAGGGCTTGCTCCAGGACCTGCTGCGAATGCCCTCGCCGCCGGATCCCAGCGTCACGTTCTTTGATCTCGGTCTCGACTCGCTCATGGCGCTGGAGCTGCGGGCGCGGCTCAACCTCGCCCTCGGTGGCGCGCACACGGTCTCCAACACGATCGCCTTCGACTACCCCGACACGGCGAGTCTCGCCGGGCACCTCGTCGAGGTGCTGGACAGCGAGGGCGAGCAGGCCCCGCAGCCGGCAGCGCTGCCCGCGGCGCCCCGCCCGCCACGGCAAACCGCGGAGGACGCGATCGCCATCGTCGGCATGGCCTGCAAGTTCCCGGGCGCGGACGACCTCGCGGCCTTCTGGGAGCTCCTCGAAGCGGGCGCGAGCGGTGTCAGCGACGCACGCAACGGCTCCGGCCCCTGGGCCGACTTCTTCGGCGACGCCGCTGCGGGTGATGACCCGTATCGCCGCGCGGGCTTCGTGGAGGGCGTCGATCAGTTCGACGCCTCGTTCTTCCGCATCTCGCCCATCGAGGCGCGGAATATGGACCCGCAGCTGCGGATGCTGCTCGAGACGACCTGGCACGCCCTCGAGGATGCGGCCATCGATCCCGACTCGCTGCGGGGCAGCCGCACCGGCACCTACGCCGGGATCGGGCTCGGCGAGTACCGCGACGTGATGACCCTGCGCGGCAAGCCGATCGGCTACGTCGGCATCAACGGCAGCACGTCCATTGGCCGCGTGGCCTTCACGCTCGGGCTCGAGGGGCCGGCGCTGCCGGTCGAGGTCGCCTGCGCGTCCTCGCTGGTCGCCGTGCACCACGCCGTGACGGCGCTGCGCAACGGCGAGATCAACCTCGCGCTCGTCGCCGGCGTGAACGCCGCGCTCTCACCGGATGCGACGCTCAAGATGGCCGAGCTCGGGATGCTCTCGTCCGGGGGCGAGTGCCGGGCGTTCAACGCCGGGGCGGACGGGTTCATCCGCGGCGAGGGCTGCGGCGTCGTGGTCCTCAAGCGCCTGAGCGAGGCGCTGGAGGACGGTGACCGCATCTGGGCCGTCGTCCGGGGCTCGGGCGTCAACCAGAGCGGCGTCAGCGCCGGCCCGACGGCGCTGAGCGGACTGGCCCAGCAGCACGTGATTGAGCAGGCGCTGTCGAGCGCCGGCGTCGATCCGGCGGACGTCGACTACCTCGAGGCGCACGGAACCGCCTCCGAACTGGGAGATGCGATCGAGCTCGAGGCCGCGGCGGCCGTCTACGGCCGCGGGCGCGAAACGGAACGCCCACTGCTCGTGGGGTCGGTCAAGACCAACATCGGCCACATCGAGTCGGCGTCGGGGATGGCCGGCCTGATCAAGACGGTGCTTTCGATGCAACGCGGGATGATCCCCGCTCACCTGCACTTCCGGGAACCCTCGCCGCACGTCGAGTGGGAGCGGCTGCCGCTGCTGGTGACCGACTCGGCCACCGAGTGGCCGCAGCGCCCCGACCGGGAGCCGCTGGCGGCAGTGAGCGCCTTCGGCATCACGGGAGCCAACTCCCACGTCATCGTGGAGGGCTATACATCGGATGCGCCCGCTCCGGGGACGTGGGCTCCCGGAGCGCCGCAGCCCGTCGCACTGCCCTCGCCTGACGGCGCGGAGCTACCCGCGCCGTCCGAGGTCGGGGGCGCCACGCGCCTCCTGCCGCTGTCGGCCAAGTCGCACGATGCCCTGCGCGACCTCGCGCGCGACTACCTCGTGTGGATCGGGACGCCGGAGGGCGCACCGTCCGAGTCGACGCTGGCGGATGCCGCGTGGACGGCGGGGGGCGGGCGCAGCCACTTCTCCCACCGCGCCAGCGTGGTGTTCACCGACGCAGGCACGCTTCGCGATGGCCTGCACGCGATCGCGGACTCCACCGACAGCCCCGAGCCGCAGGCAGCCCGGCGCGTCGGCTTCGCCTACGACGCCGGACGGGTCGCCCCCTCGGCGGCCCGGGCGCTGTACGGCAGCGAGCCCGTCGTGCGGGCAGTCCTCGACCGCTGCGAAGAGGTGTTCCAGGCCGAACGCCAGGCCTCGCTGCTCGGCGCGCTGTTCAGCGATGACGCGCCCGACAGCGCTGAGGATGCGGCGTGGCGAGAGCCCGCCGACTATGCGCTGCAGTGCGCGCTGACGGCCCTCTGGTCGAGCGTGGGGATCCGGCCCGATGCCGTGCTGGGGCACGGCGTCGGGGAGCTGGCGGCGGCGCAGGCCGCCGGGGTCGCCAGCCTCGAGACCGGGCTGCGCCTCGCAATCGCTCGCGCGGGCCTGGCGCAGGACAACGGCGAGAGCCCCGACGCAGACTCCGCGCTGGCCATGTTCGAGGCGGCTTTCGGCGGTACTTCGCCATCGCGGGCGTCGATCCCGGTCGTGAGCAGCGAGACCGGGGAGCCCGTCGGCGCGAACACGACGCTCGACGCGGCCTACTGGCTGCGCCAGGCGCGACTGCCGGCGAGCGCCGCCGACGGCTCGGACGGGCTCGGCGGGCTGGGCGTGGACGTTGTGGTGGACATCGGAGCGAACGGACGCTCCCCCGGACGCGGCGGCCGACCACGACGCCGCACCCACGATGATCCCGAGCCTCGTGGACGGGCCGGAGGCGGCGTTGAGCCCTCGGAGGCTTTCGTGCGGGCGGTGGCGCGGGCCTACGAGGCGGGACTGGACGTTTCGTTCGGCGGCCTGTTCGCGGGCGAGCTGCGGCGCCGCGTGGCGATTCCCGCTTACCCGTTCCAGCACCGCCGCTACTGGCTCGAGCCCGCCCGCCGAGGCTAGCCCGCAGTCGGGCGACGCCGCATACCACGACCACGCATCGCTGGCTTGTGGCCGTCCTCGATCTACCCGTGCGCCAAGGTCGCTCCGCCGCGCCCTACTCCGGTTCCTCGAGGAACCCTGCGTCGGCGGGCTCGAGCAGCACGCCGGCGTCGACACGCTCGCGCGCCTCGGCGAGCGCCAGCTCGACCTCGGCGGGCGGTGGGCTCGCCAGCTCGCCGCTGCGCAGGAAGAGCAGGCCGGCGCTCGCCGGCTCGCCGACGGCGGCCTCAAGGGCGCGCTGGTAGAGCCCGATCTGCACGGCGTAGTGGCCCGCCGCCGCCTGCGTCGAGGTCCCATCCAGCCGGTCGCTCTTGAAGTCGATCACGTGCCAGCCGTCCGCGTCGCGGTAGACGAGGTCGATGCTGCCGTGGACCGGCACGCCGTCCCAGTCCCAGGCGAAGGGCAGCTCGAACCAGCGCTCGACGTCCGGTGAGGACAGCGCGTCGGCGACCGGCGAGCCCTCGTAGCGATCGAGCAGCTCCCGGACCTCGGTGGCCAGCGCCTCCGCCGTCGCGTCGTCGAGGGCGCGGTCGCTCTGCTCCCGGGCGATCTCGACCAGCCGCTCGCCATCGAGGGAGTCGGGTGCGCCCCGGGAGACCTCGAGGGCGCGGTGCACGATCAGGCCGCGCAGCGCCGCCAGGCCGTCGCCGCGCCCGTAGTACTGCCGGTCGGTCTGCGGAGGGCGCAGCGCGGTGACGGGCGTGCTCGCGCGCAGCGGGATGACGGGCGGCCGCTCCAGCAGCGGCGGGACGTAGTCCTGCTCCTCGGAGGCGGCGGGAGGCCGCAGGACCGGCGGGGGTTGCCGACGTGCGAGGGCGCTCGTGTCTGGTGGCAGCGGCTCGCGCAGCTCGATCTCACGCAGGGCGCCGCTCTCGTGCGCGTCGCGCACCGTGTGCAGCCAGCCGCGGCCGCCCGACGCGTCGCCGGAGATGTAGAGGTAGTCACCCGCTCGCATCGCCGCGACGTAGAACAGGCGCCGGTGCTCTTCCGCGTCCTCCGTCTGATCCTGTTGCTGCAGGTGCGCGTAGAAGCCGGGGCGGGGCCGCCTGTCGTCGTCCTCGTCACGCTCCAGTGTGACGGAGACGCCGTCCTCGCGATGCCAGCGGACCGCGTCCCAGGTCGCCAGCGAGGCGACGTGCGCCTCCGGCACGAAGACGATCGGGAACTCAAGGCCCTTCGCACCGTGCACCGTCATCAGCTGCACCGCGTCCGGGCGGTCGAGCGTGGCCGGCCCCTCGTGCGGGTCGAGGTCGTCGCGACGTTGCTCGAGGTAGGAGACCACCTCGGAGAGCGGGTGCCCGGCCAGGGTGCGCACGATGCGCAGCAGCTTGCGGATGTTCGCGCGGGCCTGCTCGCCGCCGGCGAGCGGCGCCCACGATGCCTCGAAGGCGCTGCGCTCCAGCGCCAGCTCGAGCAGCGCGTCGGCCGGCAGCGAGGCGGCGGCGCGGCGCAGCCCGGCGAGCGTCTCGGCAGCGTGCGCGCAGCGCGCGCGGTCTTGGCCGCCAACCTCCGAGGGCGGATCGGCGAGCGCCGCCCGGAGCCGCCTGCCCCGCTCGCGGCGCAGCGCGAGCAGGGTGTCGTCGGCGAGGGCGAAGAAGGGCGAGCGCAGCACGCCGCTGAGCGCGAGCTCGTCCTGCGGCTCCGCCAGCCAGCGCAGCAGGTTGATGCAGTCGAGCACCTCCTGCCGCGTGAAGAAGCCGGTGCCGCTCGGCGTCGCGGCCGCCACGCCGTGCGTGTTGAGGGCCTGCTGGAAGACGTGCACGTTGGCGAAGCGCCTCAGCAGGATCGCGATGTCGCCGGGCCGCGCCGGGCGCATCCGGTCGTCGTGCCGGTCCCAGACCAGCCGCCCTTCGTCGAGCAGTTCGGCGATCTCCCCCGCGACGGCGTCCGCCTCGACGCGTCGCCGGTCGTAGCCGGAAGCCCCGCCCGCGATCTGCGTCAGCGTGAGGTGCGGGCCGCCGGACGGCGCGGCGGCGGGGCGGCCCGTCATCGGTGGTAGCGCCGCGAGGTCCAGATCCGTCCCCTCGAAGACCTCGCCGAAGAGCTCGTTGATGCGGCTCACGAGGTCGTCGTGGCTGCGGAACGAGCGGCTGAGCGGGAGCAGCGGCCCACCGCGTGAGGCTACGAGGTCCTGCAGCGCGGTGAAGCGGTGCACGTCCGCGCCGCGGAAGCGGTAGATCGACTGCCGCGCGTCGCCGACGAGGAAGAGCGCCGGCCTCGCCCCGTCGCCGTTTCCGCCCGCGATCAGCTCAATCAGCTCCGCCTGCACCGGGTTGATGTCCTGCGATTCGTCGACCATCAGGTGGAGGAAGCGCCCGCGCACCGCGGCGGCCACGGCCGGGTGGTCGCGCAGCAGGTCGACGGCGCCCAGCTCCAGATCGAGGTAGTCGAGGGCGTTCTGTGCCTGCTTCGCCGCCTCGTAGCGTCGCACCGAGTCCTCGAAGAGCGCGCGCAGCCCGGCGAGCACCTCGAGGGCCGGCCCGTCGTGTTCGTTCCAGGCCGGCAGCTTTCCCGCATCGTCGTCGAGCTCGCGCAGGTCGCGCATCGCATCCTTAACGCTTACGGCAGCCGGGGCGTTACCCCCGCTCTGGAGGTTGGTTTGCGATCGCGCCTCGGCGAGGAGAGCGGCGAAGTCCCCCCACTCCCCTGCCTCGCGGGCCGCGGTGAGCGGCTGAAGGACGGCGCCCGCCACCTCGGCGAGGCGCTCGGTCACGTTGCCGGCGTCGCGCCTGATCTGCCACGCGATCTCCTCGGCCTGTCCTCGGATCGCCGTCTGCCGAGGCTCGTAGTGCGCCTCGAGGGTGGCGCGCACGTACGAGGGCCAGTCGGCGCTGTACGCGCCCATCGCCGCGAAGGCGGCCCCGACGGCGTCGCGCTGCGCGACCATGCGCGGGAGCTGGAGGCCGGCGTGATAAACGCCGAGCCCGAGCAGCGCGCGGGTGCGCTCGCCGCCGACCTCGGCGGCCGCGTCGATCGCCTCGATGCAGGCGGCGCGGCGCAGCAGCTCCGCCTCGTCGTCGGCGAGGACGGCGGCCGCGGGGTCGAGACCCGCCTCGACGGGGTGCTCGCGCAGCAGGCGCAGGCCGAGCGAATGCACGGTCCCGATCGCCGCCTCGTCGAGCAGCGCGCGGTGCTGCTCCAGCGCGGGGTCCGACATCACTTCGCGGCGCACGCGGTCACGCATCTCCGCGGCGGCCGCCTCGGTGAAGGTGATCGCCGCGATCTGCGGGATCGAGCACTCGCGCAGCAGCTGCACGTAGCGCTCGACGAGCACGCGCGTCTTGCCGCTGCCCGCGCCCGCCGAGACCGCGAGGTCCGAGGCGTCCGCCTCGATGATCGTCCGCTGCTCGGCGGTCAGCTCCACTGCTTCCACCTCGTGAACTGGTTGACGCGACAGATGTGCTTGAAGTCGCAGTAGCGGGGGCAGGGCGTGACCTGCGGATTGACCCGGAAGTCGCCAGCGGCCACCGAGGACCGCACCACCTCGGCGTGCCGGGCAGCGTCCTCGATCAGCGCGGCGTCCGCCGGGTCCGCGCTGTCCAGCGCCCACTCGTTCGCCCGGGGGTCGAGGTAGGCGTAGCGGGCGATCAGCCGCTCCACGGCGAGCTGCTCGCGCGAGGCGAGCGCGTAGAGCTGGAGCTGCAGGCGCTCCCCGCGCTCGACGGACCGGCGGGTGATCGCGCGCCCGCTCTTGTAGTCGACGATCTGCGCGAGGTCCGGCCCCACATCGACGCGGTCGATGTTGCCCCGCAGCCGCAGCTCCGGCTCGATGCCGGGCAGCGCGACGTCGACCCTCGCCTCGATCCCGTGGACCGCCGTCGTGCCGAACGTCTCGTTCCACTCCGCCTCGCGGCGGATCAGGCGCTCGAGGTTGTCGGCGGTGTCTTTCCAGTCGAGGCGCCAGAGTGCCGCCCGCCCGAAGTGGTACTTGCGGGGTGCGTCCAGCCAGAGCTCTTGTCCATGCTCGCGCATGCGCCGGATCGCCTCGTCCGCCGTCGTGGGAACGAGTGGGCGGCCGGCCTCTGCCAGCGGGCCGAGCACTGCCTCCATGATGTCGTGGATGACCGTCCCGCGTGTCGCCGCATCGGCCTCCACGAGCTCGTCCTCGACCTCGTAGAGCCTCAGCCCGTAGCTGGCGAAGAACTGGAAGGCGCAGGTGCGGTAGCTCTCGATGCGCGTCGCACTCCAGCGCACCTCGGGCCCGACCAGTCGCTCCCGCGCGCTGCCCGCCGAGGTGAGGTCGCCCTCGTGGCGGCCGGCGTTCGCGAAGGAGCTTCGCTGCTGCTCGATCGGCGCCGCCGTGCGCACGACCGGCCAGGCCGCGAGGTCCGCAGGGCGGCGGCGCTCGCCGCGCTGCCAGCGCGCGCTGAGCGTGACCGCCAGCTCGCGTTGCGAGGCGGCGTCGTGCGGTTCGACTTCGGCGGACTCGTCGGCTGCCTCCTCCTCGTCGAAGTACCAGGAGGCGGGGACGGGGCGGCCGGCGTCATCGAAGCGCGGGCGCCACAGCGAGGTCGCGCCGTCGGCGCGCGTCGAGGCTGAGCGCCACAGCTCGTCCTCCGTCGAGCGGGGCTCGGGGGGCAGCGCCAGGCCCGCCTCGCCCAGTCGCTCGCGCGCCTCGCGATCGAGCAGGCGGGCGGCCCGGCGCGGGGCGGGGAACTCGCCCTCCGCGAGGCCGCCGAGGAAGACGTGCGCGAAGCGCAGCCCGTGCAGCGTGTGCATCGGCGCGAACAGCACACCGCCGGCCTCGCGTAGCAGCACCGCGGGCCGCTGCATGCGCCGCTCCAGCTCCGCGGCGAACGCCTCGAGCGTGAGCGGCGTCCCGCCGAATCGCTCGTCGATCGCGCGCAGCGCGTCGAGGTCGGCGCGCAGCGCCGCCGCCTCGACCTCGAGGCTCTCGTAGCCCTCGACGGAGGCGCGGACGAGGCCGCCCGGGCCGAGCAGCGCGTCGTCGAGCGCCTGCGCCCACTCGCCAGCCGTGCGGGCTTCGCCGCCGAGCAGATCGCTCAGCGCCTCGGTGGCCTGTTCGAGGCCGTCGTGCGCGGCTCGCAGGCGGACGGCATAGCCGGCGCGGCCGGCGCCGGCGGCGCGCACGGCCTCGTCGGCCAGCGCCCCCCGCAGCCGCTCGAGCCGCTCGAGGCCCGAGAGCAGGTGCTGCCTTCGCCCGACACGCAGCAGGTGATCGACAGTGTCGCCCTCGATGCCCCAGCGGCTGCGATCGAGGAAGGCGGAGCGCAGCAGCTCGGCCAGTCGCGCGAGCCGCCAGTCGTGCTCGGGCAGGCGCAGCAGCGCCAGCACCCAGGTCCCGAACGGCCTCGATGCGAGGCGCTCTCCGGCGGCGGGGTCGAAGGGCAGCTCGTACTCCGCGAAGACGCGGCGGGCGAGCGCGAGGTGCTGCGAGGCCTGACGGAAGGCGACGGCCACGTCCGAGGGCCGTAGCGCCTCCTCCTCTCCCAGCCGCTGCTTGATCGCACGCGCGATCCCGCGCAGCTGCACCTCGGCGTCGAAGGCGCGGTGGGCGCTGGTGGTGGCAATACCGTCGGTCTCCGGCAGCTCCTCGACGGTCGCGACGCCAGCGAGCGCTCCGAGGCGCGCCGCCGTCCAGCGCGCACGCTCGCTCGCCCCACGATCGATCGCGACCAGCACGCGGGTGTGGTCCGCGAGCGCGGCGATGAGCGACTGCTCGCGCGGGTTGAGGAACTCGAACGAGTCGACGAGCACGAGGCCCGGCAGCCCGGGAGCGCCCGCAATCGCCTCCGCGGCCAGCGAGGGCGCCTCGGCGGGGTCGTGCCAACCGCGCTTTGCCAGGTCGCGCCGGTAGGCGGCGTAGATGTCGGCGAGCGCGACCAGGTCGGCGCTCTCCGTGGCCGCGGCAGCCCCGGCGAACGCCGCGGGCTCGATGTCGGCCGCCACCAGCTCCGTCACCGCCTCGGCGATCAGCGCGTGCAAGCCCGGCTTGTCCGCGATCGGCGCGAAGCGGCTGGCCTCGCCAGAGTCGATGCGATCCTTTGCGACGCGTCGCAGCAGGTCCGCCGCCACGTCCCGCGACAGCGTTCGCCCGGCGGCGTGCAGGCGTGCGTACTGCGCCAGCGTCGAGACATCGAGGCTGAGCGCGACGCCGCACGCCGCGACGAGGCGGCGGCGGAACTGGTCGCCGTGCCGCGCCGTCGGCACGAGCACGAGCGTCGGGGCGAAGCGGTCGTCCTGGTAGCGCCTCGCGGCGTGATCGACGAGCCGCCCGGTCTTCCCGGACCCGGCGGGCCCGCACACCATCACCAACTCGCCCATCGCCCGCGATTGTAGCGAGCGCCGCGCCAGGCCTCGCGCATCACGCCGAGTCCGACACGGTCGTCACACCGCGACCTTCGAGGCAGCCTCGATGCGGCCGCTCGCGCCGGCTGTGCTAGCGGTAGTCCGCCCGGGATGAGTCCTGCATCGCGGCGAAGTGTCGCTCTACCCGTCCTGTCAGCAGCATCAAGGCAATAGCCGCGAGCCACAGCACAAAGGCGACACCGCTGATCCGGTGGACGATCGTTGCGGCATCCACCCAGATGAATTGCATCGCGATACCGAGCACCAGCGACGCCGGGGCGATCCGCCGGATCGCGCCGCCGGCCCTCCACTGTCGTTGCGCCGCAACCAGCAGCGCCAGCCCCGCGGCCGCGAACCCGAGCTTGCCGGTGATCCAGCGGACGCTCTCGATCGCCTCGGTGGAGGCATCCACGACGTTGAGGACAGCGGCCTCCGACGCGGCCGGCGCGGCTGCGGCCAGCGCGATGGCGCACACGCCGGAGCCGGCGGTGAAGGCGCCCGAGACGGCGAGCAGCAAGGGGGCGAGCGGAGTCCCGAACCGTTCCCGAACGATCCAGGTTCTCCAGAGGAACCATGCCGCGGCGATCAACGTGAGCCCGGAGCTGAGGCGCGCAGCGCCGCTCAGGCTGTACATGACCTTGTTGGCGGCAATGGCGCGGATCGATTCCAGCAGCTCAGGCTGGTCGGTATCCGCGGAGACGCGCGCGAACACCATCACGACTGTGGCGGCCGCGGTGAGCAGCAGCAGCAGGCCAGCCCCGCGGATAGCGGGATCCCTGGGTCGGCTGGGCGTGGTCGTCACGGGTTGACCTCACCTGTCATCTCACCTGCCGCCTCATTCTCGCAGCAGCGCCTCGGGGTGGCGGAGTCCGCCTACGGCAGCACCCCCGCCGAGCGCAGCAGGCGCAGCGTGCCCTCGAGGTCCGCGAGATCGCTGAGGTCGATGTCCGGCGGCTGCAGCTCGGCGATGGGCGTCAGGTGGGACGCGGCGGGTACGCCCGCGATCAGCGGGTACTCGGAGTTCGTCTCGGCGTAGTAGCGCTGCGCCTCCTCGCCGAGCATGAACTCGAGGAACTCGCGCGCCTCGTCGCCGCGTTCCGAGGTGCGGAGCACGCCGGCGCCCGCCACGTTGACGAGCGTGCCGATGTCGCCGGGGCCGGTGTGGTAGTTGCGCGCGGGGAAGCCCTCGCCCTCCTCCGCCAGGAAGCGGTGCAGGTAGTAGTGGTTGACGAGGCCCAGCTCGATCTCGCCGCGGCCGACCGCCGCGACGATCGAGACGTTGTTCGGGAACTCGGCCGCGTCGTTCGCCTTCATGCCCTCGAGCCAGGCGCGCGCGGCCTCCTCGCCCTCGCCGACGCGCAGCGCGGTGACCCACGCCTGGAATGAGCCGTTGGGAGGCGCCCAGGCGACGCGGCCGCGCCACTTCGGGTCGGTCAGCTCGAGGATCGAGGTCGGCAGTTCGGAGGGATCGAGGACGTCCGTGTTGTAGATCAGCACGCGAGCGCGGCCCGAAAGCCCGACCCACTGCCCCTCGCGGGAGCGGTAGGCCGACGGCACGAGGTCGAGCACATCGTCGTCGAGATCGGTAAAGAGCCCGGCGGCCTGCACTGCGCCGAGCGCGCCGGCGTCCTGAGCGATGTAGATGTCGGCCGGGCTCTGCTCGCCCTCCTCGATGAGCAGCGCGGCCAGCTGCGCCGTGCCGCCGTAGCGCACCTTGACGTTGATGCCGGTCTCCTCGGCGAAGCGCTGGAGGAGCGGACCGATCAGGTCCGGGCTGCGGCCCGAGTAGATCGTGAGCTCCCGCTCGTCGTCGTCGCCGGCGGGGGCGGGGGGCGGCGCGCGCCCGGCCGCGCGCGCCGCCGCCCCCCCCCGCCGCCAACACACCGCCCGCCACTGCTAGA
>VXOS01000090.1 GCA_009839925.1 Chloroflexota bacterium
CCCCCCCCCCCCCCCCCCCCCCCCCCGCGGCCCCCGCCCCCCCCCCCCCCCCCCCGTTCGGCGGCCCCCCGGGCCCGGCGCCGAGGAGATCGCCGGCGAGGGCGAGCTCTCGGCCGCTGCCGCGCGGGCGCTCGCCGAGGCGGCCGGGCGCGAGCCGAACGTCGCGATCGAGGTCGAGAAGCGAGTGCCGGCGGCGGCCGGGCTGGGCGGCGGCTCCTCGGACGCGGCGGCCGTGCTGCGCGGGCTCGCGCGGTTCTGGGAGCTGGACTGGCCGATCGAGCGGCTCGGGGAGGTGGCTGCCTCGGTGGGGTCGGACGTGCCGTTCTTCCTGCACGGCGGGACGGCGCGCTGTCGCGGGCGCGGCGAGATCGTGGAGCCGCTGCGCGATGTGCGTCCCCTGCGGCTGCTGCTCCTGCTCCCGCCGGTCCCGCAGGCCCCGGCGAAGACGGGGCGGCGCTTCGGCGCGCTGCACGCGCACGACCTGACGGACGGCGGGCGCTCGGCGCGCGTCGCGCACCGCGTGCAGCGCAACGTCCCGCCGCCGACCCGCGACCTCTGGAACGCCTTCGAGGCGGTGATCGAGCGGACGGAGTCGGAGCTGCTCGCGCACTACGGCGCCTACGCCGCGGCGCTCGGCGGGGCGCCGCTGCACCTCACCGGCACCGGCCCGGCGGTGTTCCTGCTGATCCACGAGCGCGCGAAGGGCGCGGAGCTGCGCCGCGACCTCGAGCAGGCGGGCGCCGAGGTGCTCCCGGCGCGCACGTCGACGCGCGCCGAGGCGCTGGCGATCACGGAGGGCGCATGAGCGCCGAGGTCGACGCCGCGCGCGCGCTGTTCTCGGGCTTCGTTTCGGGTGCGGTCGTGGCCTTCGCGACGGTCGCGATTGCGCTCTGGGCGATGAGTCGAAGCGCGCGCTGGCGGACGCGCATCGCGAGCCTGGGCCGCCTGCCGTTGCCGCTCGTCGGCGTGGTGCTCGTGAATGTCGCCGTGCTCGGCTGGACGCTGCTCGGGCTGTTGCTCGGCGCCGCCTACATCGAGGTGGCCGATCCGCTGCGTTTCGGACTGATCGTGCACGGCCTGGTACTGATCGCGGTCATCGCGGCGGCGTTCGTGCTGCGGGGGCTGAACGGGGCGATCTGGGCGACGGCGATCGTGGCGGCGTTCGCCTTCGGCGTGCTGCTGCCCGCGCTCGCCGGCTGAGCGTCGCGCCGAGGCCCGCCGGAAGCGGGTGATGCGGCCCGTTCGGGCATCTCGTACCCTTGGGCTGCGCCCGCCGCCGGCGGGTCGCGAACCGCAGAGGTAAGGAGCGGGACGCTGGTGCTCACGCCCGGACTGCAGCGCAGCGTGCTCGATATGCACGTCCACTCCGCGGTCGCCTCCTCGGACAGTACGCTCAACCCGCACAAGCTGCCCGAACTCGCGCGCGCGGCCGGGTTGACCGGCGTCAACATCTCCGAGCACGACAAGATGTGGGACCGGCACCTGCGCGCCGAGTACCGCGAGCGGCACACCGACTTCTTCGTCAACTTCGGGATGGAGATCTCCACCGACCTCGGACACATGCTCGCGTTCGGCCTGCCTGCCTACATCAGCGGCATCCGCCGCGCGGAGCAGCTGCGCGTGGAGCTCGACGCCGTTGGCGGGTTCCTGATCGTCGCGCACCCCTTCCGTCACGTCTTCGACAACGTGACGGCGATGCGCAAGGACAGCGTCCCCTTCGAGTTGACCCCCGCCGAGGCGGCGCGGCTGCCGGTCTTCCAGCTCGCCGACGCGATCGAGATCGCCAACGGCTGCAACACGCCTCGCGAGAACTACTTCGCCTACGAGGTGGCGCGCGAGCTGGGGCTGCCGACCACCGGTGGCAGCGACGCGCACTCCGAGAGCGGCATCGGCTACTACGCGACAGGCTTCGAGCGCGAGCTGCGCAGCGAGGCCGATCTGCTCGAAGAGCTGCACGCCGGCCGCTTCGAGGCGGTCGTGCGCTCCGCCGGTGGCGACTTCGCGCGCTTCGAGCCGGGCGTCGTCGAGGCGGTCGCGGCGGCCCGCGGCTAGGGCAGTACTCCCCGGAGAGGGCGGCGAGGCGCGATGCCTCTCGGTCCCGGCACGGCGCCAGCCGATCGCGGCGAATACGTCGCGGTCGACCTCGAGACGACCGGCGTCGACCCGGCGAGCGACCGCATCATCGAGATCGGCGCGGTGCGTTTCGGCGCGGACGGGCCGGGCGAGCGCTTCCGCACGTTCGCCAGCCCCGGCCGCCCGCTGCCGCCCGCGATCCGCGTGCTCACGGGCATCGAGGACGCCGACCTCGCCAGCGCGCCGCCGCCCTCGCTGGCGGTGCACGAGTTCGCCGCCTTCGCGCGCGGCCTCCCGCTGGTCGCGCACAACGCGCCCTTCGACCTCGGATTCCTCGCCGAGGCGGGACTGCAGGTGCAGGCGCCGGCCTTCGACAGCTACGAGCTGGCCTCGGTCCTGTTGCCGACGGCGACGCGGCTCGACCTCCGCTCGCTCGCGGAGTCGCTCGGCGTCACGGTCGAGGAGTCGCACCGCGCGCTCGCCGACGCCGAGGTGACGTCCGAGGTCTTCCTGCGCCTGCTGCAACGGCTGGACCGGCTGCCCGCCGCGACGCTCCGCGACCTCGTGCGGCTCGCCGAGCAGTCCGCCTGGAGCCTCCGGCCGCTGTTCGCCGGGGCGCTGGAGCGACGCGCCGAGGCTGCCGAGGAAGGCGACGCCCAGCCCGCGCCCGGTGAGTTGACGCGCGAGCCGCGCCCGCTGCCGCCACCGCTGCGTCCCCTCCCGGACTTCGCGCCGCTCGATGCGGACGAGGTGGAGGCGCGCTTCGCCGAGGCGCGCCGCCGCGCGGACCTGTTTCCCGGCTTCGAGGCGCGCGAGGGGCAGACCGCGATGGCGCGCGGCGTCGCGGACAACATCGCGCACGACGGCCAGCTCGCCGTCGAGGCGGGGACGGGGACCGGCAAGTCGCTCGCCTACCTCGTGCCGGCGCTCTCGCACGCCCTGCGCAGCGGCGAGCGCGTGCTGGTCTCGACGCACACGCTGAACCTGCAGGAGCAGCTTGCCGGGCGCGACATGCCCGCGGCGGCCGCGCTCGCCGAGTCGGCCGCCGGCGCGCCGCCGGGCTCGCTGCGCACGGCCGTGCTCAAGGGGCGCGGCAACTACCTCTGCCTCGAGCGCTGGTCGCAGACAATCGAGCTGGAGGAGCCGCGCGGCGCCGACCAGGCGCGCGTGCTCGCCCGCATCGCCGTCTGGCTGGGGGAGACGGAGCGCGGCGATCGCGCGGAGCTGTACCTGCGCGGCGACGAGTGGCCGCACTGGCGCGCGCTCGCTGCCGACACGAACGACTGCCTCGCGCGGCGCTGCGCGTTCGTCCGCGAGGGCAGCTGCTTCCTCCAGCGGGCGCGCGCGGAGGCGGCCGCGGCGCACGTCGTCGTCGTCAACCACGCCCTGCTGCTCGTCAACGCGGTCGGCGGCGACCAGGTGCTGCCGCCCTTCCGCCACCTGGTCGTCGACGAGGCGCACCGCCTCGAGGGTGTCGCGACGAGCCAGTTCGGCGAGTCCGTCTCGCTGCAGGAGATCGCGCAGCTGCTCGACGAGGCGGCCGGCGGCGGGGGCTCGCTCGCCGCCTCGCTGCGCGGTGCGGCGCGGCTCGATCCGCTGCCGCTCTCGCCCGCAGCCGGCCTCGCCCCGCTCGCCGACGACGTCGCCTCGGCGGCGGCGATGGCGCGCGCGCGGCTGCCGGATCTGGAGGCGGCGATTGGCGGCTACGTCGAGGAGTTCGCGGAGCGCGCGAGGGGCGCGCAGCTGCTCGTCACGCCGGGCCGGCGCGCGCAGCCGCTCTGGGCGGATGTCGAAGACGGCGCGCTGCATCTCGAACTCGCGCTCGACCAGCTGGCGCGGCGCCTGCTGGACGCCGAGACCGTTGTCGCCTCACTGCCCGGCGACGGTGCGCCCTCGCTCGACACGCTGCGCGGCGCGCTCGCGCGGGCCGGCGAGCGGGCGGCGCAGCAGGCCGCGACGCTGCGGGAGGCGCTACAGCGCGCCGATCCGGAACGGATCGTCTGGCTGGACAGCGGTGGCCGCGGCCCGCGGGTGCGCACAGCGCCGCTCGACGTCGCCGATCGCCTCGAGGACGAGCTGTGGGCGCGGCGCGGCTCGGTCCTCGCGACGAGCGCGACGCTGACGGCGCAGCAGCGCTTCGACTTCAGCCTGCGGCGCATCGGGCTGCCAGACGCCGACGTGCTCGATGTCGGATCGCCGTTCGACTACCGGCGAGCGGTCCTCGTGCTCGTCGTTGACGACCTGCCGCCGCCGAACGCGCCGGACTACGAGGCCGCCTCGGAACGGGTGCTGGGCGAGGCGGCGCGCGCGGCCGAGGGGCGCACGCTGGCGCTCTTCACCTCGCACGGCGCGGTGCGCTCTGCTGCCGGAGCGCTGCGCGGTCCGCTCGCCGCCGAGGGCATCGGCGTGCTCGCGCACGACCTCGATGGCGGCCCGGCGCGTCTGCTGCGCGCGCTCGCGGAGCGCCCGCGCTCGCTGGTGCTCGGCACCGCCGCGTTCTGGGAGGGCGTCGACGTGCCCGGCCCGGCGCTCTCGCAGCTCGTGCTTGCGCGGCTGCCGTTCCCCGTGCCGACCGATCCGATCCACGCGGCCCGCGCCGCCCTGCACGACCAGCCGTTCGAGGAGTACATGCTCCCGCACGCCGTGCTGCGCTTCCGCCAGGGCTTCGGCCGCCTGATCCGCGGTCCGCACGACCGGGGTGTCTTCCTGATCCTCGACCGCCGCGTGAGCGCGCGCGCCTACGGCGAGGCCTTCCTCGAGGCGCTCCCCGACTGCGAGCGGCGCACGCTCCCCGCGCGCGAGGTACCCGCGGCCGTCGCCGCCTGGCTCTCCGAGGCGCCGCGTGCCTGAGGCGGGCGATTCAACGACGCGGAGACGCCCCTGGGCGCGCGGTGAGGGCGTCACGCTGATCGCGGCGGACGCGCCGCCGGACGACGAGGGCGTCGCGCAGGCGATCCGCGAGGGCGTCGCGCGGGGTCATCGCGGCGAGGTCGAGTCTCCGCTGGCGGACACGAGCCTCTACCACGTGCGCGCCGGGGGCGAGACCGTCGGGGTGCTGGGCATCGCGCCCGGACCAGGCGAGCGGACCGTGACGTTCTCAGGCGTCGCGATCGCGCCGGAGCGTCGCGGGCGGGCGATCGCCGTGCGCGCGGTGCGGATCGCGGAGCGGCGGCTGCGCCGCGAGGGCGTGCGCGGCTTCTACGGGCGCGCGCCGCGCGGCAACGGGCGGGGGCTCTACTTCTGGCTGCGCGCCGGCTACGCCCCGCTTCGCTCGCTTCGGCCCGAGGACGACGCAACCTGGTTCCGGCTGCCTACTCCTTAGGCTCCTCGGCCGCCGCAGCGGCGTCCTCGTTCGCGTCGCGCCGCTGCTCGGCCTGGCGGGTCTCCATGTAGCGCCGCGCGCGGCGGCGGTACCAGACCGCGAGCAGGACGGCGATGAGCAGCGCCACGACGATGTCGAGCACTTGCAGCGCGTCGACGGGCAGGAGCTCCGTGATGCGTGCGAGCCAGAAGCCGACGAGAAACACCAGCACGATGCCGAGGCGGCTCGCACCGCCCTGTCGGCGCGGCTCGGCGGCGGCGGGTGGCGGCTGAGCCTCGCTGCGCCGGGGGCGGAAGCGGCGGCGGCGCTGGGCCACCGCGGCTAGGGGC
>VXOS01000148.1 GCA_009839925.1 Chloroflexota bacterium
TGCAGAAGCCCCACCCGCCCCGCTGGCAGGCCTGCTCCGGCCCGATCTCCTTCGAGCAGGCCGGACGCAACGGCGTCGGCGCGCTCGCCAACACGCTCTGGCGCTCGCTCGACCAGGTCGAGGAGATCGTCGAGTCCTACAAGCGCGGCATCGCCCAGTGCGAGCGCCCCGTGGGCGAGTTCATCAACGACCAGATCGCCTTCTTCACCTTCGTTCACTGCGTCGAGGACGGAGACGCGAAGCTGAGCAGCGCCGCCGCGGGCGCCGCCGCCTGGTACACCAACACCGCGCTCACCTTCTTCGAGGCGCGCGAGTCCTTCCTGCGCCGCGCGCGCGAGATCGAGGCCGCGCGGGACGAGGCCGGCAGCGACCTCACCGGCCGCTTCCTCGAGGATGAGGACGCCGAGTCGACCAAGGCGCAGCTCATCCACGCGCGCATCATGAACGGCGAGACCGTCCCCGACGAAGAGGTCTTCGAAGTGCTCAGCGAGCAGCAGTCGCTCGTCGTCGGCGACCAGCAGGCCTGCCTCGAGAAGATGAAGCGCTACGAGGAGGTCGGGATCGACCGCCTGATGTCCTTCCACCAGGTCGGCAAGCTGCGTCACGAGGAAGTGACACGCAGCATCCGATTGATCGGCGAGCTGATCCCGGAGTTCCACAAGGAGTAACAGCGGGGCCGCGCCGCCATTGACGCCCGCGGGGCGAGCGTCGAGGCTGCGCCCCCGGCGACCGACGGCGAGAAGAGCGGCGAAGGGAGCGATCGATGGCAGCGGACGCGCCGCGCGCGCTCGAAGGCGTGCGCATCATCGAGATCGCGGCGGGCCTTTCCGTCGCCTACGCGGGCAAGCTGCTCGCGCAGGGCGGCGCCGAGGTGATCCGCATCGAGCCCCCCGAGGGCGACCCGATCCGCCTCGCCGGACCCTTCCCCGGTGACGAGCCGGACCTCGACGGCGGCGGACAGCACGCCTTCCTCAATGGCGGAAAGCGCAGCGTCGCGCTCGACGTGAACAGCGAGGGCGGCGCCGCCGTCAGCGCAGACCTGATCGCGAGCGCCGATGTGCTGCTCACCTCCTGGAAGACGCCAGCTCAGCTCCCGCTCGACGACGCGGACGCGATGCGCGAGCGCTTCCCCAACACGCTCTACGTCTCGATCAGCCCCTTCGGGCGCAGCGGCCCCTATGCCGACTTCGAGGGCGACAGCCACGTCATCGAGGCGCTCGCCGGCTTCTCCTACGTCACCGGCTACCCGGACCGCGAGCCGGTCAGCCTGGGCGTCGACACCGCCGAGTTCCTCGGCGGGCTCTACGGCTGGGTGACGACGCTCGCGCTGCTGAACGCCCGCGCCCACGGCGAGCAGCACCACCACGCCGACATCGCCAGCTACGAGACCGCCGCCCTGACCGACGACCACAACCTCGCGGTCTACCACGGCATGGGCCTGCTGCGGCGGCGCTTCTACTCGCGAGTGCTCGGCGCCTACCCGTCCGACATCATGCGTTGCCGCGACGGCTTCGTGTCCGTCGTCCCCGGCGCACCGGACTTCGCGACCTCGCTGGGACTGCTGATCGACCGCCCCGAGATGATCGACGACCCGCTGTTGCAGCTGCCCAAGGAGCGCGTGGTGCGCTGGCAGGACTTCGACGCGCTGATGGAGCCCTGGCTGATGGAGCACGACGCGGCGGAGATCGTGCAGAAGGCGCAGGAACTGCGCCTCGCGTTCGCCCTCGTCCCGGACGTCGCAGACCTCGCCGCCGACGAGCACCTGGCCGCCCGCGGGTTCTTCGAAGGCCCCGGCGGCGAGCCGGCCGTCGGCCCGCCCGTCGGCCTCTCCGAAACGCCGCTGCGCCCGGCCGCTCCGCCCGCCCTCGGCGAGGCGAACGACGAACTCGCCGCCTCGAGCGGAGGTGCCGCATGAAGCCGTTCGACGGCCTCCGCGTCATCGATCTTTCGCAGGTGTGGGCCGGCCCCGTGGCGGCGCGCGTGCTCGCCGACCTCGGCGCCGACGTGATCAAGGTCGAGCGCCCGACCGTGCCGGACCGCATCCGCACGGCCTACATCGCGCAGAACGACACGACCGGCAACTACTGGGAGCGCGCGCCGTACTACACCGTGCGCAACGTCTCCAAGCGCGGGCTCGCGCTCGACCTCGGAAGCGACGAGGGCATCGCGATCCTGCGCGGGCTGCTGGAGGACGCGGACGTGCTGATCGAGAGCTATACGCCGCGCGTGCTGGAGAACTTCGGGCTCTCCTGGAACGACCTCAAGGAGCAGTATCCGCGGCTGATCATGATGTCGCTCTGCGGCTACGGGCAGACCGGCCCGCGCCGCAACAGCCCGGCCTTCGGCATGGGCATGGAGCCGGCCTCGGGCATCTCCTCGGTGAGCGGCTACGAGGGCGAGCCGCCGCTCAAGAGCGGCAACACCTGGGTCGACCCGTTCGCCGGCATCCACGGCCTCGGCGGCCTGCTCACCGCGCTCTACCACCGCGAGCGCAGCGGGCGCGGCCAGCAGGTCGACGTCTCGATGCAGGAGGGGCTGCTGCAGCTGCTCGGCCCGCAGTTCCACGACTACTGGATGAACGGCCGCCTGCACCCCGGCACCGGCAACCGCCGGCAGGGTCTCGTGCGCGGCGTCTACCCGACCGCCGGCGAGGACGCCTGGATCGCAATCAGCGTCCGCGACGAGGCGGAGTGGGCCGCCCTCGCCCGCGCCACCGGGAACGACGCCTGGCTGGACGACGACCGCCTGGCGACGATGGCCGGGCGCCATGAGCAGCACGACGAGATGGACGCCGCGATCGGCGAGTGGACCGCCTCGCGCGACAAGTTCGCCGCGATGGAGGAGCTGCAGGCAGCGGGCGTCCCGGCGGGCGCGGTGCTGAACGCGCGCGAGCTGATGCAGAACGAGCACCTGCTCGATCGCGGCCTCTGGGACGCGCAGCCCGTGCGCGGCTTCGCCACCGTCCCGGTGCAGCGCTACTTCCCGGCCCACGTCGACGGCGAGGGCTACGGCGCGCGCGGCCCGGCCCCGCACATCGGCGAGCACACCGACGAGGTGCTGCGCGACCTCCTCGGCTACGACGACGCGAAGATCGCGGAGCTGCGCGAGGCCGGCGTGATCGACGGCGAGCCGATCATGCTCACCCCGCCCGAGTCGCGCGCCGCCCTGATCCAGCCGATCGACGTCTTCCTCGAAAGCGGCTCCATCCTCGAGGTGGACGAGCAGCACCTCGAGCGCATGGCGGCCGTCGTCGCGCGGATCGAGGCGGGCGCGGGGTAGCGTCCCGACGGTGACTCTGCTGAGGTCGTCGGCGGCCGCACCGCTCGTAGTCATCGACTGCGAGACGACGGGCCTCGGCAGGCACGACCGCATCGTCGAAGTCGCCGCCGTCACGCTCGATCCGCGGACGTGGGAACGCGTCGACGAGTACGACACCCTCATCAATCCGGAGCGGGATGTCGGCCCCACCGGGCTGCATGGCATCACGGCATCGATGGTCGAGGCGGCGCCGACGTTCGCGGAGATTGCCGCCGCGCTGTCCCGCCGGCTCCATGGCTCGGTCCTCGTCGCGCACAACCTCCCTTTCGACGCACGCATGTTGGAGTACGAGTTCGAGCGACTCGGCGTGACGTTCAACGTCGGCTCGGGCATGTGCACCTACCGCGCGACCGGCGAGAAGCTCATCGCCGCATGCAAGAGGCATCGAGTGGCACTCGACCATCAGCACCGCGCGCTCGCCGACGCCCGCGCCACGGCGGTGCTCGCCCGCGAGGTTCTCGCTGACAGCAACGCCGACCGCAGCGCCGTGACGGTCGGGTACCTTCCCGAAGCGCCCAACCCGAGAACCCTGCGCCGGGACACTGCCGACGCCGGCGTGAGCGAGATGGCGCGCATCGTCTCCCTCGCCCACTACCCCTACTCCGACGAGGCACTGCTCCTGTACCTCGACGCGCTGGACTGGGTGCTCGACGACCACTACATCGACGACGAGGAGCACGCGGCAATCAAGGACTTCGCCTCAAGGCTGGGCATCTCCGAAGAGCGGCGCGAGGAGGCCCACCGCTCCTATCTCGCCTCGATCATCGCCGCCGCTGAGCGCGACGGCATCGTGACCGAGGCCGAACAGCAGCTGATCAGCCAAGTGATGGCTGCCCTCGAAATCAGCGACGTCGCAATGCCGGAGGTGACTCAGCTGCCCTCGACCAGCTCCCTTCGGGACGGCATGCACATCTGCTTCACCGGCGAGGCCGTTGTCGGCGGCTCGCCAGTGCCGAGGCATTTCCTGGAGGATTGCGCGGCGCAAGCGGGGCTGCAGCCTGTCGCGTCCGTCACGCAGAGGGGCTGCGACCTTCTCGTGGCGGCTGACCCTGCCACGCAGTCAGGGAAGGCACGTACCGCCCGTCGCTACGGCATCCCGGTGATGGGAGCGTCGGACTTCCTCGAAGCGATCGGCCTCCGCTCCTCGTTCGGTCCGTAGCGATTCCCGTCGGACCCAAAGCCCGCTCCGCTACGGCAACGGCCTCGCGGCGGCGACCGCTGGTAGATCTCCCTACCTGTTCAGATCCTCGAGCAGCTCGACCCAGTTTCCGTCCGGGTCTTCGATCATCGCGATCCGGACGCCCGGGCGGATCTCCCTCGGCGCGGTGGGAACCGAATACCCGTGAGCCGTTGCGGCAGCCACCATCTCGTCGAGGTTCGATACGGTCATTGTCCAGTAGCGATACCCACTGCCGCCGGTGAGGCCTCCGGGCGCGGGACGGGGCTCCGGTGGCTGTTCGAACTCGATGACCTTGATCAGGCTGCTGCCCGCCATCAAGCGATGCATCGTCCCACCGTCGCCGACCGGCGTGTCGGCGATGTGCTCAAGCCCGAGGAAATCCCGATAGAACGCAAGCGCGGCCGGACCGTCGCGCACGATGATCCCGAGGTCGATCGAGTCCTTGTTTAGAGCAACACCCATTCTGGAACTCTCCCTTCGTCTGAGGCTTCTGTGTACCTACGGCAGCGGCTCGGCGCCGGCGGGCGGCGGGACCTCGAAGGCGTTGAGGGTGAAACCGACGAAGGCGTAGTAGCCGACGAGGCCGGTGAGGTCGACGATGCCCTGGTCTCCGAGGAGCGCGCGCAGCGCCTCGAACGACTCGTCGCTGACGCGGTTGCCCTGCATCAGCTCGCGCACGTAGCGCACGATTGCCGCCTCGCCGGGTTCGAGTGCGTCGAGGGCGGTGCGCTGGCCGATCGCCTCGATCGCGGCCTCGCTGACGCCGCCCTCGCGGGCGAGCTTGACGTGGGCGTTCCACATCAGCCCGGCGTCGAGCTCGCGCGCGGCGGTGATGATCGCGGTCTCGCGCTGGCCGGGCGTGAGATCGGACTCCCAGCGGACGTAGCGGCTCAGTTGCGCCGCTCGCAGGGCCAACTCCGGCGAGTGGATCAGGATCCCGAAGGGGCCGGAGACCTGCCCGCCGCGCAGCTCCGCGACACGGTCGTAGGTCTCCGCCAGCTCGGCCGGCACCTCGTCGCGCGAGGTCAGGTTCGGTAGTCGGGGCATGGGGACTCCTCGTGTGGCGGCGGCGGGACTCCGAGGATACAGAACCGCCCGAAGCCGCGGGCCGCGGGGGGGGGGGACCCCCCCGCCGGGGGGGAAGGGGCCGCCCCCCCCCCCCCCACCCCCCCCGCCCCCGCCCCCAGCCGCCGCGCGGGGGGCTGGGGGCGGGGG
>VXOS01000009.1 GCA_009839925.1 Chloroflexota bacterium
CGGGCGCGTCAGATGTTTATAACTCACAGCCATCTTGGGCCGTGACCGCGTCCTTGCCGTCGGCGCGCGGGCGGGGGGCCGGGCGGGCGCGGCGGCCCGGCCCCGCCGCGCCGCCGGAGAGCAGGCTCGTCAGCACCTCGATCATGACCGCGAGTCCGTAGCCCTTGTGCGAGCCGATCTCCCGCGTGCCGCCGAGCGGCAGCATCAGGTGCGGCTCAGGGATCGGCTGCTCCTCCATGATCGGCGCGCCGTCCTCGCCCGCGATCCAGCCGGGCATCGTGTCGCGGCCGAGCCGCTGCACGAGCCGCACCTTGTTGCCCGCCACCGAGCTCATCGAGGCGTCGAAGATGAACGGCGGCTCCTCGCGGGTGGGCACGGCGATCGCGATCGGATTGAGGCCGACCAGCGGCTCGGCGCCGAAGGTGGGCGTGACGTTGACGCCGCCGGCGGTCATCGAGACGCCGATCATGTCCTCCTCGAGGGCCATCGCGGCGGTGTAGGCCGAGGCGCCGTAATGGCCGCCGTTGTAGACGGCGACCGAGCCGATGCCGTACTCGCGCGCCCGCTCGATCGCGATGCGCATCGCCTCCGGCCCGATCACACCGCCATGCGCGCCGTCCGAGTCGATCGTGCAGGCGGCCGCGCTGTCGTGGGTGATGCGCCACTGCGGGTGCAGATTGGTGGCGCCGTCGCGGATCGAGTCCACGTAGCGGCGCAGCATGTTCGAGACGCCGTGCGAGTCGATCCCGCGGATGTCGGCGTAGAGCAGCACGTCCGCCGACTGCACGGCGTGCTCGCGCGGCATGCCGAGTGCGACGAACAGGTCCTCGACGGTCGCGCGCATCACGCCGGGGTCGACGCGCACCTCGATCTCCGAAGGGACGTGGAACCGTTCGAGCATCAGGCTCGCCTCTCAGGCGCTCGCCGTGTGGAACACGGGCAGGACGTCCTCGATGAACGCCTCGTAGGCGTCCCAGTTGATTGGCGGCCGGAAGGCGATGTTGAGGCCGCCGACGCCCGTCTCGACGTACCCGCCGATGCGGTCGATCGCCTGCTGCGCCGTGCCGGTGATCGAGCCGGGGACGTAGTTGTCGGGCGGATCGGCGGCGCCGTCGCCTGCGTGGGCGCGCATGTGGAAGCGGAGGTTGACGCTCGTCTCGATCTCCGCGGGGTCGCGGTTCAGCTGCTCGCACGCCTGCTCCAGCGCGCCCAGGCGCTCGCGGATGATCTCGGGCGGCTGGTAGGGGACGTTGTAGCCATCGGCGTACTGCGCCGCGAGGCGCGGCGTGCGCCTCGGGCCGTTACCGCCGACCCAGAGGCGCATGTTCGGGTTGAGCGGCTTGGGGCTGCAGACGGCGCCGGAGAGCTGGTAGTACTCGCCCTCGAAGTTCGTCACCGGCTCGCGCCACAGCGAGCGCACGATCTGCAACGTCTCCTCGAGCTGCTCGAAGCGCTGGCCGAGCGGCGGGAAGTCGTAGCCGAATTCGCGGAACTCCTCCTCGAACCAGCCGGCGCCGATGCCGATCTCCGCCCGCCCGCCGGAGAGGTGGTCGATGGTGACGGCCGCCTTGGCGAGCAGGCTCGGGTTGCGGAACAGCGCGCAGAAGACGAGGCAGCCGACGCGCATGTTCGTGGTCGCTCCGGCCAGCGCCGCCATCGAGGCGACGCCTTCGAAGCAGGGGTCTTCCCGCAGGTTCAGGGGGTTGGCGTAGAAATGGTCCCAGACGGAGGCCCAGTGGAACCCGGCCTCGTCCGCCCGCCGCCAGACCCGCAGCAGTTCCTCCATCGAGAGGTCCTGCGGTCCGGTGTGGATGCCCAGCTTCAGGCTCATCGCCGTCCTCGTCTCACCATGCTCGCGACTGGCCGGCGCCGAATGCTATCAGGTGCGTTCGATCCGGGATTCCGCTACGCCGCGAGCGCCGACGCTTCACGCTTCCGCCGGGCCGCTGCGAGGTCGTACTTCGCCTGCAGGCCGAGCCAGATGTAGGCGCGGGTTCCGAACTCGGCCTCCAGGTGAAGGGCGGTCTTGGCCATGATTGCCTTGCGCCCTCGCACGATCTCGTTCACTACCTAGTATGGCCGCCCGATGCGTCGCGCGAGCTCGCACTGTGACATCCCCCGCACCTCGAGAGATCTTCGGCGAGCAACGTGCCGGGGTGGGAGACATAGTCCGGTTCCACATACGGGAACGTTTGCTCACTCATGCGGCACCGCCACCCGGATGATAGCCGTTCGCTTGTTCCCGGTCGCCGCGACGGCGCATGAGCGCCCCGCACTCCTTTAGTATGACCACCATGGCACAACCACTCGCGGGCAAGGTCGCCGCCGTCACCGGCGCGGGGCGGGGCATCGGCCGCGGCATCGCGCTGCGCCTCGCCGAGGAGGGCGCGAAGGTCGTCGTCGCCGATTACGGCGGTCCCGTCGACGGCGCGGGCGGCCCCGAGCAGGACGTCGCCCAGGTCGTCGCGAACGAGATCATCGCCGCCGGCGGCGAGGCCGCCGCGAGCCGCTCCGACGTCTCGACGATGGAGGGCGGCGAGCAGATCGTCGCGACGGCCATCGACAACTTCGGGCGCCTCGACGCGATGATCTGCTGCGCCGGTATCCTGCTCGAGGGCGGTCTGCTCGAGGTGAGCCCGGATGCCTGGGATCGGGCGATGGCCGTGCACCTGCGGGGGCACTTCTCCTGCGCGCGAGCGGCCGCCGAGGTCATGCGCGAGCAGGGCAGCGGCACCATCATCTCCTTCTCTTCGAGCACCGCGCTGGCCGGCTCGGGCGCCCGCGTCGCCTACGCGTCGGCGAAGGCGGGCGTGATCGGCTTCGCCCTGAGCCTCGCCGAGGAGCTCGAGCCGCTCGGGATCACCTCGAACTGCATCGTCCCCGTCGGCGCGACGCGGATGCACGACATCGTCGCGCAGCAGACGGGGCAGGTCGGCGAGGACGACCCGTTGCCGAGCGAGCAGGCGATTGGCGGCGCCATGGACCCGGCCAACGTCGCGCCGATCGTCGCCTACCTGCTGACCGACGAGGCGGCCGCGATCAACGGGCAGGTCTTCGGCGCGGTCGGGCGTGGCGTCTACCTCCTCAACCACCGCGAGTGGGTCCGGCACATCCACAGCGAGGGGCCGTGGACGCTGGATGCGCTGATCGAGCGCGTCCCGGCGGAGCTGGGCCCGGACTTCGATCATCGCCGCGTGCCGTGGCCCGGGAGGTAGCGGCCGGAAGGCGGAGCTCTCGATGGTCAACGTGACGCGGCTCGAGCACCACGGCTGGGCGAACAGCGACGGGCGCTGGGGCGCGCCGGCCACCCGCTCCCGCAGAATCGTGGAGGAGCCGCTCGGCTCCGGCGAGCACAGCTACTACGTCGTCGACAACTGGGCGCGCCGGCCTCGGGGCTGGGCGTGGATCGACGTCGCCGGGGTCGCCGTCGACGCCGAGGACCGCGTCTTCGTCTTCTCGCGATCGCAGCGCCCGGTGCAGGTCTACGACCGCGACGGCTTCTTCCTCGACTGGTGGGGCGACGACGTGACCACCACGGCGCACGGCATCACCGTCGACGCCGAGGGCAACGTCTGGCTCGCCGACACGGGCGACCACACCGTGCGCAAGTTCACGCCCGACGGGAAGCCGCTGCTCAGCCTCGGCACCCCGCACCAGAGCGCGCCGCGCATGGGCGGCGACCCGTTCAACGAGCCGACGCGGGTGGCCGTGGCCGCCAACGGCGACCTCTACGTCAGCGACGGCTACGGCAACGCCCGCATTCACGTCTTCAGCCCCGACGGCGAGTACCGCTTCGGCTGGGGCAGCCCCGGCTCCGGACCGGGCCAGTTCTCCAACCCGCACGCCGTCAGCATCGGCCCCGACGGCCGCGTCTACGTCTGCGACCGCTCCAACCGCCGCATCCAGGTCTTCAGCGCGGACGGGGAGTACGAGGAGGAGTGGTCCGGCGTGAACCTGCCGGACGACCTCGCCTGGGGCCCGGACGGCAACGCCTACGTCGCCGAACTGCTGCACCGCGTCAGCATCTGGAGCCCCGGGGGCGAGCGCCTCGCCGGCTGGGGCGACGAGGGCTGCACCTGCCCGGAGCAGCCGCCGATCCCGCCCTGCCCCGCCGAGCGGCAGGCGGCGGGGCAGGTGATCGGCCCGCACGGCCTCGCCGTCGACTCGCAGGGCAGCATCTACGTCGGGGACCTCGCGGAGACCTACCGCGGCATCGACCGCGGCTCGCGGGCGCTGCAGAAGTTCGTGCGGATCGACGCGTAGCCCGCTCGCAATAAGACTTGACTTATAGTAGGCAGGACTTATACTCATGGCGTGGGGAGTGGAGTACACCGACCAGTTCGGGGGTTGGTGGGAAGGCCTGAGCAGCGAGCAGCAGGAGGCGCTCGACGACCGCGTGATGCTGCTCGCGGAGGTTGGTCCGGGGCTCGGGCGGCCGGTCGTCGATACGATCACGAACTCCCGCCACGCCAACATGAAGGAGCTGAGGGCGTCACGGGGCGGTGCGTTGCGGGTGCTGTTCGCCTTCGACCCGCGGCGGCACGCGATCCTGCTGCTGGGCGGTGACAAGTCGGGTCAGTGGAATGCCTGGTACCGGCGAGCGATTCCCGAGGCGGATGCGCTGTACGAGATCCATCTCGAAGAGCTGCACGCGGAGGGGTCGATCGGGAGCGAGGCGAGGTAGGGAGTCGGAATCATGGCCAGGAACTATCGGGAGCTCCACGAGAAGGTCGTGGCCCGCCCCGGCGCGCCCGAGCGGCTTGCTGCGCTGCGCGAGGCCACCGTGGCGGAGATCGGCCTGCACGAGCTCCGCCGTGCGCTCAACCGCTCCCAGGCCGAGCTGGCATTGAGCCTCGGCAACAGCCAGCCGGCCGTCTCGCAGCTCGAACGCGGAGAGGACATCCGGCTGTCCTCGCTGCGGAGGTACCTCGAAGGCCTGGGCGCCAGGCTGCGGATCGTCGCCCTCTTCGATGACGGCGAGACGGAGACGGCGGTCCCGCTGCGGATCGGCGGCGGGAACTCGCTCGTGGTCGCCGAGGAGGAGGCCGACTACGACGCCTCGCCGCCTCGCTCAGGCGGTGAGGTGGCGCGCGAGGAAGGCGACTGAGCCCTCGAGCGCCTGCGGCGTCATGACCGCGTGCAGGCCGGGGAAGGTGTGCAGCTCCTTCTCGGTGGCGGCGATCTGGTCGAAGAGGAAGAGCGAGCCGTAACGGTCGAACCGCTCGTCGTCCCACTGCACGTGGAAGTACGTGGGGCAGGTGACCCGCGGAGCGGCCTCCCGCAGGTGCGGCGCAATCCCGCTGCGGTCGACGCTGCTGCCGGTGAGCCCCGCCTTCCCGAGGACGGCGGCGAGGATCCGCGGTTCGGCGGCGACGAACGGCAACCCGAACATCGTGCCCATCGACAGGCCCCAGTAGCCGACGCGGGCGGCGTCGATCACCTCCAGCTCGCTCAGCGCGTCGAGCGTCGCCCGCCAGTCGGCGACCATGTCAGGCACGTTGTCGGATCGCTGCCAGATCGCCCGGTAGGCGGGGTCGTCGGTCGAGGTCAGGCCGCCGCGGTCGCCGTGGCCGGGGCCGTCGATCGCCGCGGCGGCGAAGGAGCGATCGCGGGCGTAACCGGTTCCCAGCTACAGCATGCCGTAGCAGCGCATTTTCCCGCTGCCGCCGTGACCCAAACGCTCCAGCGGCCTG
>VXOS01000158.1 GCA_009839925.1 Chloroflexota bacterium
TCCCCCGCCAGGGGGGAGGGAGCCGGATCCGCCTTCGGGACCTTCGGAGGGTGACCCCTCAGATCCCCTCTCCCCCGGCGGGAGAGGGTTAGGGTGAGGGGGACTCCGGCGTAGCCGGAGCGCGCGCCGCTTCAGAGTGTCGCCGCGCGCAGCCCCCCACAGCAGACGCGCGTCTGGCTTCGGAGAACCGAGGGCTAGATCGCGCCGCGCTCGGAGAGCCCAGGCAGCTCCTCGGCCGGCACGCCCAGCTCCTCGTGGTAGACGGCGTGGTTGTGTTCGCCGAGCAGCGGCGCTCGGCACGGCACGCCACGCTCGACGCCCTCGAAGCGGTAGGGCGCGACGGGGAGCCGCGCCTGCAACCCGTCGGGCAGCTCAAGCGGCGCGAACGAATCGCGGTCCGTCCAGTGCGGGTCGTCGAGGTTCTCCTCGGGCCGGCGCACGATGCCCCAGGGCAGGTGCAGCGACTGCCCGCCGCGGTAGGCCTCCTCCGTCGTGAGCATCGCGACGAAGCGCTTGGTCACCTCCGAGAAGCGCTGACGCTCTTTCCCCGCCTCGTTGCGGGCCGCGAAGACCGCCTCGCGGAAGCGCGGCTCGCGCAGATCCTCGGCGGCGTCGTACTGGTCCATCCAGTCGAGCAGGCCCTCGAGGTAGCGCACGGAGCGCGGCTGTCCGCCGCCGATGATGTTCATGTGACGCCGGTCGACGGTGGGGAACTGGATCTCCGGCGTCGGGCCGGGCGCCGAGTGGCGGCCGGTCGCGCGCTGGTTGATCTCGCGGCGGTACTCCCAGCTGGGGAACGAGCCCTCCGTCGTGGCGCTCACCGCGTCGTGGATCGCCATGTCCACCAGCTCTGGCCCCTCGGCCGCTCCGGCGTCCAGCCCGAACAGCGCGCCGAGGATGCCGACGACCGCGTACTCGCCGCCCATCCAGTACGAGTGGTCGAAGCCCCCGCGGATCGGCGGCAGGTCGTGGTCCGTGTAGCCCGTGCTCATCATCGGGCCCCCGAGCGCGAGCTGGACGAGGTCGCTCGAGGCCCAGTCCGCCCACGGCCCCTCGCGTCCGAACGGGGTGATCGAGCACCACACGCGCGGGCCCGCCCAGCCGTCCGCCAGCCGGGCCTCCCAGCCCGCGCCGAGGCCGTCGAGCACGCCGTGCCCGGAGCCGTCGATCACCACGTCGGCGCTCTCGCAGAGCCGCCGCCACAGCTCGCGGGCCTCGGTGTGCTCGAGGTCCAGCGTGACGCCGCGCTTGTTCGCGTTGTGCGCGGCGAAGCGCAGCGACGTCTCCACGCCCGGCTCGTCGCCGGGGTACGGCCCGATGTGCCGCGAGTCCGTGCCCGAGGGCGGCTCGACGCGGATCACGTCCGCGCCAACGTCGGCCAGCAGCCTGCCGGCGACCTCGCCGAGGTCGCCGACCTCGACGACGCGCACGCGGTCGAGGATCGGCGCGCCGTCCAGGCTGTCCGCGAACTCCGGCAGCGGAGGCGCGTCGCTCATACGGCGGCCTCCGCTCGCAGCTGCGCGATCTCCTCGGGCGTGCAGCCCAGCTCCGTCAGCACCTCGTCGATGTGCTCGCCGATCCCGGGCGCGCCGCGATGCACGTCCCAGCCGAGCTGGCGGAAGAGGAAGGGCAGGCCCTCGTAGAAGCGATCGTCGACGTAGGGGCTGGGCGCGGCGCGGTAGAAGCCGCGCGCGGCGAGCTGCTCGTCCTCCATCTTGTCCGGCATGTTCTGCGCCAGGCCGGCGGGCACGCCGCGCGCCTGCAGCGCGTACATCAGCTCGCGCGCGTCGCGCTCGCTGGTGCGCTCGGTGATCGCCGCGTCCAGCTCGTCCTCAGCGGCGAGACGCGCCTCGAGGCTGGCGAAGCGCTCGTCCTCGGCGAGTTCGGGCGCGCCGAGCTCCTCGCAGAGCTCGCGCCAGTGCTCCCCGGTCTCGACGGCGACCGTGATCCAGCGGTCGTCGCCGGCGCAGCGGTAGGCGCCGTGCGGGGCCATCGCCGGGTGCCGCGAGCGGTTGCCGATGCGCTCCGACTGGCGGCCGTTGATCTGCCAGTCGAGCATGGTCACACCGGTCATCACCATGCCGGTCTCCACCTGCGAGATGTCGACGCGCTGTGCGCCCTCGATGCGATCGCGCCGCCGCAGGGCGAGCAGCATCGCGATCGCGCCGTAGTAGCCGGCCGAGTGGTCGAGGTAGGAGTAGCCCCAGCCGGCCGGATCCTGGTCGGGCAGGCCGGAGATGTAGGTCAGCCCGGAGACGGCCTGCGCCGTGGGGCCCCACGTCACGTATGAGCTGTCCCGGCCGTAGTGGCCGTAGCCGGAGAGCGAGAGGTAGACGATCTTCGGGTTGAGTTCGCGCAGGCGCTCGAAGCCGAAGCCCATCCGCGCGAACGCGCCGGGGCTGAAGTTCTCGGTCACCGCGTCCGCCCCGGAGATCAGTTGCTCGATCAGCTCGCGGGTGCGCGGGTGGTAGATGTTGGCGGTGATGCCGCGCTTGTTGCGGTTGAAGTTGTTGAAGATGCCGGAGCGGTCCGGGTGCGGCGGCCCATCGGGCGGCAGACCGCCGCGCAGCGAGTCCATGTGCCCCTCGTTCTCGACGCGGATCACGTCGGCCCCGAGGTCGGCGAGGATGCGTGTCGCCTGCGGCCCGGCGACGATCCAGGTGAAGTCCACCACGCGCACCCCGGCCAGGGGTCGCGGTCGCTCGTCGTAGGCGCGGTCGCTGTTCGCGTCGCTCTTCGCCATCGGTCCTCTCCGTCAGGGCCGCCCGTCGCGCCGTGCTCTCGCGTGAGCCTCGACAAGCGGCGCGAAGCTGTCAAGCGGCGGGGGCGCGCGGACGCTTCTCCTCTGCTTCTCCGCCGCCTATCGCGACGTCGGTCCGCCGCCGAACATCCCGCCGGCCGCGAGGTCGATCTCCAGCGTCAGCTCCTCGCCGTCGCGCAGCAGCACGACCGCGATCGCGCCGCCGGCGGGGTTGAACGACCACAGCAGCTCCTCGAGGTCGGCGATGGTCCTGAGGGCGCGGCCACCGATCGAGAGCAGCAGGTCGCCGGGGCGCATGCCGCCCACGGCCGCCGGCGAGCCGGGGAAGACGGCGAACACGCGCAGCCCGTCCGGCGTCTCCTCGGCCAGCTCGCCGAGCACCGAGGGCGGCAGGTCCGGGCCGCCGGGAGCACCCTCCAGCATCACCACCAGCGCGATCAGACGCAGCAGCTCCGCGCGCCAGGCATCGCCTGCCGAGGCTGCCTCGCGCTCGAGGTCCACCAGCCCCGGAACGCCGCCGCGGCTGGCCGTCAGCGTGTAGGCCGTACCCGGGGCGAGCGCCTCGATGGCGGCGCGCAGCTCCGGGCCGCCCGTGACGGGCTCGGCGCCGATCGCCGTGATCAGGTCGCCCTCGGCAAGACCGGCGCGCTCGGCGGGCGAGCCTGGCAGCACCGCCGCGACGCCGGCGCCGATGCTCGTGTCCACGGTAACGACGCCGAGCAGCAGGTCCGCCCCAAGCGCGTCGAGCAGGGTGAGCAGCTCCGGCGGCAGGGCGTCGATGGAGCCGGAGAACAGCTCCGAGTCCGGGTCGCGCATCGCGTCGAGGAGCAGCTGAATCACCTCATCGCCGATCTCGGGAGGCAGCAGTCCGCCCTGGCCGGCAGGCGGTGCGGCCGCCTCGGACGGCGCTGTCGGAGTCGCAGTCGGCGGTTCGGGCGTGGGCGTCGGAGTCGGCGTCGCTGTCGGCGAGGGTGTCTCAACGGGCGCGGCGGTTGCCTCCGCGGTCCCGGTCGCCGTTGCGGTGGCGGTCGGCTCGCCCTCGTCGTCGCCGAAGCAGCCGGGGAGGATCGCGAGCGCCGTCGCCAGCGCGAGCGCGGCGAGCGGCTTCACTCGGCGGGGGTTCCCGTCCGTTCGCATCCGGATCCCCTTCCAGGCCGGTGTTGCGCCCTCGGCGCTTTCGGGGCGCGCGGGAGTTCTCCCCCTCACCCCTGCCCTCTCCCCAGGGAGCGGGGGCGGACGGGGAGGGCTACTCGCGCGAGGCGTAGCGCTCCGCGCGCTGGTCCGCCTTGTGCTCGTTGATGACGAGCACGGCGTGGATGACGCCGGGGATCCAGCCGGCGACCGTCAGCACGAGGTTGAGCAGCGACAGCCAGGGACGCCCCACCGCCAGCACGGCGATCGGCGGCGCGATGATCGCGAGGAAGTAGAGCATCGCGCCTCCCTACCCTCCGAGGACCGCCTCGGCGGCGGCCCGCCCGGCCGTGCGGCCGAAGACCGCGCCCGACATCAGCCCCGTCCCGCCGGCGTAGTTGTGGTAGAAGAGCCCGCCGACCAGCTCGCCGGCCGCGTAGAGGCCGGGAATCGGCTCCAGCTCCGTGTCCAGCACCTGCGCGCTGCGATGGTCAATGCGCAGGCCCCCGAAGGTGAAGGTGATGCCGCAGGTCACGGCCACGCCGAAGTAGGGCGGCTCGTCGAGCGGGATCGCCCAGTTCGACTTCGGCGGCTCGATGCCCTCGGTGCTGACGCCGTCGAGGACCGCGGGGTTGAACTCGCCCGGCTGGCAGGCGGCGTTGAACGCGGCGACCGTGCGCTCCAGCCCCTCGCGGTCGATGCCGAGGTCGTCGGCCAGCTCGCCGATGGTCTGGCCTTCGCCCTTCGTGATCTCGCGGATGCGGTACTCGTCGCGCAGGATCGGCACGGTCTTCTGGTCGAACAGCTGGAAGGCCACGCCGTAGGGCTGGCGCAGGATCTCGCGGCCGTACTTGGCGTAGGTGTAGTTGCGCATGTCCGCGCCCTCGTCGACGAAGCGCTCGCCCTCGATGTTGACGATCAGCCCCAGCGGGTAGGAGTGCTTCTGGTAGAGGTCGCCGACGATGCGGTTGCCCGTCGGCGGCGCGTTGAGATCCCAGGCGACCGCGTGCCCCGAGGACCAATGGCCGTGCGACTGCGCGCCGATGTCGAGGGCCATGCGGATGCCCTCGCCGGTGTTGTGGCGGGTGCCGCGCACCTTCGCCAGCTCCCAGCCGGGGCCCATGTAGCGGGTGCGCATCTCCGTGTTCGCCTCGAAGCCCCCGGCAGCCATCACCACGGCGTGGGCCTCGACCGTCTCGAGGCCGTTGGGGCCGCGCACCTGCACGCCGCGCACGGCGCCGGCGTCGTCCATCACGAGGCCGACGGCCTTCGTGCCGTAGCGCACCTCGACGCCGTGGTGGTCGGCGGCGGCGAACAGCGAGTCGGAGAGGCCCTTGCCGGCGCCGACGGCCTCGACGATCAGGCCGCCCCAGAAGCGCAGCTTGCCCTCCACCTCGTAGGCCTGGCGGCCGTACATCAGCACCCAGCGCACATCGAGGCGTTCACGCATCCACTGCATGGTGTCGAAGGAGTTGCGCACCAGGTGGTCGGTCAGCTGCTCGTCGGCGAGACCCTCGCTGACGCGCATCAGGTCCTCGCGCATCGCGGCCTCGGTGTAGGCGCCGACCTCGATGCGTTCGAGTTCGCTCTCGGTGAGGTCGGGGATCAGGGTCTGGATGTCCTCGATGCCGTCGTAGGGGAAGCGGAAGCCGCCGCCGGTGAAGAAGGTATTGCCGCCGCGCTCGTCCTCGCCGGCCTTTTCGAGGACGAGGACGCTCGCGCCCGCCTCCTGCGCCGCCAGCGCCGCGCAG
>VXOS01000153.1 GCA_009839925.1 Chloroflexota bacterium
GTGGCTTTTTTTTTTTTTATTGCGGTGTGGGGGGGGGGGCCTCCCCCCCCACGCCCCCGCTGCTGTTCGCTGCCTCGAAGGGCCGTTGCGCCCTCGGGGCCTCGTGCCCGGCGTGTGTCGGAGCGAGCGCGCTGCGCGGCTCGTCTGGATTCCGGCGTTCGCCCGAATGACAGGGAGCGGTGAGCCGGGGTGACTCGCCGACCCGAAGGGTCGGTGGGCCCTGGAGGCTCTTGCTCGGCGCGCCCTCGGAGACTCTCGCTGGCCGCTCTGACGCGCGGCGCCCCCTCACCCCCGCCCTCTCCCGCGAGGGGAGAGGGGGCCAGACTCCCCTCCGTCATTCCGGCGAACGCCGGAATCCAGCCGAGCCGCGCGCAGCGCGTGCTCGTCCGGGATGGGGGTGTGGGGGGCGCAGCCCCCCGCAGAGGGCGCGGGCCTGGAGCCGGACCGGCGCTACGGCAGCGAGGGCAGGCCCTCGCGCTGGCGCCGCCACTCCAGCAACAGCCCAACGGCGCGGCCGGCGCTCACCGGGCCTGGGAACACCGCGACACCTCGGTCGTAGGCGAGCCGCAGCGACTCCTCCGCCAGCTGTCCGACATCCCGGCGTGCGGCAATCGCCACCGGTGTGCCGCTGCGCTCCTGCAGCACCGCGAGCTCCTTGATGGCGCGCTGCTCCTCCTCGGGGGAGAGGTTCGACCCGCGCAGCATCGTGATCAGGAAGTCGCTGTTCGCGTCGTGCGCCGCAGCGTCCGTCACGATGCGCAGCGCCTCTTCCGAGTCTTCGCCCATGTAGCCGGTGTCGATCGGGTTCTCGATGCTGTTGCCGTCCGTGGGGACCACCTCCCGCAGGCGCGCGAGCGTTGTAGCGTCGAGCTCCGGCAGGTCGATGCCGCACCCGGCGAGCGCGTCGGTCGTGAGCACCGAGTAGCCGCCGCCGACGGCGAGCAGCACGGCACGCGGCCCGGCGACGCTGCTGAGCCGCGTACTCAGCGCCACTGCCAGATCGATCAGCTCGTCCAGCGAGTGGACGACCGCCGCGCCCGCCTGGCGGCAGGCCGCGATGAAGACCTCGTGCGATCCGGCGAGCGAGGCGGTGTGGGAGCGGGCCGCGCGCGCGCCGGCCGACGAGATGCCGCCCTTCAGCACGATCGTCGGCTTGGCGCGTGCGCAGCGGCGTAACGCCTCGAAGAGCGCGCGACCGTCGCTGGTGTCCTCGACGTAGGCGAGCACGATGCGCGCCTCGGGATCGACGGCCGCGTATTCGAGCAGCTCCGCCGCGCCGAGGTCCGTGCCGTTGCCGAAGGAGACGACCTTGGCGAAGCGGGCGCCGCGCTGCCCAAGGCCGCTGATGATGTCCATCGCGTTGCCGCCGGACTGGCAGACGACGGAGATGTCTCCTGCCTCCTTCGGGTGGCCGGGGATGAACGCCATCCGCGCGGCCGGTTGGTAGAGGCCCATGCAGTTCGGCCCGATCACGCGCAGGCCGCCACTGCGCGCCCGGTCGATCAGCCTCCGCTCGAGCGCCGCCCGGTCGGGGTCGAGGTTCTCCGCGAAACCGCCGGTGTAGAGGTGCAGCGCGCGCACGCCCTTGGCGATGCACTCCTCGACGAGGCCCTCGGCGGTCTCGGCGGGGACGAGCGAGATCACGTAGTCGACGGGGTCCGGGCAGTCCGAGAGGCTGGGGTAGCAGCGCAGCCCGGCGATCGCGTCGGCGTTCGGGTTCACGAGGTAGAGCGGCGCCGCTTCGTGAAACCCCTGGTCCATCAGTCCGCGCAGGAAGAACTGGTTGCTGCGGTTCTGCATGTTGCGCGAGATGCCGTAGAGCGCGACCGCGCGAGGCCGGAAGACGCTCTCAAGCGGGTGATCGCTCATCGCTCACCGTTCCTCGCCTGGCCCATGAAGGGAGCGAAGCCCCGCACCGGCGGGGCTTCGTCCGTTCACCGGGGTTCGCTGCCGGACGATCAGAACATGATCACCTGGCGCGTGACGCTACCGCCGGCCATCGCTTCGAACATCTCGTTGATGTCATCGAGGGGGCCGCGGCGCGTGATCATCTCGTCGATCATCAGGCGGCCCTGGCTGTAGAGGTCGAGCAGCATCGGCATGTCGATGCGGAAGCGGGTCGAGCCCATGTTGCAGGTCTGGACCCGCTTCTCCCCGCCCAGCATGCGCCAGTCCAGCGGGAGCGTCTGACCGTCCGGGATGACGCCGATCAGGGTGGCCGTCCCGCGCGGCCGGAGAACCTGGACGCACTGCGTCGCCACGCTCCCCAGCCCGATCGCATCGAA
The DNA here is from genome assembly GCA_009839925.1 of Chloroflexota bacterium. Classification (GTDB taxonomy): domain Bacteria; phylum Chloroflexota; class Dehalococcoidia; order UBA2979; family UBA2979; genus VXMT01. The sequence continues at coordinate 2,286 of VXOS01000153.1, forward strand.
CGAGTGGTCGACGCCATCGCCGGTCAGCGCCTTGATCGCCGCGACGGGGTCCTCCGTCTTGCCGTTCACCGTGTCTGTCGCGCCGAACTCGCGGGCGACGTCCAGCTTCTCGTCGACGAGATCGACGGCGATGATGCGCAGCGCGCCGGCGATGCGTGCGCCCTGCACGACGGACAGCCCGATCCCACCGAGTCCGAAGACGGCGACCGTGGAGCCCGGCTCCACCGCCGCTGTGCGCAGCGCCGCGCCGACGCCGGTCATCACGCCGCAGCCGACCAGCGCCGCGACGTCCAGCGGGATCTCCTCGCGGATCTTCACGACTCCGTTCTCGTGGAGCAGCATCTGCTCCGCGAAGCTGGAGATGTTCGACTGCGAGGTATTGAGCCGCTCGCCGTCCAGGCTGATGCGCCACGGCTTGAGGTCCAGGTCGCGCCCGGGCTTCTCCGGGCAGAGGTTCGCGTGCCCTCGCAGGCACATCTCGCAGGCGCCGCAGAACGAGCCGCGGGCGATGACGTGGTCGCCGGGCTTCACGTAGGTCACGTTGCTGCCCACGGCCTCGACCACGCCGGCCGCCTCATGGCCGAGCAGGGCCGGCACGGGCATCGGCGAGTCGCCGATGATGTTGTGCCAGTCGGAGTGGCAGACCCCGCTCGCCGCGGTGCGCACCAGCACCTCGTCGTCGCGCGGATCGTCGATGTCGGCGTCCTCGACGACCAGTGGCGCGCCGATCTCGTGGAGGATTGCTGCTTTCACGGTGTTGCTCCTTCGCTCCGCTGGCGAGGAGTCTACTCCGGTTCGCAGCGCCTCGGCTCGCCGCGGGCGGTCCGAACCGCGCCCGAGGCCTACAACCCGAGGCGGTCGATTCCGTCCAGAGCGGCCGCGGCGTAGCACTGGGCGAACGTCGGGTGGCCGATCACGGACTCGGTGAGGTAGTCGACGGTGCCGCCGTGGGCAATCACGGCCTGCCCGAGATGGATCATCTCCGAGGCGCCCTCGCCGATGATGTGCACGCCGAGCAGCTTCCGCGACTCGATCTCGAAGAGCAGTTTCAGGAAGCCGTCCCACACGTCGCCCATGACGATGCTGCGGACGGACTCGCGGTAGCTGGTCTTCCCTACCTCGTAGGCGACGCCTTCGTCGGTCAGTTCGGACTCCGTCTTCCCAACCATCGCGATCTCGGGAATCGTGTAGACCGCGTACGGGAAGAGCTGCGAGTAGTCCTCTACGGGCACGCCGAAGGCGTGGCAAGCGGCGATGCGGCCCTGCAGCTGCGATGTCGAGACGAGGTCGGGGAAGCCGATCACCCCGCCCACCGCGTAGATGCCGCTCACGCCGGTCTCGTAGTTCCCGTCCACGCCGAGGCGCCCGCGCTCGTCGGCCTCCAGACCGGCGGCCTCGAGGTTGAGTGACTCGGTGTTACCGGTGCGTCCGACGCAGTACATGACCGCGTGACTGACGATCTGCTTGCCGCTCTCGAGCATCACGCGCACGCGGGGCTCGGACTCGCCGATCACGTACTCGATGTCGAACACGGTCTCGTTCTGGCGCAGCGTCACTCCGTGCTGTCGCAGCTGGTACGTGAGCGACTCGGCCACCTCGTCGTCGGCGAACGGCAGCAAGCGGTTCCCCCGGTCCACGATCGTCACGCGCGTGCCGAGCGCCGCGAACGTGCTGGCGTGCTCGAGGCCGATCGCCCCCGCGCCGACGACCGTGAGCGTGCGGGGCACGTCGGGGAGGGTCAGCACATCGTCGCTCACGAGGATCAGCCGTCCGTCGGGCTGGACCACCGGAGGCGGCGTGGAGAAGGTGCCGACGGCGATCACGATCTTCTCCGCGGTGATCGTCCGGTCCGGCTCGTCCGTGTTGCCGGAGAGCTTCAGGCAGTGGCGGTCAACGAACGAGGCTTCGGCGGTGATCATCTCCAGACGGTTTCGGGCGAGCTGGGCCCGCTGCATCTGCGCCTGGTGCTCCATGACGTAGTTCGTCCTGACCAGCAAGTCGCTCATCGAGACGTTCTGGTTCACCACGTAGGAGCTACCGTAGACGTTGCGCTCGCGGTAGCCGGTGAGGTGCATCGCGGCCTCGCGCAGCGTCTTGGCCGGGGTGCCGGCGGAGAGGTCGATCCCGCCGACGTCGGGAAGCCGCTCGATCACGGCCACCCGTCCGGCGAGCTTCGAGGCCTGGATCGCGGCGTGCTGGCCGGCCGGGCCGGAGCCGATGACCACCATGTCGTAGTCGTAACTCGTCACTGCAGGCGTCCTCGATCGACGCGTCGGCCTGGAACAACGTTAGCAGAAGCGGGAAGGCCCGCCGCGCGAGCGGCGTCGCGGGCGCTAGCGGACCCGTCCCATATACTGGTCCACGGAGAGGTGTCCGAGTGGTTTAAGGTGCCGCTCTCGAAAAGCGGTAGGCGAAAGCCTCGTGGGTTCGAATCCCACCCTCTCCGCCAGCCCGCGCGCAACCCGAGCGTCCACCTCGCGGAGAGGTGCTGGAGTGGCTGATCAGGCTCGCCTGGAAAGCGGGTAGAGGGCAACACCCTCTCGTGGGTTCGAATCCCACCCTCTCCGCCAGCAGTCTCACATTTCCTCGAAGGCCGCGCCGCCGGGAGCCTCCTCCGGCTTACGTTCCGATGCGCTCCGCGCGGATGACGATGCGGTCCTCGTAGCTCCTCGTCGTGCTGTCGAAATCCCCGCCGCAGGTGATCAGCGTGATGCTGTCCACGGGCACGTCAGCGGTGAGGATCTCCGCCGTGCTGGAGTTGGCCTTGACCTGGCGCTGCCAGATCACCGCGTAGCGCAGCGTCTGGCCGCCAATCTCGATTTCGATCACGTCGCCCGGGGCGAGCAGCGGCAGGTTCCGAAAGATGCCGTCCCCCTGGTAGCGCGCGTTCGCCCACGGGATCCTCGCGCGGTAGTCGACGTGCCCGGAGAACACGGCGTTGCCTCCCGCTCCCGGCGCTCCGCCGAGGCCTTCCCAGAGCGAGAGGTCGTACCACACCACGTCGCTCGGCCCCGTCGGGTTCTGCATCTGCCCGCCGGACACGAGCCGCTGCCCCAGCGCGGCGTCGACTCCGATGATTGGGATGCGCATCCGCCCCAGCGTGGCGTCTGGCGCCTCGCCGAGCGCCGCGTGCAGCGACTCGAGCGTGAAGTAGGTCGGGACCTCGGGCTCCGGCGTCGCCGTCGCTTCGGGTGTCTCCGTCGGAGTCGGGGTTTCGGTCGGCGCCGGGGTGGCGGTCGGGGTTGCCACCGGCGTGGCGGGCGTCGGCGCCGGCGGCGTGGCGGTGGTGGTGGGCGTGG
>VXOS01000196.1 GCA_009839925.1 Chloroflexota bacterium
CTTCCGCTGCCGGTTCCTCGGCCTCGGCTTCCGCTGCCGGTTCCTCGGCCTCGGCTTCCGCTGCCGGTTCCTCGGCCTCGGCTTCCGCTGCCGGTTCCTCGGCCTCGGCTTCCGCTGCCGGTTCCTCGGCCTCGGCGTCCGCTGCGGGCTCTTCGGCCTCCTCCGCCTCGGCGGCGGCGCGAGCGGCGGTGCGCTGCATCTCGTCGACCAGCGCCTCGTCGATGGATTCCGGCGCGACCTCGGCGACCTCGCGCTCGGTGATCACCTCAACGAGTCGCCAGCGCTTGGTCTTGCTGATCGGCCGGCACTCCTCGATCACCACCAGGTCGCCCGTGGTGGCGATGTTCTCCGGGTCGTGCACGGGGTAGCGCTTGGTGCGCCGGATTACCTTGCGATAGAGGCGGTGCCGTGAGGCGGAGACCACCGCGACGACCACGGTCTTGTCGTTGCCGTGCGCGACCACGACGCCGCTGCGCCGCTTGCGGTTCACCTTGCGCTCAACTGCCTGCTCGGCCTGAACCACGGCTTACTCCCGCTCCCCTTCATCGGCGTCGCTCTCGGGCGCCTCGCCGTTCCCGGCGATGGCGGCGAGGATCTCGCGTTCGCGCAGCAGCGTTCGCACGCGGGCCACGCGGCGGCGCGCCCGCCGCACCTGCGAGACATCGGCGAGCTGACGCGTCGCCGCCTGGAAGCGCAGGTTGAAGAGCGCGCGCAGGCTCTCGTCGAGCTCTTGCTGGAGCTCGTCGGAGGGCAGCGCCCGCAGATCGGTGGTTTCCTGCGCGGTCATCACATTTCCTCGCGAGGGATCATCTTGGTCTTGACGGACAGCTTGTGGTGGGCGCGCCGGAAGGCCTCGCGGACCGCGTCTTCGGGCACGCCGGCCACCTCGAACAACACGCGGCCGCGCTTGACGACGGCGACCCAGTGGTCGGGCGCGCCCTTGCCCTTGCCCATGCGCGTCTCGACGGGCTTCTTGGTGACGGGCTTGTCCGGGAAGACGCGGATCCAGACCTTGCCGCCACGTCGCAGCGATCCGGTGATCGCGCGCCGCGCCGCCTCGATCTGGCGGGCGTCGACCCAGCCCGTGGTCTGCGCCTGCAGGCCCCACTCGCCGAACGCCACGGAGTTACCCGTGTGCGCCATGCCGCGGCGCTTGCCCCGATGCTGCTTGCGGTAACGGACGCGTCGAGGCATCAACATCGCGCTACTCCGCCTCGTCGCTGCCCGCGAGCACGAAGGGCGAGCGTTCCGGCGTGATCTCGCCCTTGTAGATCCAGCACTTCACGCCGATCACGCCGAACGTCGTCCGCGCCTCGGCCAGGCCGTAGTCGATGTCCGCGCGCAGGGTGTGCAGCGGCACGCGGCCCTGCATCTCGTACTCGGAGCGGGACATCTCGGCGCCGCCGAGGCGCCCGCCGATCTTGATCTTGCAGCCCAGCGCCCCGCGCGACATGGTGCGCTGCAGGGACTGCTTCATCGCGCGCCGGAAGGCAACGCGGCGCTCCAGCTGATCCGCCACGGAGCGCGCGACGAGGAAGGCGTCCATCTCCGGGACACGAATCTCCTCGATGTTGAGCCGCACGCGGCGTTCGGTCGCCTGCTCCAGGGCATTCCGCAGCTGCTCCACGTTGGCGCCGCCGCGGCCGATCACGATGCCCGGCTTGGCGGTCTGCACGGTCAGCGTCAGCTGATTCGCGTTGCGGTCGATCGCGATCTCGGAAATGCCGGCGTCGGGCAGGCTGTCGAGCACGATGCGGCGCATCCGCAGGTCCTCGTGGACCAGCGCGGCGTAGTCACGCTCGCTGAACCAGCGTGCCTGCCAGTGCTTGGTCACGCCGACCCGGAAGCCATAGGGGTGAACCTTGCGACCCATCAGAACACCTCGTCACCGTCTACGACGATCTCGATGTGGCTGTAGCGCCGGAGGCGCGGGGCGACGCGTCCGCGCGAGCGTGCCTTGTAGCGGCGCAGCGTTCGCGCGTCGCCGGCGTCGGCGCGCTTGATCACCAGCGCGTCCGGATTGAGGTCGAAGTTGTTCTCGGCGTTGGCCATCGCGGACTTGACCGCCTTCCAGACCATCCGCGCCGACGGCTGCGGCAGGAACTCCAGCAGCGTCAGCGCCTCGGTCGCGGGCTTGCCGCGGATCAGCTCCAGGATCAACCGCACCTTGCGCGGCGACACCTTCGCATCGCGGTGGACGGCTCGTACTTCCATCACCGCGCCCTCGACGTCGTCTCGCTGCGGCCGCGGTGGCCGCGGAAGGTGCGGGTGAAGGCGAACTCGCCGAGCTTGTGGCCGACCATGTTCTCCGTGCAGAAGACCGGCACATGGCGGCGACCGTCGTGCACGGCGATCGTGAGGCCCACCATCTCCGGCATGATCGTCGAGGCGCGCGACCAGGTCCGGATCACCTGCTTGCTCTGCGAGCGCTGGGCGGCCTCCACCTGCTTCAGCAGCTTCGGGTGGATGTACGGCCCCTTCTTCGTCGATCGCGACATCGCTAGCGCCTCCGTCCTCGGGTGCGCCGCCGCACGATGAAACGGTCGGTGCGCTTGTTGCGGCGCGTGCGGTAACCGAGCGCCGGCTTGCCCCACGGCGTCTTCGGGCCGGGCAGCCCGATCGGCGACTTGCCCTCGCCGCCGCCGTGCGGGTGATCGACGGGGTTCATCACCGAGCCGCGCACCTGTGGGCGGCGGCCGCGGTGGCGGTTGCGCCCGGCCTTGCCGAGCTTGATCAGCGCGTGCTCCGGGTTGCCGACTGTCCCGATCGTCGCGCGGCAGCGCTCCAGCACCTGCCGCATCTCGCCCGAGGGCAGGCGCAGCAGCACGTAGCCGCTGTCGCGCGCCATCACCTGGATGCCAGTCCCCGCCGAGCGGCCCAGCTGGCCGCCCCGACCGGGCTGCAGCTCCACGTTGTGCACCATCGTGCCCGGCGGGATCTCGTGCAGCGGGAGCGTGTTGCCGGGGCTGATCGGCGATCCGGAGCCGGCGACGATCGTGTCGTTCACCGCCAGCCCGTCCGGCGCGACGATGTACCGCTTGTCACCGTCGGCGTAGAAGATCAGCGCGATCCGCGCGCTGCGGCCCGGGTCGTACTCGATGGCCGCGACGCGGCCCGGCACGCCGTCCTTGTCGCGCTTGAAGTCGATGATGCGGACGCGGCGCTTGTGGCCGCCGCCGCGGTGGCGGACGGAGATGCGGCCGTCGCGGTTGCGGCCCGCGCGCTGCTTCTTGGTCGCGAGCAGGCGCTTCTCCGGCTTCTTCTTCGTGATCTCGCCGAAGGTGTAGCCCATCGAGTTGCGACGGCCCGGAGAGGTCGGCTTGAAGTTGCGCAGTGGCATCGCCTAGACCCCCTCGAAGTACTCGATCTGCTCGCCGGCGGCGAGAGTCACGATCGCCTTTTTCCAGGCGGGGCGGCGCACGATCCGCGTGCCGACGCGGCGGGTGCGGCCGCGCACCATCATCGTCCGCACCTTCTGCACGTTGACGTCGAAGGCGCGCTCCACGGCCTCGCCGATCTGCGGCTTGTTGGCGCGCGTGTCCACCTCGAACACGTACTGGCCCTGCGCGCCGAGCATCGTCGACTTCTCGGTAATGATCGGGCGCTTCAGCACCTGGTAGGGATGGATCGCCTTCGGCATCGTCAGGCCTCCACCGTCACGGGCTCGGGCGGCGTCGCCGGGCGGCCGGAGGCGCGATCGCCGCCCCACAGCGACTCTGCGCGGCGCACCGCGTCCACGGTGAGCAGCACCGAGTGGTGCGCCAGCAGGTCGGCGACGTTCAGTACGTCCGCCGGGACCACGTCGGCGCCAGGCAGGTTGCGCGCCGAGAGGAACGCCGCGCGATCCGCGGCGCCGGTCACGATCAGCACCGAGCGCTCGATAGCGAGCGCCTGCAGCAACTCGCGCGCCGCGCGCGTCGAGGGCGCCTCGAATGTCAGCTCGTCGATCACGTGCAGGCGCTCGTCGCGCACGCGCGCGGAGAGCACGGAGCGCAGCGCCAGGCGGCGCATCCGCTTCGGGAGGCGTTGCGTGTAGGAGCGCGGCTTCGGTCCGAAGGCGACGCCGCCACCACGCCGGATCGGCGAGCGGTTGGAGCCCATGCGCGCCATGCCGAGGCCTTTCTGACGGCGGATCTTCGCGGTCGACCCGCGGACCTCGCCTCGAGACTTCGTGCTGTGATGTCCGCCACGGCGGGCGGCGAGCTGGGCGACGAGCGTCTGGTGCACCACTGCCTCGTTGGGCGTGATCCCGAACACGGCGTCATCCACCTCGATCGGATCGAGGGCGTCACCGGCGGCGTTGCGGACCGGGAGTTCCATCACTCCTGCTCCTCTTCGCTCGCCTCGTCGGCGGCCTCGCCGGTCTCGTCCGCGGGAGCCTCGTCTGCGGCTTCCTCGTCCGTTGCTGCCTCGGGCGCCTCGTCCGCGGCTACCTCGTCGAGCTCCGCCGCGGTCTCCACCGGCTCCTTCGGCTCGGGCTCGTCGACCTCCAGCGCCGGCGGCTCGGGCAGTTCGGGCGGTTCGAAGTCGCTGCGTGCGGGCTTGCGGCCGGGGGTCACGCTGACGAGGCCCCTGTTGGGGCCGGGCACGGAGCCCTCGACGAACAGCAAGTTGCGGATCGGGTCGGACTGGACGACGAGCAGGTTGAGCACGGAGGTGTTGCGCGCGCCCATGTGCCCGGCCATCTTCTGGCCCTTCCAGACCTTGCCGGGCGTGGTGCCCGCGCCGATCGAGCCGGGCGCGCGGTGGCGGTCGGACTGGCCGTGCGTCTTGGGACCGCCGTGGAAGCCCCAGCGCTTCACGCCGCCCGCGAAGCCGCGGCCCTTCGAGACGCCCGAGACGTCCACGTACTGGCCGGGCTCGAACTGGTCGCAGGTCACGACATCCCCGGTCGCATGCACCGAGGGGTCGTCGGCGGGAAACTCGCGCAACAGGGAGAGCGTCTCGCCCTCGAGGCCGGCCCCGCGGAGGTGGCCGCGCCGCGGCCGGTTGAGCCGCTTGCGGTTGCCGCCGTAGCCGACCTGGACGGCCGCGTAGCCGTCGCGCTCCGGCGTGCGCAGCTGCGTGACGCGGTTGGGGCCGAGCTCGATGACCGTCACGGCGCGCACCTGCCCGCCGCCATCGTAGAGGCGCATCATTCCGAGCTTGCGGCCGAGCATCCCGCGGATCACTGGTCCGTCCTCGCGTCCGCTACAGCTTGATTTCGATGTCCACGCCGGACGGCAGTTGCAGCCGCATCAGCGTGTCCACGGTGCGCGAGGTCGGTTCGAAGATGTCGATCAGCCGCTTGTGCGTGCGGATCTCGAACTGATCCCGCGAGTCCTTGTCGATGAACGGCGAGCGAATCACCGTGTACTTGCGAATGCGCGTAGGCAGCGGCACGGGCCCGGCGACGGCGGCGCCGGTGCGCTCGGCGGTCTCCACGATCTGCTTCGCGGAGCGGTCCAGGACGCGATGGTCGTAGGACTTGAGCCGAATCCGGATCCGTTGTCGCGAACTTACCACTGCGTCCCCCGCGCCCTCGCGACTCGCTGCTACTCGTTGATGCCGGTGACGACGCCGGCGCCGACGGTGCGG
>VXOS01000078.1 GCA_009839925.1 Chloroflexota bacterium
CCCCTCTCCCCTGGCGGGAGAGGGCGAGGGTGAGGGGGATCCGGTCCGATCCCCTCTCCCCCGGCGGGCGAGGGCGAGGGTGAGGGGGATCCCCGCGGCGGCGCCCTCCGGTCCCCTCTCCCCTGGCGGGAGAGGGTGAGGGTGAGGGGGATCCGGGTAGCGTCAGCCGAGCGAGACTGCGAGGCAGGTGGTAGTGCGCTGCACGCCGGCGACGGCCTGGAGTTCCTCGGTGATGCACTTGCCGAGCTGGTCGAGGTCCTCGGCGTCGAGCTGGACGATGACGTCGTAGGGGCCGGTGACGGTGTCGACGGCGGTCACGGTGGCGAGATCGGAGACGAGGTCGCGCATGGCGCGCCCGACTGCCTGTGTCCTCCCCACCTCGGTCTCGACGAGGATGTAGCCGCGAACGCTCACGGTGTGCTCCTTTCGGGAGTGCGGTGTGGTGGGGATTGTAGGGGACGGGGGTAGGGTTGCGTTCTCGGCGTCTCGGCAGATTCGGGCCACGGATAGGCCCGGCGCTCCTACTTCGGCTTGAGGTAACTGTTCCGCAGGAACCGAGTCAGCGTGCGCCTCGGTCGACCCGACGTGCGCCCGGTGTGTAGTTGCCTGTCGGTACGTCTACCGCAGTACGTGATGAAGAGCTGTTCCTTCGCCCTTGAGATGGAAACGTAAAGCAGACGCCGCTCTTCATCGCGTTTCTCCTGTGTGTCAGCACGCCCGGGGATGTACTCGTCCTCCGCTGCGGCGACGAATACTGTGTGGGAACCCAGTCCCTTCGCCTTATGCATGGACAGAATGTTCACTGAGCCAGGTTCGATAACGGTCTCGTCTTCTGCCCGTGTGGCACCGATCGCCCGTATGACCTCAGCGAGCTCAATGGCAGCCACATCTTCCGCCAATCGTGCGATCTCTCCCATGGCACGCTGGTAGTCATCCAGCAACTCGATCCTTGCTGGAGCATCGAGAGCGCGAACCCGGCGCAAGAATTCTGCTTGCTGCTCATCCGGCATCGTGTCCGATACATCAAGAGCTGAGTGGATGCGGGCGCAGTCATCAAGGACGCCCTGAGCGTATTCACGTAGCCGCCCCGAGACCTGGCCACACGCATCTTCGTTCAGATTGAGGAGTACGGTTGAAGCAAAGGTTCCCCCTATGCTCCGGGTCACGCTCTCAATGTCGGAGATGGCCTTCTCCCCGAGCCTGTTGTTGTCGAGTGCTACCAAAGCACGCCAAGCAAGGGAGTCGTTGCGATCTGCGGCAAGCCTTAGGAGGGACAAGAACCGACGGCCGTCGTCTGTATCAAATGGTCCGGCTTGCCCAACGTCGGTGTGCACTGGCAACTCGCGTTGCCGCAGGGCCTCCTCGATCACCTCGGAAAAGACACCGTTCCGGTCACTCCTGAGTAGAATCATGATGTCCGACGGCTCGACGCCCGATGCTACGATCTGCGCGCACTCCTCAGCGATTCCTTTTGCTTCCTCTCGCTGGTTGGCATAACTGCGCAACTGCACCACCCCCTCCGCGCGCCCATCCTGCGGACGGAGATTCTTGGGGACTCGGCCTACCTCGTTTCGGATTATGGAGTCCGCCAGCTTCAACACTGCTGGGGAACATCGCCTGCAAACTTCCAGGCGCAGGTCTGCAGCTCCGCGGACATCACTGGTGAAGTCCCTGATCGCTAGCGGATGTGCGTTCCGGAACCCATAGATGCTCTGGTCGTCGTCTCCCACAACGTAGAGCTCGGCACCGAGCCGACGGATGTGGTTGACGACGGCGATGTCACATTGGTTTAGGTCTTGGTACTCGTCGATCAATAGGTGGAGCGGTGGCCCCTCGATCTCAAAATCCGGACTCTGTTCTATGGCCCGCTTCAGCTGATACACAAGCTCGGATCGCAAGGTGTAGCCATACATCTCACGGTGTGCTTCCCATGCCCCAACAAAGCCAGGGTGCGGAAACTCCCGCTTCCACCCGCTTGCATCGGCTCGGAGAGTTTCCCAGTCTGACGCCAGTTTCGCGAATAGATCGCGGACATCCCGGACTCTCTTGAGTTCGAGGGCCTTCTTGATGTCGGGTTCGATGATGTTGCGTTCTTCCCAGTCGTCGGCGATCCGCAGCGGGGAGGGGAGGGAGTCGAGATTCCCGGCGTTCAGCAGGATCTGGCGCAGTGCAAATGAGTGCAGAGTGGACACTCGGGGCAGGACCTCATCGTCACCGGCCGCCTCACGAACGCGCTGACGCAGTTCTTGTGCTGCTGCCCGCGTAAAGGTCAATACAAGGATGTTGGTCGGGAGAACCTTCGGGTCCTTGACGAGGCGAATGACTCGCTGCGTGAGCGACCACGTCTTGCCCGTACCCGGTCCCGCAAGAAGTCGCGCCGGTGCACCTTTGTGGGCAATCGCGATCTCTTGTTGTTCTCCGGCTAACTCGTCCGACGATTTCATTCTGTTCCCCTGCCACTCACGCGAATGTTCATCTTATCAAAATGGTGCGACATGCGAGTGTACATGCACCCCCCGACGCGTATCGTAGCGAGGCCCCGCCGCGCCGCGTTGCCCTCACCCGCCGCCCGCGCGACACTCACCCAATGACCGCCGACGCCTCCGACAGCCCCGCTGACCTCGATAGCCTCGCGCGCGAGTGGCGCGCGGCGCTCGCCGCGGCGGGCGACGAGGAGGCCGTCGAGGAGTGGCGGCGCTCCGTGCTCGGGCGCTCGGGGGCGCTCACCGGCGTTCTGCGCGGGCTCTCCGCGCTGCCGGCCGATCAGCGGCGCGCCACCGGCCAGGCCGCCAACGCGCTCAAGCGCGACCTCGAGGCGGACCTCGAGGCGCGCCAGGAGGAGCTGCGCGCCGCCGCGCTCGCCTCGCAGCTTGCCGAGGGCGCCGTCGATGTGACGCTGCCCGGCCGCCGCCGCCGCCGCGGCGGGCTCCACCCCGTGACCCAGACCCTGCAGGAGATCCTCGACGCCTTCACGCGTATGGGCTTCGCCACCGTCGAGGGCCCCGAGGTCGAGCTCGACGACTACAACTTCACCCGCCTGCGCATCCCCGAGGACCACCCCGCGCGCGATATGTGGGACACCTTCTGGCTCGACGAGGACGTGGACGGCGAGCAGCCGCTGCTGCTCCGCACGCATACCTCGCCGATGCAGATCCGCTACCTCGACGCCCACGAACCGCCTGTGCGCATCGCCGTGCCGGGTCGCTGCTACCGCTACGAGGCGACCGACGCGACGCACGAGTGGATGATGACGCAGGTCGAGCTGCTCGCCGTCGACGAGGGAGTCTCGCTCGCCGATCTCAAGGGCACGCTGCTGGAGTTCGCCCGCCAGCTGTTCGGCGTCGAGCGCCGCGTGCTGCTGCGGCACTCCTACTTCCCCTTTGTCGAACCCGGCGTCGAGGTCGCGGTGGACTGCTTCGCCTGCCCCGGCGCCGAGACGGGCTGCGCCGTCTGCCGTGGCAGCGGCTGGCTCGAGATCCTCGGGGCGGGGATGGTGCACCCCGAGGTGCTCGCCGCCTCCGGCTACGACCCCGGGCGCTACACCGGCTTCGCCGCCGGCATGGGCGTCGAGCGGATCGCGATGCTGCGCCACGGCATTGAGGACATCCGCTACTTCTACTCGAACGACCTGCGCTTCCTGCGCCAGTTCCAGGGGGTCTGACCATGTCCGACGCAGACGCCGCAGCCGGCGACATCGAGGCGCCCGAGCCCCCGCCGGCCGGTGACCCGAACCTCGGCTACTTCTCGGTGAGCCTGTCGGTGGGTGACCTCGCGGTCTCGCAGGCGTTCTACGAGCAGCTCGGCTTCGAGCCGCTCGGCGGCGGCGAGGGCTGGCTGATCATGCGCCAGGGCGGCGCGATGATCGGGCTCTTCGAGGGGATGTTCGAGGGCAACATCCTGACCTTCAATCCTCCCGACGTGCGCGCCGTCCGCAGCCGCCTCGCCGAGCGCGGCCTCGAGACCGAGCTGTTGCACGAGATGCCGGACAGCCAGGACCCCTCGGTCGCTCTCCCGGCGACGGAGGACGAGGGCCCGGCGCACATCGTCATCGAAGACCCGGATGGCAACGCCATCCTGTTCGACCAGTTCTAGCGGAGCCCGCCGCATGCTCGTCTCCCTCAAGTGGCTGCGCGACTACGTCGACCTCCCGGACGACCTCGACGTCGAGGCGTTCGCGGAGCGGCTGACGATGGCCTCGGCGGAGGTCGAGGGCATCGAGCGCATCGGGGGCTGGGACCGCGATCTCGTGACGGTCGCCGAGGTGCTCTCGGTCGACCCGCACCCCAACGCCGACCGCCTCTCGCTCGCGACGGTCGAGTACGGCGCGGGCGAGCCGCACACCGTGGTCTGCGGCGCGCCGAACGTCGCCGCCGGCCAGCGCGTCGCCTTCGCGCGCGAGGGCGCGACGCTGATCGACCCGCGCAACGGCGAGCCGGCGACACTCAAGGCGGCGCGCATCCGCGGCGTCGAGTCCTCGGGAATGGTGCTGTCCGAGCGCGAGCTGGGGCTGTCCGCGGAGCACGAGGGCATCCTCGAACTGCCGGGGGACGCGCCGGTGGGCGCGCCGCTCGCGGACTACCTCGGCGACGTGGTGCTGGACGTGCACACCTGGCCGAACCGGGCCGACATGATGAACATGGTCGGCGTCGCCCGCGAGACCGCCGCCATCCTCGGCGCCGCGCTGCGCCTGCCGGACGACGAGCACGCGGAGAGCGACGAGGCCGTCGAGGACGCCGCCGCCGTCGCGATCGACGACCTGGACCTCTGCGCGCGCTACATCGCGACGGTGATCGAGGGCATCACGGTGGGGCCCTCGCCGCGCTGGCTGCAAGAGCGGCTGCAGGCCGCCGGCCAGCGCCCGATCAACAACGTCGTCGACGTCACGAACTACGTGATGCTCGAGCTGGGCAATCCGCTGCACGCCTTCGACGCCGACCGGCTGCAGGGCGCGGTCGTCGTGCGCCTCGCGCGCGAGGGCGAGCGGCTGACCACGCTCGACGGCGAGGACCGCGAGCTGAGCGACGACACGCTGCTGATCACGGACGACAGCGGCCCGATCGCGCTCGCCGGCGTGATGGGCGGCCTCGAGAGCGAGGTCCACGAGGGCACGACGCGCGTGCTGCTTGAGGCGGCGCAGTTCGACCCGGCGAGCATTCGCCGCACCTCGACGCGGCTGCGGCTGCGCAGCGAGGCCTCCTCGCGCTTCGAGCGCGGGCTCGCGCCGGAGCTTGCCGCCCACGCCTCGCGGCGCGCGACGCAGCTGCTGGTCGAGGTCTGCGGCGGCACGGCGCGGCGCGGCGCGGTCGACGTCTACCCGCGCCCGCAACGCACGGCGAGCGTCACCCTCGAGCGCTCGCGTCTCGACACCGTGCTCGGCTTCCACGTCCCCGACGCCGAGGTCGAGTCCGCCCTCGGCGCGCTCGGCTTCGCGGTCGCCCGCGAGGGCGGGGAGGAGGGCGCTGCGGAGCGCTTCCTCGTCGACGCGCCGTGGTGGCGCACCGACATCGCCATCCCCGACGACGTCGCCGAGGAGGTCG
>VXOS01000126.1 GCA_009839925.1 Chloroflexota bacterium
GGGTGAGGGGGAGCGGGCGCAGCCCGCCACTCCGGCGCCCGCCGGGCAGCAGGACCGGCGGCGGCGCGGGGGCGCTCCCGTGGGACAGTCAGGGCGCGGAGGCTCGGATGAGTGGGGCTAGAGGCCGCGCTTTGCGGGGATGACTTCCTGCTTCACTCCGTCGTCGGGGGCGTGCCCGTTGCCGGACGGGGCCGCTTCGCCCTCCGCCTCGATCTCGACGACGTCACCCTCGGCGACCGCATCGTCGGCGCTGGCCTCGTCATCCTCGAGCGCCGCTTCGTCGGCGTCGGCGTCGTTGGTCCAGGGCTCGCGATCGTCCTTCCGGCCGGTCAGTTCCTCCTCGGTGAGGGAGGCGATCGCCTCCTCCTCGGTCTGGCCGCTACGCAGCCGTCGCGCGATCGCGACACCGGCGAGCACCAGCAGCGACGAGGAAACCGCCGCGCCGCCGGCGATGAACTTGTGGCGCTTCACCAGGTCCGGGAAGCGCTCGAGGCCGCGGTGCGCCAGCCGCACGGCGTCGGTCGCCGTGCCCTGCAGGCGTTCGCCGCCGCTGGGATGCTTGAGTTCGTCGGGGAGCTTGCTCATCGTCGTGTCTCCTGTGCCCGAGGCGCCGCGTCGGCGGCGGGGCCTCAGCCGATCTTCCGGAACAGGTTGGCCATCTCGAGCGCCGCGCGCATGGCCTCGTCGCCCTTGTTGCCCGCGGACCCGCCGGAGCGGGCCCGTGCCTGCGCCATGGTGTCGCAAGTGAGTACGCCGAAGGCTACGGGCAGATTGAATTCCTGCGACACCATCGTAAGCCCTCGCGAAGCTTCGTTGCACACATAATCGAAGTGCGGCGTCTCGCCGCGCACGACCGCACCGAGGCAGACGATCGCGTCGTAGCCGCCCGCGCCGGCCAGCCGGCGCGCCGCCTGCGGCAGCTCGAACGCCCCCGGCACGCGGAAGACGTCGAGCGCCTCGTCTCCGACCCCGAGGTCGCGGGCGGTCGCGAGCGCGCCACGCAGCAACGGCTCCGTCACGATCTCGTTGAAGCGCGAGACCACGACCGCGAGGCGCAGATCCGATCCGTCCAGACCGCCCTCGTAGTCGACCACGCTAGACCAGGTCTTCCGATTCCAGCATGTGGCCCATCTTCTCGCGCTTCGTCCGCAGGTACTCCGCGTTGTGCGCGTTCGGCTCGACCTCGATCGGCACGCGCTCGACGATCTCGAGGCCGAAGCCCTCGAGCCCGGAGCGCTTCGTCGGGTTGTTCGTCATCAGCCGCAGCTTCCGCACGCCGAGGTCGACGAGGATCTGCATACCGATGCCGTACTCGCGGCCGTCGGCGGGCAGGCCGAGCGCCTCGTTGGCCTCGACGGTGTCCATGCCGCTGTCCTGCAGGCGGTAGGCGCGGATCTTGTTGTGCAGGCCGATCCCGCGGCCCTCCTGGTCCATGTAGACGATCACGCCCCGGTGCTCGCTGGCGACGCGCCGGATCGCTTCCTCGAGCTGCTCCCCGCAGTCGCAGCGCAGCGAGCCGAAGACGTCGCCGGTGACGCACTGGTCGTGCACGCGGGCGAGGACGGGGTCATCGGTGTCCACGTTGCCCATGACGAAGGCCTGGTGCTCTTTCGCATCGATCAGCGTGCGATAGGTGATGGCGCGGAACTCGCCGTAGGCGGTCGGCAGCGCCGCCTCGGCGACACGCTCGATCAGCGAGTCCATGCGCAGGCGGTAGGCGATCAGGTCGTTGACGGTGACGATGCTCATGTCGTGCTCGCGGCCGAACTCGATCAGGTCCGGCATGCGCGCCATCGTGCCGTCCTCGCGCATGATTTCGCAGATCACGGCCGCCGGGTAGCGGCCCGCGAGCTTCGCGAGGTCCACCGAGGCCTCGGTCTGCCCCGCCCGCACCAGCACGCCGCCCTCGCGCGCGCGGAGCGGGAACATGTGGCCCGGCTGCGTCAGATCCTCGGGGCCCGACCCGGGGTCCACGAGCACCTCGACCGTGCGGGCGCGGTCACCGGCGGAGATGCCTGTCGTCACGCCCTCGGCTGCCTCGACGCTGACCGTGAAGGCCGTGCTCAGCGGGGCGGTGTTGCGCGAGGTCATCAGCGGCAGCCCGAGCCTGTCGAGGCGATCACCGGTCATCGCGACGCAGATCAGGCCGCGCGCATGCACGGCCATGAAGTTGATCAGGTCGGGCGTGACCACGTCGGCGGGGAAGCAGACGTCGCCCTCGTTCTCGCGGCCCTCGTCGTCGACGATGATCAGCGGCTTGCCCCGGCGGAACTCCTCGATCGCCTCGCCGACCTCGATCACGAGGCTGGAGTCGATGGTGCTGGCGCGCGAGGCGTCGCCGTCGTGGGTCGCCGGTTGCTCGGCCATCAGGCCCCCGCCTTTGCCTGCTCCACCCGGATCAGGTCCCCTGCGAGCGCGCTTCCAGCAGCTGCTCCACGTACCGGGCCAGCAGGTCCGTCTCGAGATTGATGCTATCACCGGGCTGGCGGCTCGTCAGGTTCGTGTGCTCCTGCGTGTACTGCACCAGCGAGACCGAGAACGACTCCTCGTCGCGCGCCATCACGGTGAGCGAGGCGCCGTCGAGGCAGACCGGCCCCTTCATCAGGATGTACGGCAGGTACTCCGCGGGCGGCCGGTAGCGGGCGATGATCGCCTCGCCCTCGGGCGTCAGGCTTTCCAGCGTGCAGGTCGTCTCCACCACCCCGCGCACGATGTGCCCGGAGAGCCGGTCCACCGGCCGCACCGATCGTTCGAGGTTCACCCGAGCGCCCGGTCCGGCGTCGCCGAGGTTGGAGCGCCGGAAGGTCTCCGGCATCACGTCGAAGGTGAGCGAGTCGTCGCCGATCGTACGCACGGTGAGGTCCACGCCGTTGACGGCGATCGAGTCGCCGAGCGCGACGTCCTCGAGGATCGTGCGGCAGGCGATGACCAGCTCGCCGCCCTCGCGCGCGCGGACTTCCCCGACTTCCTCGATGATTCCGGTGAACATGGCCGTCCCCGTTCCGCCGTACCACTGTACTCAGCGCCGGGACTAGCCGCCCGCGGCGCTACGGCTCCCCGGGCCAGGCGGGCAGACCGCTGATCAGCGTGTCCTCGCCCAGTTGCGTGACGCTCAGGTCGCGCAGCCGCGGCGCCTGCGCCATCCGCTCCACGCCGCGCCCGGCGACGGCGGCGGGCGCCACGTCCGCACCGATCACGACGGGCGCGATCACCGCCTGCACGCGATCGACGAGGCGTGCGTCGAAGAGCGAGCCGAGCAGAACCCCGCCGCCCTCGAACAGCACCGTGAGGGCGCCGCGATCGCCGAGCGCGCGGATCAGCGCCTCGAGGTCCACGTGGCCGCCGGCTTCGGGCAGCACCAGCAACTCCGCACCCCGGGCGGCCATGCGCTCGCGCCAGTCCTCGGGCGAGGCCGCCGTCGTCGCGATCAGCGTCGGCGAGTCGCCGGCGAGCACGCGCGCCCCATCCGGCGTGCGCCCGCGCGAGTCGGCGACGACGCGCAGCGGCTGGTGCGCGCCCTCGGTGCTGCCGCCCGGCCTCGCCGTCAGCTCCGGATCGTCGACGACGACCGTGCCCGAGCCGACGACGATCGCGTCGAGGCGCTGGCGCTGCTCGTGCGCCCACTCGAGCGTCTGCGGCCCGGAGACCCAGCGCGAGTCTCCCGAGGAGGCGGCGATGCGCCCGTCGAGAGAGGCCGCGTACTTGACGACGACGAAGGGGCGCCCGGTGCGGCGCTGGTGCAGGTAGCCCTCCAGCTGCGCCGCCACCTCCGTCGCGCCGTCGCCATCCTCGACGGCGATGCCGGCGTCCTCGAGGACGCGGCGACCGGCGCCGCTGACGTTCGGGTCCGGGTCGCCGATCGCATAGCGGACGGCTGCGACGCCGGCCTCGATCAGCGTCGACGTGCAGGGCGGCGTGCGACCGGTGTGCGCGCACGGCTCAAGCGTGACGAAGACCGTGGCCCCGCGCGCCCGGTCGCCCGCTTCGCGCAACGCTCCGACCTCGGCGTGGTCGCCGCCGGGCGGCTGCGTGCGGCCCGCGCCGACGACCTCGCCGTCGCGCACGACGCCGGCGCCGACGGCGGGGTTGGGCGAGCTCCAGCCGAGGGCGCGGCGACCCTGTTCGAGGGCCAGTTGCATCTGTTCGGAGATCGCCACCGCCGCGCCTCGCCTTCGCGCTCGAGCGCCCGGGGCGATGGTACCGCGCCCGCGCGGCCGGAGCCGCCGGGCGGATCGCCTACTCGATCGCGAAGACGATGTGGACGGTGACCGAGACCTCGCTCTCGCCGGGCGAGATCGGCGTGCTCGCATCGGCGGCGAACGCCGCCTCGGCGCGGACGAGGCCCTGCCGCGCGAAGCCGCCCGACGACTCGGAGATCGCCCGCGCCTGGCCCAGCGTGACGCCCGCGAGGTCCGCGAGCTGCTGCGCCCGCGCGCGGGCGTCCTCGACGGCAAGCTTCCGCGCCTCGTCGGCGTACTGCTCCGGCTCGTCGACGCGGAAGGAGATGCCGCCGACGCGGATCGCATCGCCACCGGCGGTCAGGGCGTCGTCGAGGACCTCCGAGAGCCGGTCGATGTCGCGGACCTTGACCTCGATCCAGTTGTTCACCGTGTAGCCGATGATTTCGGGCGGGCCGTCTTCCCTGTCGTAGTCGTACTGCGGGTAGATGTTGAAGGATCGGGTCGAGATGTCGCGGTCCTCCACGCCGCTGGCGAGCACGGAGTCGCGGACCTTCTGCATCGCCTCCGCCGCGCCGCTGCGAGCGCGCGCCACGGTCTCCCCGGTCACCTCGACGCCGATGTCGAACACGCCGATGTCGGGGGTAACGGTCACGCTGCCGGTCCCGTTGACGGAGATGCCGCCGTCCTCTTCGGACGCCACCTGGTCGAGGACGGCCTCGACAGCCGCGGCGGCCGCGCTGCCGTCGTCGGCCGGGGCCGGCTCGACCGTGACGTCGTAACAGGCGGCGGATGCCATGGTCAGCAGGGCGAGGGCCGCGAGGCCCACGATCGCAATCGCTCGTCTCATACCCGCTCCTCCTCGCTCAGACGATCAGCGCAGCGCACACCCGGTTATACGCCGGAGCGCAGCGCACGGTTCCATCGTTACGTCCGGTCGCCCCGGCGTCTCCGCAGCCCCAGCAGCAGCGTGAGACCGACGAGGGCGAGCGCGGCCACCAGCAGGCCCTGCTCGGCTCTGCGCAGCGCTCGCGCAGCGTCCTTGTCCTGGGCCTCGACTTGCCCCGGCTCATCGGCAACAGCCGGCGCCGCTGTGGCCGCGGCGGCGGGCGGCGCCTCCGTTGCGGCGACAGGGGCCGCCGTCTCGGCGGTGGCGCCGGCCTCGTCTGCCTTCTCGGCCGCCTCGGCAGCCGCGGGGGTGGCAGCGGCCGCTTCGTCGGCGCTCGCCTCGGCCGGGCCGGCGGCGGGCGTCGGCGTCTCGGCGGCTGCGGGAGCCTCGGCGGCTTCGTCCGACTCAATGCCGCGCGCCGCCGTCCGAGTCTCCGTGGTCGCGGTCGGCGAGGCCGGGGC
>VXOS01000138.1 GCA_009839925.1 Chloroflexota bacterium
AGCCCCGATGGCGCACGCGATTCCGACGGGCGGACCCTCCCTCACCCTACCCCTCTCCCTCGGGGAGAGGGGACCGGAGGGAGGCGGGTGCGGCCGAAGACGCGCGCTTACCCCCTCGAGAGGGGCGCGGCGAAGCTCAGTTCGTGCCCGTCCGGGTCCGTGAGGTGGAAGAAGCGCTCGCCCCAGGGCGCGTCGCGCGGCGGCGCGTGCGGCCCGTAGCCGAGCTCCAGCGCCCGCTCGTAGAGCGCATCGACGTCGTGCGCGTAGAAGATGACGCGTCCCCACCAGCCGGGCGGCTCGCCCTGCGCGATCAGGTTCAGGTAGCCCTCGCCGACGGCGAAGCTGGTGAACCCCGCGTCCGGGCCGCCGTAGAGCATTCCGAACCCCAGCGAGGCGTAGAACTCCACGGCGCGCGCCATGTCGGCGGTCGCCAGCGTGATCGCGCTGATCTGCTCGATCGGTCCTCCCGGAACCTGTTCCGGCATCCCGTCCGACCCTTCCGCAGGACACGCGCGACGCGGCGCGCAGTCTAGCCGCGCCGACCCCTGTGCGCCGCCTCTTGCGCCCCGCCACGAGGAGAGCGAACGTATTCGTAACGCCTTTCGCAGTAGCCCATTGCAGCGAGAAGCCCCGTGGAACTTGAGCTGTTCGTCCTGCCCCTCCTGATCTTCGGGGCCCGCATCGTGGACACCACGATCGGCACCGTCCGCATCGTCGTGCTCGTCGCCGGGTCCCGCTGGCTCGCCGCGCTGCTCGGCTTCATCGAGGTGGCGATCTGGCTGGCCGCCACGGGCGGCGTGGTCGCGAATCTGGACCAGCCGCTGCTGATCGTCGCCTACGCCGCGGGGTTCGCGGTCGGCGTGCTGCTCGGCGGCTGGCTCGAGGAGCGGATCGCGATCGGCTATCGCGTTGTCCAGGTGATCAACAACGACCCGAAGATCGACATCGCCGCGCGGCTGCGCGAGCGCGGCTACCGTGTCACCCGCGTCGAGGGCCACGGCATGCAGGGCCCGGTCGAGGTGTCGATGCTGCTGGTGCGCCGTCGCGGGCTGCGGCGCGTGCTGCGCACGATCCGCTGGCTCGCCCCGCGCGCCTTCGTCACGATCGAGCGGGCCGAGCGCCCGATCGGTTCGCTCGCCTCGCCGGAGCCCGGCTTCCTGCGCTTCCCGTGGGGACCGCTCTTCCCGCTCGGCGGCGTCCGCAAGTAGCCCGGGGCGGCGCCGGGCTCAGGCACGCCTCGGCGGGCGCTCAACCCGCGAGGCGGCAAAGAGTCCGGCGGTCTTCGTCGACGAGCCACGCATCCGGGAACGTCAGGGTGTCCCAGAACTCGACGCTGTCGATGCCGTCGCTGGCGTCCGCGGCCCAGATGCTCATGGCGAGGCCGTGCGAAACCGTGATGGTCGTACCGTCCGGACCCCAATGCTCGGCCAGGGCCCTGGACAGACGCCTCAGGACCTGGTCGCGAGGCTCCCAGCCGGGTGCGGATCCGGATCGCAGGTAGGCCCGAGCGGCGGCGCGGTAGTCGCCGTCAGTCCAGGGGCGTTGGACCTCGCGCAGGTCGGGAGAGACGCCTGCGAGGCCGAGGCCGAGCGCCTCGCACAACGCCTCAGCCGTCTCGACGGCCTTGCACTCGCTGCTGGTCACGACGGAGAGCGGCGGAGGGAGTCCCGCAAGCGCGGG
The DNA here is from genome assembly GCA_009839925.1 of Chloroflexota bacterium. Lineage (GTDB taxonomy): Bacteria > Chloroflexota > Dehalococcoidia > UBA2979 > UBA2979 > VXMT01. Next base: position 1,681 of record VXOS01000138.1, read on the forward strand.
GGCGAGGCGCAGGGCCGCCTCCCTTCCCTCGCGCGTCAGCGGCCAGGCATGGGCGGGAGTCGCAGGGTCAGAGGTGGCCAGAGCGTGGCGCACCCAAACAAGGCGGCGGCGGTTCATGCGCCGCGCTCCCCGCTCGGCGGCGTCCGCAAGTAGCGACGCGCGCTACGAGGACTACTCGGCGCGGGGCGAACTCTCGAAGCCGGCCGGACGGTGCGTGCCGTCGCAGAACGGCTTGTTGTCCGAGTGGCCGCAGCGGCAAAGCGCCACGGCGCTGCCCTCATAGGGGAGCGCGTTGCCGTCCGCGTCCATGACCTCGACGTCCGTGCCGCGGATCAGGTATGGCCCGTCGTCCCGCACCTGCACCTGGATCGCCATGCCGCCCTCCCTTTCGTGCTCTCGCGAAGTCCCTCCGGCGTTAATCGCCCGCCGGGGCCTCCTCGACCGCCACGCCTACCTCGATCAGCTCGAGCACGCGCTCCCGCAGCGGCGGCTCGTCCACCTTCACCGACTTCACGTCGTGCTCGTCCCAGCTGATCTTCGCCGCCCCGTGAAACTCCTTCGCCGCCTCGGCGACGAGCACCTCGCGCTGCTCCGCATCCGGCACGCCCGAGGCCAGCTCGTCCCCGCAGAGCTCGCCGATGCGGTCGCAGAGCATCTGGTGCTTTTCGATGTCGTACATCAGCTCGCCGATGACGCACTGGCCGTACTGCCAGACATCGAACTGCTCGCCCTCACGCTCCCATTCGAGCATGCGCTTGGGCGGAACCGGGTAGCGCTCCAGCTCGGAGCGGATCCAGATGTCCTCGGGGTCGCGGCCCTCGCGGCGGAAGAGCAGCGAGACGCGCGCCATGCCGTCGCCCTTGTATTGAATCTCCGTGCGCATCACCGCACCTCCGGTCCGGCCCCGGGTCCGGTGCGCCCGGGGCCCGTCGCTCACTCTAGCACCCCGCGACGCCCCCACGACGCCTCGATGGCGGGGAGGGCGCGCCATGTATAGTGACGCCGCGCAAGGGGGGTTGTCATGGCGCTCACGTTCTCCTTCACCACGCCGATCTACCTGAAGTTCTTCAAACCGGACTGGGTCAGCCCCGCGTCGCTGGCCGAGATGGCGCACATCGGCGAGGAGGTCGGCTACGACGAGATCGCCGTCTTCGACCACTTCCTCGAGCCGCCCGAGTGGCAGCCGTCCTACGCGACGAACAGCTACGACCCGATGCCGCTGCTCGGCTTCCTCGCGGCCCACACCAGCGAGATCGGCATCGCCTCGGCGACGATCAACATCCCTTACCGCCACCCCGCCGTGATGGCGAACGAGCTGGCGACGATCGACAAGCTCTCCGGCGGGCGGCTCTGCATCGGCCTTGCCGCGGGCTACCTTGCCGAGGAGTACGACACGCTGGCGCTGGACTTCGCCAACCGCGGCGCGATCGCCGACGAGTACCTCGCGGCGATGATCGAGCTGTGGACGAACGAGTACGCCTCGTTCTCCGGCGAGTACGTGAACTTCAACGAGGTGAAGCTCGCCTCCTTCCCCGTCCAGCAGCCGCACCCGGAGGTCTGGATCCACGGCGGCAACCTGCGCGCGCTGCGGCGCGCAATCAGCTACGGGACCGGCTGGGGCCCGATCGTCGGCCCCGGCCTCTCCAGCGACACGGGCAGCACGGACTTCACGATCGGCTCCACCGACGCCGACACGACCGACGACCCCTACGCCGAGCTCGTGCAGGCGCTCGGCCAGGAACACCCCGGCGTCCACGTCCCGCACTCCAAGACCTACACCTGGATGGAGGAGGTGCTGGAGCGCGAGCGCGAGGCAATCGAGGCGCGCGACGAGCCGCTCGGCCTGTGGCTCAACTTCCGCGTCGACAAGTCGACCGTCGGTGAGGCCAACGCCATGATCGAGGAGCAGGTCGAGCGTGGCGCGACGAAGCTCAGCGTCGGCATCAACGCCGAGAATCTCGAGGATCACAACGCGACGCTGCGCGCCATCGGCGAGCAGGTGCTGCCCAACTGGCGCTGAACACAGCCCGCGCCGCTGACGCCCCGGAGGCCCGCCGCTCAGGCGGGTTTCCGCGCGTGACGGCCCGGTGGCCCGTAAGGCCTCGAGGAGGCGTGCCGTGCTGAGCGTCTTCTTCGAGGTGGTGCTGCCCGTGATGCTCGTCGCCGCGGCCGGGGCGGTGGTCGGGCGCTGGCGGGCCGTGCCCGCCGAGCCGCTCTCGGCGGTGGTGTTTCTCCTCTTCACGCCGGCGCTGGTCTACGACTCGCTGGCGAACTCGGAGTTGGCGGCGGGTCTCTCGCTGCGCATCGCGGCGGTCGCGGTGATCATCTACGCCGTCGGCTACGTCGCCGCCACGGCCTGGTCGACGCTGGTGAGGCACGAGCCGCCTCAGCGCGCGGCCTTCGCGCTGGTGGTGACCTCGCTCAACACCGGCAACATGGGCATCGCAGTCGCGCTGCTCGCCTTCGGCGAGGTCGGCGTGCAGATCGCGGTACTGACCTGGGTGGTGCACGCCACGCTCATCACCTCGGCCGGGGTCGTGATCGCGACGCTGCCGGGGGGCTCATCGAGGCAGGCGCTGGTCAAGCCCTTCGCCTACCCGGCGCTCTACGCGGCCGTGCTCGGCTTCCTCGCCAACGGGCTGGACGTCGAGCTGCCCGTCACGATCGAGGCCCCGATCGCGACGCTGGCGGACGCCACCGTGCCGGCGATGCTGGTCGTGCTGGGGCTGCAGCTCGGGCACGGGCTCGGCGACCTCGGGGAGCTGGCGGACTCCGCCGCGGCGTCCGTGCTGCGCCTGCTGCTCGGCCCGCTCGTCGCCCTCGGGGCGGCGCTGGCGCTCGGCCTCGAGGGCCCGACGCGCGACGTGGTGATCGTGCTGGGCGGCATGCCGACGGCGGTGATGGCGACGATCGTGGCGACGGAGTTCGATGTGCGCCCGCAGTTCGTGACCCGCTCCGTGGTGACCTCGACGCTGGCAAGCGTGGCGACGCTGACGGTGCTGCTGACACTGGTCGGGTAGCGTTGCGGCGCGGCGTTCATGTGAATTTGCTATCAATCCACGAGAAACTGATCAGCAACTGGAGAGTTGCGCGGCTGGGAGCGCACGCATGAAGGCTCCGCTGGCGGGCATTCGCGTGATCGAGGCGGCGACGTGGCTGGCCGCGCCCTCGGCGGCCGCGCTGCTGGCCGACCTCGGCGCGGACGTGGTCAAGATCGAGCCGCCCGGCGGCGACCCGTGGCGGCACTTCGACACGAGCTCGATGGGCTTCGAGGAGCCCTCGGCGATCCAGTACGGCTTCGAGTTCGACAACCGCGGCAAGCGTTCGATCGCCATCGACCTGCGGCAACCGGGCGCGCCGGAGCTGGTACGGCGGCTCTGCGAGGACGCCGACGTCTTCGTGACCAACCTGATGCAGCGCGAGCGCTGGGGCATCGACGCGGAGACGCTGCGCGCGGCCAACCCGGCGCTGATCCACGCCGCGGTCAGCGGGTACGGCGAGCAGGGCCCCGCCGCCGATCGCGAGGGCTTCGACTACGCCGCCTTCTGGGCCAGCTCCGGGATCATGGGCCTCAGCGGCGAGCCCTCCTCGCCGCCGCCGTTCTGCCGCACCGGCCAGGGCGACCACGCCACCGCGCTCAACCTGCTCAGCGCGATCCTCGTCGCGCTGCGCCTGCGCGACCAGAGCGGCGAGGGCCAGAGCGTCGAGGTCAACCTGATGCAGACCGGGCTGTGGACGATCGGCGCCGACGCGGCCGTCGC
>VXOS01000212.1 GCA_009839925.1 Chloroflexota bacterium
CGCGGCGGCCCGGGGCCCCGGGGGGGTGTGGGGGGGGGGGGGGGTGCGGGGGGGCGCGCGCGCGGGGGGCCGCGCCCGCCGCGGGGGGGCGGGGGGCGGCGACGAGGCGGCGCGGCTCCCGCACCACCTCACGAGACGGCAGGTGCTGGCCGCGCTCGGCCAGGGCCCGCTGCTCTCGCTCTGGGACGACCTGCTCGCCGCGCGCTCGATCACCATCGCGCAGGCGCTGCTCGGGGGCGCCGACCTCGCCGACCGCCAGGGCTACCTCAACGCGCGCAACACCCTGCTCGCGCTGCTCGACATCGGCGTCGTGCCGGTCGTGAACGAGAACGACGTGGTCTCCGTGGAGGAGATCCAGGACGCGACGATCGGCGACAACGACAGCCTCTCCGCGCACGTCGCCAACCTCGTCGACGCCGACCTGCTGCTGATGCTGACCGACATCGCCGGCCTCTACAGCGCGGACCCCACCCGCGACTCGGAAGCGCGGCTGATCGAGCGCGTCGACCACATCGGCGCGGCGATCGAGGCGGCGGCGCGTGGGCCGGGCGCGCGCGGCCGAGGCGGGATGCGGACCAAGGTGGAGGCCGCGCGCCTGGCCACGCAGTCCGGCGCGCACGCCGTCATCGCCGACGGCCGCCGCCCGCACGTTGTGCGCGACGCCGTCCACGGCGAATCGGTCGGCACCTGGTTCGCGCCGACCACGGACCGCCTCGAGAGCCGCCGTCGCTACCTGCTCTCCCCGTTGCACGTGCAGGGCTCGATCACGATCGACGAGGGCGCCGTCCGCGCGCTCGTGCGGCGCGGCCGCTCGCTGCTGCCGGCCGGGATCGTCGCCATCAGCGGCGAGTTCGAGCGCGGCAGCGTGGTCCGGATCGAGACCGCCGATGGCGAGCACATCGCGAGCGGCCGGGCGAACTACGGCGCCGAGGACCTGCGCCGCATCAGCGGCGCGCACTCGGACCGCATCGAGGAGCTGCTCGGCTACGACTACGGCGACGAGGCCGTGCACCGCGACAACCTGGTGCTGCTGTAGCGGCGCTACCGGGAGGGCCTTGAAGCATGACGGCCATTCGGAACCCCCTCGCCCGGAGACGCATGATCCTCGCCGCGGTCGCGCTCGTGGCGTCGGCGCTGCTCGCGGCGTGCGTCGACGTGAGCGTGTCTGACGACTCGGACGATGCCGGTTCGGCCCTCCGATCGGCCACCTACCTGACCGAGAACGCGAGCGAAGGCAGCGCCACGCTCGAGGACGGGGAGTTCCGCGAGCAGGCCGCGCCGGGCTCGGCGACCGAAGTCGTGATCCGGCTCGGCAAGTGGTCGCTTGGAGACCTCGACGGGCAGGGCGCGCTCGATGCAGTGGCGATCACCGTTGAGAATCCGGGCGGAAGCGGCACGTTCCGTTACCTGCACGCGCTGGTCAACGAGGGTGACGACCTGCGGGACGCCGGCGTTGCCTTCCTCGGCGACCGCATCCGGATCGAGGGCGTCTCCGTCCACGCAGGCCTCATCACCGTCGCCATGCTCGACCGGAGGCCGGACGAGCCGTACGCCGCGCCGCCCACGGTCCCCGTCATCCGCCAGTTCCGGCTGCAGGACGCCGAGCTGACGGAGGTGAGCAGCAGCGCCAGCGATAGCGGGTTCGCGTGCGACTCGACGCTGCCCGAGGCCGCGCTGGTCATCGTGCGCTCGCCGGAGAGCGGGGCGACGGTCTCGAGCGGGTTCAAGGTGAGCGGCTGCTCGCGGACGAACGAATCGAACGTCGTCTGGCGGCTGCTCGATCGCAGCGGCGCGGTGCTGGCCGAGGGATTCACCAGCGGCGGCGGCTTCGACGGGCCGGGCGAGTTCAGCTTCCGCGTCGAGTACGAGAGCGCCGAACGGCAGCTCGCGCACCTCGAGGTGTTCGAAGTGGACGAGTCCGGGGGTCAGGGCTTCCCGCCGCCGCGCGACGTGGCGCCGCTCTGGCTTGAGGCGGCGCCGTAGCCGGGGAGACGGTCCCGCCGCTGGCGGATAGACTGATCGCCATGACAACGACAGCCCAATCCGAGGCCGTCGAGCGCGCCACGCGCGTGCGCGAGGCGAGCCGCCGCCTCGCCACCACCCCCGCGGACCGCAAGAACGCGGCCCTCGAGGCGATCGCCGCGGCCCTCGAGGCCCAGACCGACACGATCCTCGCGATCAACGGACCCGAGCTCGAGCGCGCCGAGGCGAACGGCGTGGCCGGCTCGTTCCTGGACCGCATGGCGCTCACACCGGAGCGCATCGCCTCGATCGCCGGGGACGTGCGCGCGGTCGCCGACCTGCCCGACCCCGTGGGCCAGATCGAGGAGCTGCAGACCCGCCCCAACGGCCTCCAGGTCGGCCGCATGCGCGTGCCGCTCGGCGTGATCGGCGCAATCTACGAGTCGCGCCCCAACGTGACGATCGACATCGCCTCGATCTGCCTCAAGTCCGGGAACGGTGTGCTGCTGCGCTCCGGCAGCGACGCGCACGCGTCCTCCGCCGTGCTGGCGGCGATCGCCGCGCGCGCGGTCGAGGAGGCGGGCCTGCCCGCGCACGCCGTCGAGTTCATCCAGTCCACCGACCGCGCCGAGGTGGGCGAGATGCTGCGCGCCGCCGATCAGATCGACCTGGTGATTCCTCGTGGCGGCGCGGACCTGATCCGGCGCGTCCGCGACGAGGCCACGATGCCCGTGATCACCGGCGGGATCGGCGTCTGCCACACCTACATCGACGCCGACGCCGACCTGGAGATGGCGGAGCCGATCGTCGTCAACGCCAAGACGCAGCGGCCCTCGGTCTGCAACGCGATGGACACGCTGCTCGTGCACCGCGACGTGGCGGCGGAGTTCGTGCCGCACATCACCCGCGTGCTCGGCGAGCGCGGCGTCACCGTGCACGCGGACGCTCGCGCCGGCGCGCTCGCCGGCGAGGCCCCGAACGCCGTCCCCGTCGAGGACGAGGACTACGACCGCGAGTGGCTCTCGCTCGACTGCTCGCTGCGCATCGTGGACTCGCTCGACGACGCGCTTGCGCACATCGAGACGCACGGCAGCGGACACTCCGAGGCGATCGTCAGCGACTCCTATGCCTCCGCGCAGCGCTTCCTGCGCGAGGCCGACGCCTCGGCGGTCTTCGTCAACGCCTCCACCTACTTCAACGACGGCGCGCAGTTCGGCCTCGGCTGCGAGGTCGGCATCTCGACCGGGAAGATGCACGCGCGCGGTCCGATGGGGCTGCGCGAGCTGACCTCGTACAAGTGGGTCGTGCTCGGACGCGGCCAGATCCGCACCTGACGCCCGCGCTTCACCCGCGTCACCAAGGAGGGTCAGATGGCTGAGTTCCGGTTCACGCGGGAGGCGCGCACTCCCCACTCCGAGTCCTACCGCGTCGACGACGGTGAGCATGCGATCGCTCGCGCCGACATCCACCTCACGGCGGCCAGCGCACACGCCACCCTCGTCATCCACCAGTCCGTCTCCGACGACACGCTGCACGACCTGCTCGAGGCGCTCGACGACGAGATCGTCTCCACCGCCGACCCCTACCGCGAGGACCTGATCGTCACCGTCTGGCGCGGCGAGGAGGTCGGCGTCTTCGCCGACGACAGCGACGACGACGAGGAAGACGAGGAAGACGAGGACGAGGACGGCGAGGGCGGCGGCTCCTCCTGAGCCGCGCCCCGGCGCTACACCCGTGCGTCCCGCCCACCTGCCCGCGCCCGACCAGATCGAGGCGATCCTCTTCGACCTCGACGACACACTCGTGGACGCGCGTGGCAGCTGGCGCGCCGGCTTAGCCGAGGCGCTCGCCGAGCTGCACGCGCGCAGCCCCGCCCTCCAGGCGCTCGGATCGCCGACCGCGATCTACGACGGCTCGTTCCGCCACTACAGCGAGGACGCGCACCGCGCCGCCGGCTTCGGCGAGTGGCAGGCGAGCTTCACCGTCGAGGCGTTCGAGCGGCTTGTCGCCGAGCACCTGGGGCCGGACCCGGCACTCGCCGCGCAGCTCGTCGCGCGCTACCAGGCGGCCACGCCGGGACACCTGGCGATCTTCCCGGACGCCGAGCCGCTGCTCGAACGGCTCGGCGCGCGCTACCCGCTCGGCCTGATCTCGAACGGGCCGGGCCCGCTGCAGCGCCCGAAGATCGAGAAGTTCTCGCTCGAGCGCCACTTCGAGGTCGTCGTCGTCTCGGGCGAGTTCGGCGTACGCAAGCCGGACCAGCGGATCTTCGCGAGCACCCTCGAGGCGCTGGGCGCCTCCGCGGCCAACGCCGTCTTCATCGGCGACAACCCCACGGACGACATCGCGGGCGCGTGCGCCTCGGGGCTCTCGGCGATCTGGGTGAACCGCGGAGACTGGCCCGCGCCCGACCCCGACAACAAGGCTGCGCTACCTCACGCCGAGGTGCGCGAGCTGCGCGAGATCGCGGCGGTGCTTGGCCTCGAGGGCAGGTAGTCGGCGGGGCCGGCGGCTAGCCCGACTTGCGCCCGACGGCGCGCTGCGCGGCGGCGGCGATCGCCTGCGGCGTCAGCCCGACGATCTCCAGCACCTCGTGCCAGACGCCCGACTCGCCGTAGCGATCGTCGATGCCGACGAACTCCATCGGCACGGGCGCGCGCGTGGCGAGCGCCTGCGCGCACATCGCGCCGAGGCCGGAGTGCATCAGGTGCTCCTCGGCGACCACGATCGCCCCGGTCTCGGACGCGGCGCGCGTCAGCGCCTCCACGTCGAGCGGACGGATCGTGGCCATGTTGAGCACCCGCGCCTCGAGGCCCCCGGCCGCCAGCAGAGCGGCCGCCTCGAGGGTGCGCTCGACCATCAGCCCGTAGGAGACGAGGGTCACGTCGCCGCCCTCGCGGAGCACGTCGGCGCGGCCCAGCTCGAAGCGCGCGCCGTCGCTGTAGAGCACCGCGTGCTTCGGACGGTCCGTGCGGATGTAGAAGGGGCCGGGCGTGCGGATCGCCGCCTCGATCACCGCCTCCGCCTCGACCACGTCGGCCGGGACGACGACGTTGAAGTTGACGAGCGAGGACATCACCGCGATGTCCTCGACGGACTGCGCCGAGGCGCCGTCCTCGCCGACGGAGACGCCGCCGTGGGAGGCGATCATCTTGACGCTGAGGTTGGGCTGCGAGACGGACATGCGCAGCTGGTCGTAGGCGTGCTCGGCAAAGACGGCGAAGGTCGTCGCGACGGCGATGCGGCCCATCGCCGCCATCCCCGCAGCCGCCGAGATCATGTTCTGCTCCGCCACCCCGAAGCTGAAGAAACGCTCGGGAAAGCGGTCCCCGAACAGCCGCGCCGAGGTCGACTTCCCGAGGTCGGCGTGGGGGGGGGGGGCGGGGGGGGGAGGAGGGGGGGGCGCCCGCCGGCGGGGGGGGGGGGGCGGGGGCGGATGTCTGGGGGGGGGGGGGGGGGGGGGGGGGG
>VXOS01000069.1 GCA_009839925.1 Chloroflexota bacterium
CCTCCCCGCCGCGCGCGCCCCGATATGCTCATAACCCCCCGGGGGGGGGGTGAGGGGGCTCGCAGGTGCTTGCTCGCGGTTCGATAGGTTGTTGCGCCCTCGACGGGGCTCGCCCGGCGTGACGGCGCGCCGGAGACGCGCTGGTTACGAGGCGGCAGCGGCCTCCTCGGCCTCTTCGAGTTCCGCCGCCGGGTCGTGGACGTAGCGCAGGTAGCGGTCGTCGCGCTCGCCGAGGAGCACGAGCAGGCCCTCGGCTTCCTGCTCGCGCACCCAGCTCGAGAGGCTGGCGCTGTGGCCGAAGATCAGGAACGTCTCGCCGGTGAAGGAGAAGCGGCGGCCATTGACGGTGACGTAGTAGGGCGGCGGTCCCTCGTCCCCGTTGAAGTTCAGGACGAACACGTCGGCCTCTCCCTCGGAGAGCACCGTCAGGTCATCGAAACCGATTTCGACCTCGCTCACCTTCGCCTCCTTCGGCCTCCCGCGCGCGGGTGGTCGCGCCGATGATACGGTCGTTCCCCTACGAGGGGCCAGCGTCCGCCTCGATGTTGCGAGGCGCCGTGCGCAGGTCGGGCGCAGCAAGCACCATCAGCAGCGTCACGATCACCGCCGAACCCACGCACCACACGCAGATCGCCTCGATCTCGAACAGCTCGAGCCAGGTCAGGTAGGCGGAGTAGAGCGTCCCGCCGAGGGCGAGCGCGAACGTCAGGCCAGCCAGCGCCTGCGGCGGCTCCTCGCCGTCGCGCAGCGCCGCCCACCAGCGCCGCGCCGCGATCAGCGCGAGCAGCGCGAGGTACATGCCGAGGCCGAGCACGGCGATCGGCACGCCGGCGATCTCGGCGAACTCGGAGCCCTGGACGGTCTGGCAGTCGCCGACGCCGGAGCAGGCGGCCTCCTGCTCCTCGTCGAGGGCGACCCAGCTGAGGTAGCCGGCGACCGCGACGCCGGCGATCGCGAGCGCGAGCAGCAAATCGCGGCGGCGGGCGAACAGGAAGGCCACGACCCGAGGCGGCTAGCCGCCGTCGTCCGGCACGAGGCTGTCGATCACGTCGCGGAAGACGTCGATCGGCTGGGCGCCGGGAACCACTTGCCCGTTGATCAGGAAGTTCGGCGTGGACAGCCTGCCAAGCAGGCCCTGGAGCACCTGCGCGGCCTGCTGGGCTTCCTCCTCGACCACCAATTCCTTGATGCCGGATTCGACGCAACTGTCGAACTCGTCGAGGTCGAAGGCGCCCTCTGGCAGCTGCTCGGCGACCTCGCGAGCGAAGCTCTTGAGGTTGCCCTCGGAGGCCCAGCCCGCGCGGCCTTGCCGCTGGAAGAGCACGTCGTGGTACGGCCAGAACAGGTTCTGGTCGACGGCGCATTCCGAGGCAGCGGCGGCGTTGACCGAGTCGGGCCCGAGCAGCGGCAGGTGCCGGTACTCGATCGAGACGAGGCCCTGGTTGATGTACTCCTCCTCGAGCAGCGGCTTGGTGTCGCGGTTGAAGTCACCGCAGTGGCCGCAGGTGAAGTCCTCGAAGGCGACGATGCGAATGGGCGCGTCGGGCGAGCCGAACAGCTTCCCGTCGACGGGCGCCGACGATCCGCGGTACTCGAACTCGAGATCCCCGGCAGAGTTGCTGCCGCCCGGCCGGTTGAACCAGATCAGCGCCGCGACGATCACGACCGTAGCGACGACCACGCCGATGGTGAGGAAGCCGCCGAACGAGTCAATCGTCGCCTTCAGGCCGCGGCCTTCTTGTTGGGCCTGCTGTTCGGCCTGTTGATCGGACTGCTGTCCTGAGCCCGCTCCACCTCGGCGGCGACGACGGCGACGACGACTACCCACGATGCCTCCGTGCGCTCACTCCCGCGGGACGCTGGCGCTGGCCTCGATTATCCGGCGGGGGCGGGGGGCGGGCAACGGTGCTGGCGCTGCCCACCCCAGCCAGCTGCCTACACCCTCGCCTCAGCCGCCACGCGCTCGGCCGCGAAGCTGAACTCGCCAGCATCATCGAGGTCGACGACCACGTCGTCGCCGTCGGCGAACTCGCCGGCGAGCACGCGGCGCGCCAGCTCGTTCTCGATGCGGCGTTGGATCGTGCGCCGCATCGGGCGCGCGCCGAACGCCGGGTCGTAGCCCTCGCGCACGAGGGCGGCCTGCGCCTGCTCCGTGACGCGGATGCCGACGCCGCGCTCCGCGAGCCGCGTGCGCACCTCGTCGATCAGCAGCTCCGCGATCTTTGCGATCTCGGCCTCCGTCAGCGCCTCGAAGACGATCGTCTCGTCGATGCGGTTGAGGAACTCGGGCCGGAAGGCGCGGCGCAGCGCCTCCTCGATGTTGCGGCGGCGCACCTCGCGCTCGTCCTCGCTGCGCGTCCGCTGGAAGCCGATCGCGGCCGACTGCTCCGTGGACCCGAGGTTCGAGGTGAGCACGACCACCGTGTTGCGGAAGTCGACGGTGCGCCCGTGTGTGTCGGTGAGCCGCCCATCCTCGAGGATCTGGAGCAGCGTGTTGAAGACGTCCGGGTGCGCCTTCTCGATCTCGTCGAACAACACCACCTGGTAGGGGCGCCGGCGCACCGCCTCGGTCAGGCCGCCCGCCTCGTCGTAGCCGATGTAGCCCGGAGGCGCGCCAACCAGCCGCGAGACGGTGTGGCGCTCCTGGTACTCCGACATGTCGAGCCGCAGCAGCGCGTCCTCGTCGTCGAAGAGGTACTCGGCCAGCGCCTTCGCCAGCTCCGTCTTCCCGACGCCGGTGGGCCCGAGGAAGATGAACGAGCCGATCGGGCGGCGCGGATCCTTGAGGCCGGAGCGGGCGCGGCGGATCGCGTCGGACAGCACCTCGATCGCGCGGTCCTGGCCGACGACGCGGCCGTGCAGCGCCTCCTCCATGTGCAGCAGCTTCTCCGCCTCGCCCTCGAGCATGCGATCGACGGGGATGCCGGTCATCTGCGCCACGAGGGCGGCGATGCCCGCCTCGCCGACCTCGTCCGGTACGCCGTGCTCCTCGCGCCAGCCGGCCTCCTGCTCGCGGTACTCGTCCTGGATGCGCAGCACCTCCTGCTTGATGAACGCGGCCTCCTCGAAGTCCTCACGGGCCGCCGCCGCGTCGAGGCGCGCCGAGGCGTCGTCGAGCCGCCGCTTCAGGTCGCGCATCTCCTCGGGGAGCGCCTCGCCGAGGATCACGCTGCGCGAGGCGGCCTCGTCGATCAGGTCGATCGCCTTGTCGGGGAGCTGCCGCTCGGTCAGATAGCGCACGCTGAGGCGCACCGCGGCGGCGAGCGCCTCGTCGCTGATGCGGATGCCGTGGTGCTCCTCGTAGCGGGCGCGCAGCCCGGCGAGGATCTCCTCCGCCTCCTCCACCGAGGGCTCGTCGACGTAGACGGGCGAGAAGCGGCGCTCCAGCGCCGGGTCGGCCTCGATCTTGCGGTACTCGTCGAGGGTGGTCGCGCCGATCACGCGCAACTCGCCGCGCGCGAGGGCGGGCTTCATCATGTTCGAGGCGTCGATCGCGCCCTCGGCGCCGCCCGCGCCGACCATCTGGTGAATCTCGTCGAGGAAGAGGATGATCTCACCGGCCGCCTCGCGGACCTCGCGCATCACGGACTGCAACCGCTCCTCGAACTCGCCCCGGAACTTGGAGCCGGCGATCAACGCGCCCATGTCGAGCGCGAGCACGCGCTTGTCGCGCAGCCGCTCCGGCACGTCGCCGGCGGCGACGCGCTGCGCGAGGCCCTCGACGATCGCGGTCTTGCCGACGCCGGCCTCGCCGATCAGCACGGGGTTGTTCTTGGTGCGCCGGTTGAGCACCTGCATCAGCCGCTCGACCTCGACTGCGCGCCCGATCACCGGGTCCAGCTCGCCCTGAGCGGCCAGCTCCGTGAGGTCCGTCGAGTAGCGGCCGAGCGCCTGGTACTGCGTGTCGGCGGTGGGGGAGTCGACGCGCGCGCTGCCTCGCACCTTGCGCAGGGCCGCGTAGATGCGCTCCCTGGAGATGCCGTACTCCTCGAGGATCGCCGCCGCCTCGCCGTCACGCACGTCGGCGATCGCGATCAGCAGGTGCTCGACGCCGACGAACTCGTCCTTCAGGCGGTCGGCCTCGCGGTTGGCGGCGTCGAGCAGGCCGACGATGCGCGGCGTCGTGTAGATCTGCACCACGTCGTGGCTCAGCTTCGGCGAGCGGTCGAGGTGGCTGCGGATCCGCGCCACCAGCGCCTGCATGCTGACGCCCAGCTCGCCCAGCAGCTCGCGCGCAACGCCCTCGGGCGCCTCGGCGATGGCGAGGAAGACGTGCTCGACGTCCCATTGCGCGTGCCGCTGCTCGCGCACCAACTGCTGCGAGGCCTGCAGGACGGCCTGCGCCTGCTCCGTGAAGCGGTCCTGTCGCATCATCGCCGTATCACCCTTCGCGCCACGTCGTGTCTCGTCGTCTCGTGATCAGCGCTGGCCGCGGCGCGGCGTGCGCTCCGGCAGCATCGAGCGCAGCCGATCGAGCTCGGCGCGCGTGTCGTCCAGCTCGGCCTGCAGGTCCTCGACGCGGCGGCTGAGGCGCAGCAGCACCTCGGCGCCCGCGAGGTTCACGCCGAGGTCCTCGACGTACTGGCGCAGCCGCCGCAGCACCTCGACGTCGCGCTGCGAGTAGAGGCGCTGGTTGCCGGCGCTGCGCGCGGGCGCGACGAAGCCCATCCGCTCGTAGGTGCGCAGCGTCTGCTGGTGGACGCCCACCATGCGCGCCACCACCGAGATCTGGAAGACCGGCTCGTCCTGCGGAATGTTGGTCATGATCCGTCCTTCGGGGCGCCGCTCAGGAGGCGCGTACGTCTTCGACCGTGGCGGTCTCGGCCTCGCGCTCGCCCTCGCTCGCGCGCAGCTGCTCGAAGAGCGCGCGCTGCGCCTCGTCGAGCGGCTCCGGGAGGCGCAGCCGCACGCGCGCCAGCAGGTCGCCATGGCCGCCCCCGCTGCGCGGCATCCCCTGGCCCGCGAGGCGGAAGACGCGCCCGCCCTGCGTTTCCGCGGGAATCCGCAGCGCGAGCGCGCGTCCCTTGAGCGTCGGCACCTCCGCCTCGCCGCCGAGCGCGGCGTCGGCGACGGGCACGTCGACCTCGACGTGCAGATCGTCGCCGCGGCGCTCGAAGCGTGGGTGGCCGGAGACGCCGACGCGCAGGAAGAGGTCGCCCGGAGCGCCGCCGCCGCGCCCCGGACCACCCTTGCCGCGCACGCGCACGCGCCCGCCGTCCTGGATGCCCGCCGGGATGTCCACCTCGATGCGTCTTGACTCGCCGCCGGCCTCGCGCAGCTCGATGGTGCGCGAGGCGCCGTGGTACGCCTCCTCCAGGCCTGTGTGTTTTACACATCTGACGCTGGCGACGCTCTTACGCGTG
>VXOS01000205.1 GCA_009839925.1 Chloroflexota bacterium
CCCGCGCTACGGTCCCCCCCCGCCCCCCCCCTCGTCGGCCGCGCCCCCGGGCCGGGCCCTCCCCCCCGGGGGCCCGGGGGCGCGCCCCCGGCGACGACCTGCTCGTCGTCGATCTCAGCAGCGGGCCTGCCGGCGGGCTGGCCTCGATGGTGCTCGCCGACTTCGGCGCGGACGTCCTGAAGGTCGAGCCGCCCGGCGGCGACCCGCGCCGCAGCGACGCCGCCGCGCCAATGTGGCTGCGCGGCAAGCGCAGCGTCATCCTCGATCTCGCACGTGCAGAGGATCGAGGGCGCTTCCACGACCTTGTCGCGGACGCGGACGTGGTTGTCGCCTCGTACGCGCCGGGCGAGGCGGAAGACCATGGCGCGGACTATGGGACGCTCCAGGTGCTGAACCCGGAGCTCGTCTACTGCTCGGTCACCGGTTGGGGACCGCGCGGCCCCTATGCGAACTACCCGGCGAGCGAGGGCCTGGTGGCGGCCAAGAGCGGGCGCATGCAGCTCTTCGCCGGGCTGCCGCAGCGCGAAGGGCCAGCCTACGCCGCAGTGCCGGTCGGCACGCACGGCGCGTGGCAGTCGGCGCTGTCGGGCATCCTCGCGGCGCTGCTCGTGCGCGACCGGACGGGGCGGGGGCAGCTCGTCGAGACCAGCCTGCTGCAGGGGCTGTTCCCCTTCGATACGCACGGGCTGCTGCGCACGCAGCTGGCCCGGCGCTTCCCCTCGGAGTTCGAGGTCGACATCAGGCAGACGGCGGCGGCGGGCCGGATCACGCTGCAATACCTGCCCGTGATGGCCTCGGACGGGCGCTGGATCCAGTTCGCGAACCTGATGGAGCACCTCTTCCACGCGATGATCGCCGCTGCCGACCTCTCCGACATCTACAGCGACCCGCGCTTCGCCCTCGCGCCGAACACGGAGACCGTCGAGGACCGCGAGGCGCTGCGCGGCGTGATCCTCGAACGGATCCGCGAGCGGCCCGCCGGCGAGTGGATGGAGATCTTCCGAGCCGACGGCAACGTCGCCTCCGAGCCCTTCGAAACCACGCAGGAAGCGCTCGACAACATCGACCTGCGCGCCAACGGCGAGGTCTCCGAGGGCGAGCACCCGCGCCTCGGCCGCCTCGTGCAACTGGGACCGCTCGCACAGCTGCGGGAGACGCCCGGCCGGACCGGCGGGCCTTCCGCCGACCCGGGCGCGCACCAGGCGCAGCTGTTCGCGGCGCGCAACGGGCGGCGCGCTCCCAGGCGGGCGCAGGCGCCCCCGTTCGCGATGGACGCCCCCGCGCACGCCCTCGACGGCGTCACGGTGCTGGAGCTCGCGACGGTGATCGCGGCGCCGCTGGGCGCATCGCTGCTCGCCGACCTCGGGGCGCGCGTGATCAAGATCGAGTCGCTTGAGGGCGATCCCTACCGCTACATGGGACAGGGCTTCGGGCAGTACATCGGCTCGACGAAGACCACGGCGGGCAAGGAGAGCATCTGCCTGGACCTCAAGACGGTCGAGGGCAAGGAGATCGTGCACCGCCTCGTGCGCGACGCCGACGTGCTGATCCACAACTACCGCCCCGGCGTCCCGGAACGGCTCGGCATCGGTTACGACGAGCTGAGCGCGCTGCGCCCGGAGCTCGTCTACGTCTCCGCTCTCGGTTACGGGCCGGACGGGCCGAGCGCCAGCCGCCCGGCCGCGCACCCGATCCCCGGCGCCGCGATGGGCGGCGCGTTACACCAGGCCGGCTCCGGCATGCCGCCAACCGACTGCGACGACCTCGACGAGATCCGCGAGGCCTCGCGCTGGCTCTACGTCTCCAACGAGGCGAACCCGGACCCCAACACCTCGGTCGCGATCGCCTCGTCCGCGCTGCTCGGGCTCTACGCGCGCCGCCGCACGGGCCGCGGGCAGCGCATCGACCTCAGCATGCTCGGCGCCAACGCCTACGCGAACAGCGACGACTTCCTCTCCTACGAGGGCAAGCCGGAGCGGCTCCAGGCCGACCCGGAGCTGTACGGCCCGAGCCCCGTGCGCCGCCTCTACGAGGCCGCCGAGGGCTGGGTCTACCTCGAGATCTCCAGCGAGCGCGAGTGGCAGGCGCTCGCCGCGGCGCTGTCGCGGCTCGGCGGCCCCGATCTCGCCGCGGACGCGCGCTTCGCCACGCCCGAGGATCGCGAGCGCGAGGCGCAGGCGCTCGCTGCGGCGCTGGGCGAGGCGTTCGCCTCGAGCGGGGCGGACGAGTGGGAGCGCGAGCTGATCGCCGCGGGCGCGCCGTGCGTGCGGGCGGACGTACCGCAGGGTGAGTTCTTGCGGGACGACGAGCACATGCGCGCCAACGGCTTCGCCCCGGAGGTGGAGCACGCCGGCTTCGGCCGCTACCAGCGCTGGGGACCCACCGTCACGCTCTCGCGCACGCCCGGGCGCTACGGCCCCGGCGTGCTCGCCGGGCAGCACACCGACGCGATCCTCGCCGAGCTCGGCTACACCGCCGAGGGCATCGCGGAACTGAGGCGCGCGCGCGTCGCCGCCTCGGAAGAGCCGAAGCCGCTGCCGGAGTAGCTCCCGGGCGGCGTCCTCAGGCGGGCTCGTAGAGCAGCAGCGTCACCTCGCCGACGGTCTGGAAGACCGGCTGCACCCGCATCCCCACCTCGATGGCGTCCGGCTCGACGTTGACGAGCTCCGTCGTCAGGCGCGGGCCTTCGTCCAGTTCGACGACCGCGATCAGCTGCGGCACGTCCTCCGACCACGGCGGCGCCGTGGGGCGCCGCGCGACGGTGTAGGTGTGCACCACGCCGTTGCCGGACAGCTCGTGCCACTCGAGGTCGCGCGTGAGGCAACCGGGGCAGTGGGTGCGCGGGTAATAGACGTAGCGGTCGCACTCGGCGCAGTGCTGGAGCACGACGCGGCCCTCGGCGAGGGCGTCCCAGAACGGCTGGGTCTGCGGGGTCGGGACGGGGAGTGGCTTGTCCACGGCGCTACTCCCCCCTCAGGATCAGCGCGACCTGCTCGCTCATGATCCCGCCGTTGTTGAGAACCAGCACCGTGTCGCAGCTCTCCAGCTGGTTCGCGTCGCCGCGGCCCATGATCTGGCGAGCGCCCTCGGTGACGTGCGACATCCCGCCGCTCATGCCCGGCTGGCCGAAGGAGAGCTGGCCGCCGTTGGTGTTGAGCGGGAAGTCGCCCTCGTAGGTCAGGTCGTGATCGTTGACGAAGCGCGCGCCCTCGCCCTTCTCGCAGAAGCCCATGTCCTCCAGCGCCAGCAGCACCGTGATCGTGTAGCAGTCGTAGAGCTGGGCCGCGTCGATCTCCGAGCGCGCCACGCCGGCCATCTCGAACGCCTTGTCGGCGGCGGGCTTCATCGGCGTGCGCACCAGGTCCTCGGCGTAGCTCGGCGTCTTGAACGCCAGGTGCTCGCCGAAGCCGGTGAGGAAGGCGGGGCGGTGGTTCGTGCTCAGCGCGCGCTCGCGGCTCGCGAGGACCACGGCCGCCCCGCCGCTGCAGGGCATCACGATCTCCAGCAAATGCAGCGGGTCCGCGATCATCGGGCTGTTCAGCACGTCGTCGACCGTGATCGGCTGGCCGTGGAAGAAGGCGGGCGGGTAGGCGCAGGCGTTGGTGCGCTGGTCGACCGCGATCTTCGCCAGCGCCCGCTCGTCGTAGCCGAACTCGGCGGCGTAGCGCTGCGCGATCTGCGCGTAGCCGCAGTTCTGCGCGAGGTTGCCGTAGGGGATGTCGAACTCAGCCTGCGGCGATCCGAACGCCCCGCTCGAGGCGCCGAGGTACCCGGGATTGACCGGCCCACCCGGCGGCTGCGGCGTCGGCCCCGAGGGCGTCGCGCAGACCACGACGTCACAGAGCCCGAGCTCGATCGCCGCGGCCGCGCGCCAGATCATCCCCGCCGAGCTCGCCCCGCCGAGGTCCACGTGCTCGGCCAGGTTGACCGGCAACCCCATGTACTCGGAGAGCGTCGCCGGCGCGAACATCGAGGACTCGCGGACGCCGGTCGTGCAGAGGCCGTTGACCTCCTTCACGCCGATGCCCGCGTCGTCGAGCGCTTCCTTCGCCAGCTCGGCGTACTGCTCGAACGAGAACATCGGCTCGCGGGTCGGCCGGCGCTCCGGCTTCCACTCCGCGACGCCGACGATTGCTGCGTCGCCTCTCAGTCCCATTGCTCACCCCCTTCGGGTCTCGGTGATACGGTGCGACGCCTCAGGAGCGCCGCGGCAGGCTCACCGTGGCGGCGCCGGGCACCAGCACGTCGCCGCCCTCGTTGCGCTCGTAGATGTCGAGATCGACGAGCGCCTCGCCGCCCTCCTCGCGCTTATCGGTGATCGTGCCGCCGTAGTAGAGGTTCTCGTGCGGGAAGGCGTTGCCGCGGTTCTGGATGCGGAAGCGCCTGAGGTGGCCGGCCGGTCCATGCCAGTCCGTCACCATCTTCGCCAGCAGCCCCGCCTGCAGCGGGCCGTGCACGAGGATGTTCGGGCGGTTCTCGACCTCGGTGGTATAGGGCGCGTCGTAGTGGATGCGGTGACCGTTGTTGGTCGCGGCGCTGAAGAAGAACATCTGCACTTCGTCGACGGTCTCCACCACCTCCGGCAGCTCGTCGCCGACGTTCACGTCCTCGAAATAGATCTGGTCTGCCATGGTCGCACCCCCGTCAGTTCGCGATCGTGGACATGCGCGAGCGCACGACGACCACGCCGTCCTGGTTGGTGTAGGTGGTCTCGCTCGTCATCAGCACGAAGCGGCCGGAGCGGCCCGTCTTCTCCTCGATGTTGGCGATGTGCGTGACGGCGGTGAGGGTGTCGCCCGGGTAGATCGGCTCCAGGAACTCGTACTCCTCGCCGCCGGCCATGCGGCGAGGGGCGTTGTTGAGCGGGATGCCACCGCCGCCGCCGCCGGGGATGCCGTCGTGGCGGAGGCCGTCGCGGATTGTGACGCCCTGCATCACCTGCGAGACGAACAGCGGCGGGATCGGCGTGTCGCTGAAGCCCTCCGCCTCGGCCGCCTCCTCGTCGAAGTAGCGCGGATTCAGGTCGCCCACCGCGGCGGCCCAGCGCTGGGCCTCCTTCTGGTAGACGACACCGGTGCCGCGCCGCGTCTCCTGTCCGATCATTGCGGTCGCCTCTGGCGGGACCATCGGCTCGTCGCTCATGCGCCATCCCCCTTCGTCGCACCGCCGCCGGGCCGCGCAGGCCCGGCCGCGATGGATGTTCGCACCGGGCGGCGAGTATAGCGAAACGTGCTTGCGAGGCGTGGCGCCTCCCCCCCGCGCCACGCCACGCCGCAACGGAGTAACCAGCATGCGGATGGTTCAGCCCCGCCGCCATAGCGGGCGGCGCGGGGGGGCCGTTGGGC
>VXOS01000039.1 GCA_009839925.1 Chloroflexota bacterium
GGGCGCGAGGCCTTCCTCGAGCGCGTCTGGGACTTCGTCAACGCCTCGCGGGCGCGCATCGCCGAGCAGCACCGCCGGCTCGGCGCCTCGGCGGACTGGGAGCGCGAGGCGTTCACGCTCGACGAGGCGCGCCAGCGCGCCGTCCGCCAGACCTTCGTGAACCTCTACGATGACGGCCTGATCTTCCGCGGCGAGCGGATGATCAACTGGGACCCCGTCGGCCAGACCGCGCTCTCCGACCTCGAGGTCGAGTACCGCGATGTCGAGTCCGCCTTCTGGTACGTGCGCTACCCCGCGCTCGGCGAGGACGGCGAGCCGACCGACGACTACATCGTGATCGCGACGACGCGGCCGGAGACGATCCCGGCCGACACCGCCGTGGCCGTCCACCCCGAGGACGAGCGCTGGCGGCGCCTGATCGGGCGCATGGTGCTCGAGCCGACCTCGGACCGCCCGATCCCGGTCATCGCCGACGAGGCGATCGAGATCGAGGCGGGCTCCGGCGCGCTCAAGGTCACGCCCGGCCACGACCAGGTCGACTTCGAGATCGGCGAGCGGCACGGGCTGGAGACGCTCAACATCCTCGCGCCGGACGGGACGCTCAACGAGCACGCGGGGCGCTACGCCGGCCTCGACCGCTTCGAGGCGCGCGACCGTGTCGTCGAAGACCTCGAGGCGAAGGGGCTGATCGAGAAGATCGAGCCGTACACGCACGCGGTCGGGCACTCGCAGCGCTCGGGCGCGGTGGTGGAGCCGATCGTCTCGGAGCAGTGGTGGGTGAACGTCGGGCCGCTCGCCGAGCCGGCGATCGCTGCGGTGCGCGACGGGCGCATCGCGTTCGTGCCGAAGCGCTTCGAGCGGACCTACCTGCACTGGATGGAGAACATCCGCGACTGGTGCATCAGCCGTCAGATCTGGTGGGGCCACCGCATCCCGGTCTGGTACTGCGAGGCCGGGGACTGCAGCGAGACGATCGCCGCCGTCGAGGACCCCGACGCCTGCCGCACCTGCGACGGCCCGCTTCGCCAGGACGAGGACACCCTCGACACATGGTTCTCGTCCGGTCTCTGGCCGCACTCGACGCTCGGCTGGCCGGACGAGGACGCCGAGGACCTCGCGCGCTTCTACCCGACGCAGGTGATGGAGACGGGCTACGACATCATCTTCTTCTGGGTCGCGCGCATGATCATGCTCTCGCTCTACAACATGCGCGACTTCGAGGGCGGCGACATCCCCTTCGAGACGGTCTACCTGCACGGCCTCGTGCGCGCGCCCGACGGGCGCAAGATGTCGAAGTCCTTCGGCAACGTCGTCGACCCGCTGAGCGTGATCGAGCAGTACGGCACGGACGCGCTGCGCTACGCGCTCATCTCCGGTACCAGTCCCGGCAACGACCAGCGCATCACCGACGACCGCGTCGAGGCGGGCCGCAACTTCGCGAACAAGCTGTGGAACGCGGCGCGCCTCGTGCGCACCCTCGCCGGGCCGGACGCCGACCTTGAGCTGCCGCCCGCGGGCGACGCGCGGCTGCGGCGCGAGGACCGCTGGGTGCTCTCGCGGCTGGAGCGCACGGTCGGCCTCGCCGACGAGCTGCTGCGCTCCTACCAGCTCGCCGAGGCCCTGCGCCAGACGCGCGACTTCTTCTGGGACGAGTTCGCCGACTGGTACCTGGAGCTCGCGAAGCTGCGCGTGCGCGAGGGCGACGGCGTTCCGCTCGCCGTCGCCGCGCACGTCCTCGATCGTGTGCTGCGGCTGCTGCACCCCTTCATGCCCTTCGTCACCGAGGAGATCTGGCAGCGCCTCGCGGAGGCGCGCCCGGACCCGGACGGCGCGCCGCAGCTGATCGTCGCGCGCTACCCGGTGCCCGACAGCGCTCGCCACGACGAGGCGGCCGAGCGCGACCTGGCCGCCGTGCAGGACTTCGTGCGCGCGATCCGCAACGAGCGCGCCGCCAAGCGCGTCGAGGCCGGGCGCTGGGTCGAGGCCTACGTCGTCGCCGACGGCGCTGCCGAGGCGGCGGGCGACCTCGCGGCGGCGATCGGGCAGCTGGCGCGGGCGCGCCCGTTGCACGTGGTAGCGGGCGCCTCGGACGCCCCGTCCGAGGGCGTCGTGACCGCCGTGCTGCCGGTCGGGCGCGTGGTGCTGCCGATGGCGGGGCTGTTCGACCTCGAGGCGGAGCGCGCGCGGCTGGGCAAGCAGATCGGTGAGGCGCAGGACGAGGTGCGGAAGCTCGATGCGAAGCTCGCGAACGAGCAGTTCCGCACGCGCGCCCCGGCCGCCGTCGTCGCCCGCGAGGAGGAGCGCCTGGCGACGGCCTCCTCGCGCCTGCAGGGCCTCGAGGAGTCCCTGGCGGAGATCAGCTAGCCGCCGCCGGTCCCTCGCCCGTTGTCTCGCCGCGCGCCCGCGCACTACGCTCGCGCCGTGGAACAACGTGCATTCGGCAGCCTCGGATACGATGTGAGCGCGCTCACCCTCGGCGGCGGGGGGATCGGCCAGGTCTGGGGCGCGACGACCCGCGAGGAGTGCGTCGCCACCACGCGCGAGGCGATCGAGCACGGCATCAACCTGCTCGACGTCGCGCCGACCTACGGCGACGGCGAGGCGGAGCGCGTCGTCGGCGAGGCGTTCGGCGGGCGGCTCCCGGACGGCGTGCGCGTCTCCACCAAGTGCCGCGTCGGCGCGCCGCTGGCCTCCGAGGTGGCGGACCTGCTGCGCTCGAGCCTTACCGAGAGCCTGGCGCGGCTGCGCCTCGAGCGCGTCGACGTCTTCATCGTGCACAACATGCTCGTCGCCGATGCCGACGCCGACCGCTACGCGGGCACGCCGCTCACGCTCTTCGAGGAAGCCGTGCGGCCGGCGCTGGAGGGCCTGGTGGCGGAAGGGCTGGCGGGCGCGTGGGGCATCACGGGCATCGGCGTGCCCGACGCGGTGATCGCGGCGCTCCACTCCGCGACGCCGCCCGGCGCGGTGCAGTGCATCACGAACCTGCTCGACTCGGCGGGGGCGATCCAGCGCTTCGAGGGCCCACTGCGCCCGCGCGAGGTGATCGCCGCCGCGGGCGAGCAGGGCGTCGCCGTGATGGGGATTCGCGCCGTGCAGGCGGGCGCCCTGACCGACGCGATCGACCGCGATCTGCCGGAGGGGCACGGCGACGCGGCCGACTTCGATCGCGCCGCGCCGTTCCGCGACCTCGCACGCGACCTCGGCGAGTCGCCGGCCGCGCTCGCACACCGCTACGCGCTCTCGATGCCGGGCGTCTCGACCGTGGTGCTGGGCGTCAAGAACCGCGAGGAACTGCGCGAGTGCGTCGACGCCGAGGCGCGCGGCCCCCTCGACGCCGAGCTGATCTCGCGCATCGACGCCGCCGTGGGGCGGGCGTAGAGCGCATACGGTCTCGAAGGCGCGCGCGGGCCGCAGGCGCGATCCGGTACCCTCGCGGTACTACGCGGGAGGTTGTAGTGCGCGCTATTGGCGAGGTGGTCGGGCAGCTCGGCCTCGATTTGGAGGCGCTCGAGCCGTACGGGCGCGACAAGGTGAAGGTGCCGCTGGAGGCGATCCCGCAGGGCGGCGCCTCCGGGAAGCTGGTCGTCGTCACCGCGATCACGCCGACGCCGGCCGGCGAGGGCAAGACAACCACCTCGATCGGGCTCACGGACGGGCTCGCGACGATCGGGAAGCGCGCCGTCCTTGCGATTCGCCAGCCCTCGCTCGGTCCTCTCTTCGGCATGAAGGGCGGCGGCAGCGGCGGCGGGCGCGCGATCGTCGAACCCGAGGCCGACATCAACCTGCACTTCACCGGCGACTTCCACGCGATCCAGTCCGCGCACAACTTCCTCGCCGCGATGGCCGACAACGCGGCGCGCTCCGGCGCCATCGAGGGCTTCGCTCCGCAGGGCATCACCTGGCGGCGGGTGACGGACGCCGAGGACCGCGCGCTGCGGCGGATCGTGACCGGCGTCGGCGGGCGCGCCGACGGGCCCCTCCGCGACACGGGCTTCGACATCTCGGCGGCGTCCGAGATCATGGCGATCGTCGCGCTCGCCTCGGACTACGCCGATCTGAGGGTGCGCCTCTCCGAGATAGTGGTCGGCTGGACCGGGGACGACCGGCCCGTGCGCGCCGCTGAGCTGCACTGCGTGGGCGCGCTGATGGTGCTGCTCAAGGACGCACTGAAGCCAAACCTGGTCCAGACCGCCGAGGGCCAGCCGGCGATCGTGCACACCGGGCCGTTCGGCAACATCGCCCACGGCTGCTCCTCGATCATCGCCGACCGGCTGGCGCTGGCCACGGGCGAGCTCGCTGTCACCGAGGCGGGCTTCGGGGCCGACCTCGGCTTCGAGAAGTTCATGGACATCAAGATCCGCCAGGGTGGGCCGGAGCCCTCGGCGGCCGTCGTCGTCGCCACGATCCGCGGCCTGCGCTGGCACGGCGGCGCGGGGCGGGACGCCCTCGACGATCCGGACGCGAAGGCCGTCGAGGAGGGCGCCGCGAACCTGCGCAACGCGATCGGCGTCGTCCGCGACTACGGCCTGCCCGCCGTCGTCGCGATCAACCGCTACCCGAACGACACTCCCGAGGAGATCGAGATCGCACGACGCGCCGCCCTTGAGGCGGGCGCGCTGGCCGCCGTCGAGGCGAAGGGCTTCAGCGAGGGCGGTGCGGGCATGACCGAGCTGGCCGAGGCCGTCGTCTCGGCGGTCGAGCAGCCCTCGCAGGTGCGGCTGCTCTACGAGGACGACGCCGGGGTGTTCGGGAAGATCGAGACGCTCGCGCGCGAGATCTATCGCGCGGACGGGGTGAGCTGGGGTCCGCTCACCCGCACGACGGCCCGCCGCTTCGAGCGCAACGGCTGGGACTTTCCAATCTGCGTGGCGAAGACGCACCTCTCGCTCTCGGCGTTCCAGGACCGGCGCGGGGTGCCCGTCGGCCACACCTTCCCGATTGTCGAGCTGCGGGTGGCGGCGGGCGCCCGGCAGATCATCGCGCTCGCGGGGCCGATCATCACGCTGCCCGGCCTGCCCGCGCAGCCGAACGCGCTCGGTTTCGACCTCGGCCCCGACGGCGAGGTACGCGGCCTGGTCTGAGCGGCCGGGCGGTCAGCGGCCCTCCACTTCCACTCAATGGGAACCGTTCAGCCTGCGCGCAGCGCGAGTGATGGCACCACGCGTGCGAGTGCACGCGAGTAGGCCGGGCTTCCCGCTTCAATCCGCGCAGGCCACTGCCGCTACTTGTCGAGCCAGATGTCCATGAAGGAGTCGCCGAAGCGGTAGAAGTAGTGGTAGCTGATGTACGGCCCGTTGAACCGCACGAAGCGCAGCCATGGCGGGTA
>VXOS01000016.1 GCA_009839925.1 Chloroflexota bacterium
ACCCCCCGCCCCCCCCCACTCCCTCTCCGTGTCGGGGGGTCGGACTTGTTTCTTCGCGCCCGGCCGCGGCCGCCGGGCTCGTGCTCGCCCCGCCCGACCTGCGCGACCCCGGCCATGCAACCAGCTACGGCGTCGGCGAGCTGATCCGCGCCGCCGTCGATCGCGGCGCTCGATCGCTCATCGTCGGCGTCGGCGGCACCGCCACCAACGACGGCGGGGCGGGCGCCGCGCAGGCGCTCGGCTACCGCCTGCTCGACCGCGATCGCGATCCCCTGCCCGAGCCGGCGGGCGGCATCCACCTGCTCAACGTCTTCGCCATCGACAGCTCCGGCGTCGACCGGCGCCTCGCCGACGTCGACCTGCGCGTCGCCGTCGACGTCACGAACGAGCTGCTCGGCGAAGCGGGCGCGACCGCCGTCTACGGCCCGCAAAAGGGCGTCGCCGGCGAGCTGGGCGAGATGCTCGAGGACGCGCTCGGGCGCTGGGCGCGGACGGTGCGCCACGACCTCGGCGTCGAGCTGACGGACCTGCCCGGCGGCGGTGCGGGCGGCGGCCTCGCCGCCGGCCTGATCGGCGCGGGCGGCGGCGGGATCGAGTCCGGCGCGGCGCTCGTCGCCGACGCGGTCGGCCTCGACGACGCGATCGAGGCCGCCGACCTCGTCGTCACCGGCGAGGGCTCGCTCGACGCCCAGACGACGTTCGGCAAGACCGTCGCGCATGTGATCGAGCGCTGCGCCGCCCTCGACCGGCCCTGCCTCGCGGTCGCGGGCGCGGCGAGCGGCCGGCCCGAGGGCGTCGCCGACCTCGAGACGCTCGCGGGCGAGGGCATCACGGGGGCGGAGGCGATGGAGCGCGCGGTGGAGCTGGCGGCGGACGCCGCCGAGCGGCTGCTGCGCCGCGTCGCCGCGGGCGGAGCCTAGTCGAGGCCGAGCCGCTCCATCTCGCGCTCCTCGAACCCGAAGTGGTGCGCCAGCTCGTGCAGCACGGTGCGCTGCACCTCGTCCGGGATGTCGCGAGGGTGGAAGGCGCGCTCGATCGGGCCCTGAAAGATCAGGATCCGGTCCGGCAGCGTCATGTGGTACTCGCCGCGATCGGTGAGCGGCGTGCCGACGTAGAGCCCGAACAGCGTCGAGCCGGGCTCGACGCCCGCGTCCTCGAGATCCTCGTCGCTGGGCTCGCGCTCGATCACGATCGCGACATTGTCGAGGTAGGAGTCGATCTCCGGCGGCAGCGCGTCAAGCGCTCGCTGGACCAGGCGGCGAAAGCGGGGACTCTCCACGTCGCGCAGTCTACAACGGCGGGCGCGAACGTCCCCCGGTGACGGCCGGTTCGCATTTCCCCGCCTTGCCTTGCGACAATCGGAGGGATGAGAGGCCGCCCGCCTGCCCCGCAGCTCCGTGTCGCGCTGTACGCCGCGCTGCTGGCGCTGCTCGCGCTCGCCGCCCTCGGTTGCCGCATCGAGCGTGTCGAGGAGCCCGGCTTCTCGGCGACGCCACGCCCGGAGGCCGGCGAACCACGCCCGTTCCGGCTGGGCTTCTCCTCCCTGCCCGCGCGTCTCGACGACGCCGCCTATGTCGAGGCGCTCGACCTCACGGCGCTGTACGGCGACCTGCTGTTGATCCAGCGCAGCCCCACCTGGGGCGAGTTCCTGCCCGGCGTCGAGCCTTCCGAGGAGCTGCGCGAACAGACGCAGCGCGAGGCGCGGGCCATTGAGGAGCGCAACCTGACGCTGTTCTACGCCATCGATCCGTATGCCCCCGCGGATCGCGGCCGCCTCGCGGCGCTGCCCGACGGGTACGCGGGAGCGGGGCTGCTGAACCCCGATCTCCGCGCCGCTCTCGTCACCGAGGCTCGCTTCGTCGCGGGCGCCTACCAGCCCGCCTTCCTCGCGTTCGGCATCGAGGTGAACGCGACCTTCGATCGCTCGGCCGCCGAGTACGAGGCCTACCTCGGCGTCTACCGGGAGGTCTACGACGTGGTGAAGCAGGTCAGCCCGCGGACGCTGGTCTTCCCCACGTTCCAGTACGAGCAGCTGCTGGGCGTGACGCCGTGGGAGATCGCGCACCCGCCGCGCTGGGAGCGGCTGGAGGAGTTCGGCGAGCGCCTGGACCTGGTGGCGATCGCGACCTTCCCCTCGCTGGTGCACGAGGTCGCGCGCAACATCCCGGCGGACTACTACGCGCAGCTGCGGGACCACACGAACCTGCCGATCGCCTTCGCCGCCGTCGGCTTCTCGTCGGCGCAGGGGCCGGGCGGGATCAACTCCTCGACACCCGATGAGCAGCGCCGCTACCTGGTGCGCCTGCTTGCCGACGCCGAGGCGCTGCAATCCCCGTTCGTGGTCTGGTACGCCAGCCGCGATCCGCAGTTCGTCTCCGATCTGCCCATCGAACTGCTCAGGAGCAGCGGTCTGCTGGACACAGCGGGACAGCCGAAGGACGCCTGGCCGGTGTGGGCGGACGCCGCACAGCGCCCCTACCGGGCACCCTCGGCGGCGCCGTAGCGCACGATGTGCATACAGCGTGCAGCGAATGCGGATTTGGCAAAGAATTCGCAGTGCGGTACGCTTTCTTATCTGTGCCTGGTGGGGTAAACTCGTAGCAGCGTTGGGCGCGGCAATACCACATCTACTGACCGACAACGATCTCCGGTCACGCCGGGGGCGCACGTGTGCGGCCCCGGTATGTGCGTGTGTCGCGGCCCCGCCACGCCCGATCAACCCTGGTGATTAGCCGGAGGAGTCGCTCCTTGGTCACGACCACTCGGCAGACGGCGCACACGTCCCTCGCTACGCAGCACTACGGCAAGGCGAGCCCGGTACTGGACGTGCCGAACCTGATCGACATGCCACGCCGGTCGTTCCAGCGTTTCCTGAACGAGGGCCTGCGTGAACTGTTCGACGAGATCTCGCCGATCGAGGACTTCACCAGCACGCGCATGGGCCTCGAGCTGACCGACTACCGCCTGGAGGAGCCCCGCCTTTCCGAGCGCGAGTGCCGCCAGCGCGACGCAACCTACTCCGCACGGCTGCTGGTCGACACCTCGCTCACCGTCAAGGAGACGGGCGAGATCAAGGAGCAGCAGCTGTTCCTGGGCGACCTCCCGCTGATGACCGAGCAGGGTACCTTCATCATCAACGGCGCCGAGCGCGTCGTCGTCTCCCAGCTCGTGCGCTCGCCCGGCGTCTACTTCACCGAGACGCGCGATCCCGCAACCGGCCGCCGCCTCACCCAGGCCAAGCTGATCCCCAACCGCGGCGCCTGGCT
Source organism: Chloroflexota bacterium (assembly GCA_009839925.1). Classification (GTDB taxonomy): domain Bacteria; phylum Chloroflexota; class Dehalococcoidia; order UBA2979; family UBA2979; genus VXMT01. Next base: position 3,267 of record VXOS01000016.1, read on the forward strand.
GGAGTTCGAGACCTCGGCCAAGGACATCCTCTCCGTGAAGGTCGACCGCAAGCGCAAGATCCCGGTCACCATCCTGCTCCGCGCCGTCGACATGGAGGAAGGCCTCAGCGACGAGGAGCGCGGCACCGACGAGCGCGTCCGGGCGATGCTCGCCGACGTCGACACGGACGAGGAGCACTCCTACCTCGACGCCACGCTGGCCAAGGACCCCTCGGAGGACCGCCAGACCGCGCTCGAGGAGTTCTACCGCCGCATCCGCCCCGGCGACCCGCCCACGGCGGAGAACGCACGCAACCTGCTGGACACGCTGTTCTTCGGCGAGCGGCGCTACGACCTGGGCCGCGTCGGCCGTTACAAGGTCAACAAGCGGCTCGCGCTCGCCGACCAGCCGGAGCAGCGCACCCTGCGCGGCGCCGACATCATCGAGCTCGTCCGCAAGATGGTCGAGATTAACAACGGCGTCGGCCGCCCGGACGACATCGACCACCTCGGCAACCGCCGCGTGCGCTCGGTGGGCGAGCTGATCCAGAACCAGTTCCGCATCGGCCTGCTGCGCATGGAGCGGGTGGTGCGCGAGCGCATGACGATCACCGACCCGGAGGAGGCCACGCCCTCGGCGCTGGTCAACGTGCGTCCCGTGGTCGCCGCGATGAAGGAGTTCTTCGGCGGCTCGCAGCTCTCCCAGTTCATGGACCAGACCAACCCGCTCGCCGAGCTGGCCCACAAGCGGCGGCTCTCCGCCCTGGGCCCCGGCGGCCTCTCGCGCGACCGCGCGGGCTTCGACGTGCGCGACGTGCACTTCAGCCACTATGGCCGGATCTGTCCGATCGAGACGCCGGAGGGTCCGAACATCGGCCTGATCGGCAACCTCGCCACCTACGGGCGGGTCAACGACTTCGGCTTCATCGAGACGCCGTACCGGCCGGTGCTGAAGGAAGTGGGCAAGAAGAGCCCGGAGCTGGTCGGCCGCATCCTCGCCGCCGGCGTCAAGGACGCCGCCGGCAACCAGATCGCGCGCTCCGGCCGCATGGTCAACGAGGAGCTGGCGGAGAAGCTGGCCGATGCGGCCGAGGACCGCATCCAGGTGCGCCCGTTCGCCTCGAACCGGACCGTCTACCTGGACGCCCAGCAGGAGGAGGCCTTCCGCATCGCGCAGGCCAACACCCACCTCGATGAAGACTCCAACCTCTCCGACGATCGCGTCGAGGTACGCCACGCCGAGCGGCTGCGCATGGTGCAGCCGGGCGACGTCGACTACCTGGACGTCTCGCCGAAGCAGATCGTCTCCGTCGCGGCGGCGCTGATCCCGTTCCTGGAGCACGACGACGCGAACCGCGCGCTGATGGGCGCGAACATGCAGCGTCAGGCCGTGCCGCTGGTGCGCCCGGAGGTGCCGCTGGTCGGCACCGGCATGGAGGGCCCGGTCGCCGTCGACTCGCGCCAGGTCATCCTCGCCGAGGAAGACGGCGAGGTGCTCAGTTCCACAGCCAGCTTCCTGACGATTCGCTACGACAGCGGCCGCGAGGAGCGCTACCCGCTCAGCAAGTTCGTGCGCTCCAACCAGGGCACCTGCATCAGCCAGCGCCCGCTGGTCCGCAAGGGGGACCGCATCACGCGCGGCCAGCCGCTGGTCGACTCTTCCTCCACGGAGCACGGCGAGCTCGCGCTCGGTCAGTCCGTACTCGTTGCCTTCATGTCCTGGGAGGGCCTCAACTTCGAGGACGCCATCGTGCTCTCCGAGTCCATGATCCGCGAGGACAAGTTCACCTCGATCCACATCGAGAAGTACGAGGTGGAGGCGCGCGACACGAAGCTGGGGCCGGAAGAGATCACGCGCGACATCCCCAACGTCGGGGACGAGTCGCTGCGCGACCTCGACGAGCGCGGCATCATCCGCGTCGGCGCCGAGGTCCGCGAGGGCGACATCCTCGTCGGCAAGATCACGCCGAAGGGCGAGACCGAGCTGACGCCGGAGGAGAAGCTGCTGCGCGCGATCTTCGGCGAGAAGGCGCGCGAGGTGAAGGACACCTCGCTGCGCGT
>VXOS01000192.1 GCA_009839925.1 Chloroflexota bacterium
GATCCGGCTCCCTCCCCCCTGGCGGGGGAGGGCGGGGGGTGAGGGGGAGCGCGCGCAGCGCGCCGGGCCCTTGCCCTACTCGTCCTCGTCCCAGGGGATACCGGTCGCGTTGGCGACGACGTCGAGGATGTCCTCGATGTCGCCGCGCAGCTGCGGGTCGGGGTCGAGGGTGAGGGCGCGGCGGAGCACCTCGGTGGTGGCGGCGTAGAGGGTGGCGGCGTCCTGCGCGACGGACTGGTGGGGCTGGCGCTGGCGCGGGTGTTCGAGGGCGTGCGCGACGAACTCGCGGCACCAGCCGAGCGTGTAGAGGATCGCGGCGTCGCCCGGGCAGAGCGCGACGGCCCGCTCCAGCGCGGCGAGGCCGTCCGCGAAGCGGCGCTTGCGGGTGACCAGCGTGTTGCCGAGGTAGGCGTGCGCCTCGCAGAAGTCCGGGGCGAGCGCGACGGCGCCCTCGGCGCTCGCGAGGGCAGCGTCGATCTGGTCGTCGCTGTGCAGGCGCATCGCGCGGCGCAGCAACGCGCGAGGGTCCTCGCCCTCGGCGCTGCCGCTCACGGGAGGCGGTCCGCTTCGAGGCTCAGGAGACGGCGTCGTAGTCCGCGATTACGCGGGCGTTGCGCTGCTCGTAGTCGGGGCGGGTGTCCGGGTGGCTGAAGATGAACAGCCGGTTGGCGCGCACGCCCTCGATGGTGCGCCGCGCGACCACAACCGGGTCCATCGCCGGGTCGACCTCGACAAGTTCCTCGCGCTCGGCGACGCGAGCCTCCGCCGCGGGCGGCAGCTCGGCCGGCCCGCCCAGCTCCTCGGGACGGTTGCGGGTGGCGGTGAAGATCTGCGTGTCGACGCCGCCGGGGCAGAGGATCGAGACGCCGATGCCGTCCGGCTCCAGCTCGCTGCGCAGCGTCTCGGCGAAGCCGACGACGGCGTACTTCGAGGAGACGTACACGCCGATCGGTGTCTCGTGGATCGGCCGCGTCCCGGCGATCGAGGCGGTGAACACGATGTGCCCCTCGCCGTCCTGCTCGCGCATCCTCGGCGCGAACGCGTTCGCGCAGTAGATCGCGCCGTAGAGGTTGACGCCGAGCGTCCACTGCCAGTCCTCGATCGGCGTCTCGAGCAGCGGCGCGACCATCATCACGCCGGCGTTGCTGCAGAGCAGGTTGACCTCGCCGAACTCCTCGTACGCGCGGTCCGCCAGCTCGCCCACCGAGGCGGCGTCGGAGACGTCGGCGCGCAGGCCGATCGCCTCGCCGCCGAGCTCGCGAATCGAGTTCGCGACGCGCGCGGCCTGGTCCTCCTCGATGTCCGAGACGACGACGCGCATCCCCGCCTCGTGGCAGACGCGGGCGAAGCCCTCGCCGATGCCGGAGCCTCCCCCGGTGATCACTGCGACGCGTCCCTCGAGTTGCTCCATGACTTGCTCCGTTCGCGCCCGGCAAGCGGGCTACAGCTCCCTGACGATCTCCTCGGCGGCGTCGCGGCAGAGCACCACCGCGGCGTCCTCCGTTGTGCTCGGGTTGACGATCTGATGCGGCGCGTTGGCGGGCACGTAGAAGAAGTCGCCGCTCTCGGCGTGGTGCTCCAGCTCCAGCGCGGGACCGTGGCGCATCAGCACGGGGCCCGCGAGGACGAACATCGCGGTCTCGCAGTTGGTGTGGACGTGTGGGGTGCTCTCCATGCCCGGCGGGATGCGCTGGTGCGTCATGAAGACGTTGCGCGAGCCGCTCAACTCCCCGGAGACGCCGAACTGGATGCTCATCCCGGAGCGGTGCCCGGACCAGGGCGCCTCGGCGCCCCGCGTCAGCACGATCGGCGCGGCGGCGGCCTCGGCCATCGTGATCACCCCCCGCCGCGCTCCGTCCGCGCGGCGGGGCTCATCCTACCGCGCGAACCCCGCAGCCGCTGCCACGCGTTCGTCGAGGTTGACGAGCGCGCGCGGCGCTGCCTAGCGTGCCGCCGATGTCCTCCACCAGCCTCGCCGCCGACCGCGCCGCCATCGTCGCGCTTGTCCACGCCTACCCGCGGCTGCAGGACGGCGCGGACTTCGAGGGCATCGGACGGCTCTTCGCGAAGGGCCGCTTCTCCTCGACGATGGGCCGCTCGCTCGGCGGCGCCGAGCTGGCGGCCGACCGCGCGCGCGGCATCCGTCTGCACGAGGACGGCACGCCGCGCACGCGCATCCTCACGACCAACCTGCTGATCGCCATCGACGGCGCGGCCGGCACGGCCCGCGCTCGCTCCTACTACGCGATGCTCAAGCAGCCGCCCGGCGAGCCGCTGAGCGTCGTCGGCGCGGGCCGCTACTACGACGACTTCGTGCGCGAGGACGGCGCGTGGCGGTTCGAGGAGCGCGTCAGCAGCTTCGACCTCTCGGGCGACGTCGGCGGCTTCCTGCGCGCCGCCCCGCGCCGCCAGCCCTCGCTGGCGCTGCGCGGCCCGTCCGCGGCCGAGCTGCGGCCGCTGCCTGCGCCGCCGGACGCGGTCGACGCGATCGAGGCGCTGATCTACACCTACGCCGAACGGATCGACCTCGCTGACTTCGAGGGCGTCGGGGCGCTGTTCGAGCACGGTCCCTTCGTCGGCGAGAGCGCGGCGGGCAGCTACGAGCTGAGCGGCGAGGCGCTCGCCGCGGGCCTGCGCGGCGCGGTCCGCCTCTACGAGGGCAACCCGCGCACCAAGCACGTCACCACCAACGTCGCCGTCGAGGTGGACGAGGCTGCCGGAAGCGGCCTCGCGCGCTCCTACTTCGTCGCGCTGCAGCAGACGCCGGAGCTGCCGCTGCAGCCGATCATCAGCGGGCGCTACCGCGATCGCTTCGAGCGCGTCGATGGCGCCTGGCGCTTCGCCGAGCGGCGCGTCCACACGGACATGGAGGGCGACCTCAGCGCGCACCTCCGCGCGGGCGGCGCCTCGAGCGCTTGACGCTCCTCGCGGCGCACTCATACGGTCCGGCCGGGGTGCACGGCCGATGACCGACAGCCGCGATGCGATCCGCGACGTGATGATGCGCTACGCGCGCCTCACCGATCTGGCCGACCACGACGCGGTCGGCGAGATCTTCACGCACGGGCCGTTCCGCTCAAGCCTCGGGGCGTCGCACGCCGGCGCGCAGATGGCCGCGAACCGCAAGCAGCGGATCCTGGTGCACGACGGGTCGCCGGGCACGCGCCACATGACGACCAACATCATGATCGACGTCGACGAGGAGGCGGGGACCGCCCGCGCCCGCTCCTACTTCACGCTCTTCCAGGCGACGCCGACGATGCGGTTGCGGCTCGTTGGCAGCGGCCGCTACTACGACCAGTTCGAGCGCATCGAGGGCGAGTGGTGGTTCACCGACCGCCTGAGCATGCTCGACACGCGCGGCGACCTCACGCAACACATCCGGGGATACGAGATCGGCGAGCTGCCGTACGACGTCGAGGTGCTCGGTCCGCCGCTCGAGGAGGTGCCGCCGATGCCCGTCCCGGACGAGGTGCACGCGGCGGTGGAGACGCTGATCTTCACCTACGCGGAGCGCATCGACCTCGGCGACTTCGAGGGGGCGGGCGAGGTCTTCGCGCACGGCGGCCGGCAGCACGGGATGGACGGGACGCCGCTGGGCGGCCCGGCGCTGGCCGAGGCGCTGCGCGGCGGCTTCCGCATGCACGACGGCAGCCCGCGCACGAAGCACGTCACGACCAACGTGCTGATCGAGCCGGACGAGGAGGCGGGGACGGCGACGGCGCGCTCCTACTTCACCGTCACGCTGGCGACACCCGACCTGCCGCTGCAGATCATCGCCGCGGGCCGCTACCACGACTCCTTCGAGCGCGTCGACGGCGTCTGGCGCTTCCGCTCGCGCACGATCCTGCTCGACCATCGGGGCGAGATCGAACACCATGTGCCACCGGGCTCGGCGCTGCTTCGCTAGCGTCGCTCGCGCCGCGCGGCGGCGCCCGAACGGAGGCTGAGCGCGTGGACGTAGGCATCCTGCTTCCCCAGGCCGGCGATCGCGCCACCCGCGAAGTGGTGCTGCGGCACGCCCGCGCCGCCGAGGAGGCCGGCTTCGACTCGCTCTGGACCAACGACCACGTCGTCTTCCCTCGCGAGTACCGCTCGCGCTACCCCTACAGCGCGGACGGCAACCTGCCGGGCCGGGTGCACATCGACGCCTCGCTGCTGGAGCCGCTGACCGAGCTGGCGTTCGTCGCCGGGGCGACGAGCCGGGTGCAGCTCGGCGTGGCGGTGCTGGTGCTGAACATGCGGCAGGCCGTGCTGCACGCGAAGATCATGGCCACGCTCGACCACCTCGCGGGTGGACGCTTCATCCTCGGCGCGGGGATGGGCTGGGCGAAGGAAGAGTTCGAGGTGCTGGGGATGCCCTCGGACCGCCGCGGCGCGCGCTTCGAGGAGAGCCTGGAGCTGACGCGCAAGCTCTGGACCGAGGAGTGGGTCGACGGCTTCCAGGGCGACACCTACGAGGTCGACGGCTGGACATCGCGGCCGCACCCGCCGCGCCACGTGCCGATCTGGATCGGCGGCGACAGCCCGCAGCAGATGCGTCGCATCGGCGAGCTGGCGGACGGCTGGCTGACGCACGGCAACTACCTCGACACCGCCGGGGAGGCGATGCAGCCCGCTCGCGAGGCGGCCGAGCGCGCCGGGCGCGACCCGGACGCGCTCGTGATCGCGATGACCGGCATCGCGCTGCTGGCGAGCGATCGCCTGGAGCAGGTGCGGGAGCGTCTGGGGCGCGCTCGCGAGGCGGGCGTCGATCACGCGATCATCGGCCTGCACCCCCGGGAACTGCTCGACGCGCCGGACCTGATGCGCCGCTTCGGCGAGGACTACCTCGCCGAGGCGAAGGCGGACTGAGCTCGGACGGGCCTCGGCGAGGGCTGATGGAGATCGAGATCACGGCCGCGGCGGCCGAGCTGGCGCGTCGCAGGGGCGGCGAGCTAGCGCTCGATTTCATTCGCCCGCTCGGCTGACGGGGCGTCCTCGATGTGCCGGTCGACACCTACCTCAAGGGCAAGAATCTCTCCCGCTACGAAACCGTCCGCCACCACGATCTGACGGTCCACGTCGCGCCCGCGTTGCTGCAATGGGCGAGCGCGGTGCGCGTCGATGCGGAGCGCTTCCTCTTCTTCTGGCGTCGATTCACGGTCTCGGCCGATCACCGTCACCAGCCGACCTGACAGCACGGGTAGCCCACCGTCGGCGGGCGAGCGGGGAGTGTGGGACTGGCGCGGTCTGCTAGCCTGTCCTATCTCCAAGATCTGGCGACACATCGTGCTGTGTGTCAGGACCATACCT
>VXOS01000114.1 GCA_009839925.1 Chloroflexota bacterium
CCCGCGCCGATGGGCACCGCGCGCGCCGTTACCAACCCCCGCGGCCCCCCCCCCGCCTTCGCCGCGGGCGCGCGCGCGGGCGCGGCGGCGCGCGCGGCGCGCGGGGCCGCCCTCGACCGCGCCGGTCCGGCGGCGATCGCCGCCTCGGTCCCCCGCCTCGACGCGGGCGTGCGCATCGAGCGCAAGCCGGTGATCGAGGGCGATGAGTTCGCCTGGGGCCACGTGCTCAGCAGCGAGCAGCGTCCCGAGGGCACCCCGCTCAGCCTGCCCGTCGCGCGCATGCTCGCCTCCGCTGACGGCGTCGCCTCGATCGCCGAGCTGAGCGAGCGCATCGCCGCCGCCGCCGGCGTCAGCGACGAGGCCACGCGCGCCCGCCTCACCGAGCAACTCACCGCCGCCGCCTCCATCCTCTACGTCGACGGCGCGATCGAGGAGCTCGCCGGGCTGAGGGAGTGAAGGGCGAGCATCTCCGGGGAGAACCGCGCCACCACTGCGGGCGTACTTCCTCGGGGCGTGCGCGGGGATGGACTCGCCGCTCCGGCGGCCAGCGGCGACACGGGCGACTCCGCTAGCATCCAAGCCATCGGCCCGGACCGCCCGGACGGGACCTGCGGATGAGCACACGACTGACGGCCCTGCTCGCGGTGATCGTCCTCGCTGTGCTGGCGATCGCCACCTTCGTGGCCGCGCCGGATGAGCCCGAGCCGGACCAGACGCCCTCCCCGAGTGCCGGGACGCCCAGGTCGACTCCAACAGTCACGCCGGCAGCTCGCGAGACGGCGTCCGCAGTCCCGACAGCCACACCGGTACCTCGCGAGACGGCGCCGGCGAACGTGACAGCCGCGTCGACCCCGCCCGAACCGGCGCCTGGCAGCGTCGCCTCCGACCGCGCCGCCCTCGTCGCCTTCTTCGAGGCGACGTGGGGGGTGAACTGGGGACGGAGTACGAACTGGCTGAGCGACAGTCCGCTTGGCGAGTGGCACGGCGTCAGCACCGATGGCGATGGCCGTGTCACGAGCCTCCATCTGGACGCGAACGGGTTGAGCGGATCGATCCCAGCCGAGGTGGGACGCCTCGCCAACCTGGAGTCCCTGAACCTCGGTGCTAACCGGTTGAGTGGTTCGATCCCGGTCGAGCTGGGGCTGCTCACCAACCTGCGATGGTTGTGGCTCCACGAGAATCAGTTGAGCGGTCCGATCCCTGCGGAGCTGGGTCGCCTCACCAATCTTGAAATGCTGTTCCTCCCGAAGAACGACTTCAGCGGCCCGATCCCAACCGAGCTCGGCGGCCTCACTCGCCTGAATTGGCTGGTGCTCGACTCCAACGACTTGAGCGGTCCTATCCCGCCCGAGCTCGGCGGCCTCGCCAGCCTTGAACTGCTGGCTCTGTACAGGAACCGACTCAACGGTCCGATCCCCGCTGAGCTGGGCCGCCTCACGAGCCTGCGCAACCTGTGGGTGTCGAACAACGGGCTGAGCGGCGAGATCCCGGCCGAGCTGGCCGACCTCCCGAACCTCGAGTCCATCGACCTTCGGGACAACCGGCTGACCGGGTGCATCCCCGTGGGCTTGCAGCACTTGCTCGAGGATCAGGCCGCCGACCTCGACTTGCCGTTCTGTAAGCCAGAGCCCGCCCAGGGCAGCGTAGCCTCCGACCGGGCCGCCCTCGTCGCGTTCTTCGAGGCAACATGGGGGGTGAACTGGCGCGACAGCACAAACTGGCTGACCGACCGGCCGCTCGGCGAGTGGGTCGGCGTCAGCACCGACAGCGATGGCCGCGTGACGGGTCTCAGTCTCGAGTCCAACGGACTCAGCGGGGCTCTGCCGGCGGAGTTGGGCGCCCTTGCCAGGCTCGAGTGGCTGGATCTGGGCTACAACCACTTGAGTGGGCCAATCCCACCCGCGTTGGGAGATCTCACGAGCCTGGTGCGTTTGGCGCTCGCTTCCAACGAGTTAACCGGCGCGATCCCGCCTCAGCTGGAAATGCCCCCGCACCTGCGCGAGTTGTACCTCAGCGGCAACCCGCTGAGCGGCTGCATCCCGGTGAGCTTGTGGGAGCTTCCCAATCACGACCTCCACCCCCTCAGACTGCCTTCGTGTGCGGTAGCAGGTGCGGCATCTTCGATTGACGATCGGGCTGTACTCGTTGCGCTCTACGAGGCGACCAACGGTGCGCGCTGGGCGACTCGCACCAATTGGGTGACTGACCGGCCTATCGGCGAGTGGTACGGCGTGAGGACCGACGACGAAGGCCGCGTGACGGAGCTGCAACTCCATTCCAACGGGTTGAACGGGCCGATTCCGGTCGAGCTGAGCCGCCTCGCCAATATCGAACGGCTATGGCTCCACGGGAACCAGTTGAGCGGTCCGATTCCGGCCGAGCTCAGCGGCCTGGCCAACCTGATCACGCTCTACCTCAGCGACAACGACCTGAGCGGACCGATCCCTCGGGAGTTGGCCCAGCTCAGCAATCTGAAGGAGCTGTTCCTCTACAAGAACCGGCTGAGCGGGCCAATCCCTCCGGAACTGGGCCGGCTCGGCGACCTGACGTGGCTGTCCCTTGGATCCAACGAGCTGAGCGGGGCCATCCCGCCGGACCTGGGCCGCCTCGCCAGGCTGGAGCGCCTGTTCCTCAATGACAACGAGTTGAGCGGGCCCATCCCGGCGGCGCTGGGTGACCTCAGGAGCCTGCGGTGGCTGTCCCTTGAGGCCAACGAGTTGAGCGGGCCCATCCCTCCGGAGCTGGGCCGCCTCGTCAGGCTGGAAACACTGTCGCTCCAGGTCAACCAGTTGAGCGGTCCGATCCCACCTGAGCTGGGTAGGCTCACCCACCTGTGGTATCTGCGACTCAGGCTCAACTCGTTGGACGGTCCGATCCCGCTCGAACTCAGCAACCTTACCAACCTGCGGGGGTTGGACCTCGCGGAGAACGAGTTGAGCGCTTCGATCCCCCCGGAGCTGGGCCGCCTCGCCCTACTGGAGGGCCTGTACCTCTTCGACAATCGGCTGAGCGGGCCGATCCCGGCGGAGTTGGGGAACCTCGCCAACCTGCGCTGGCTGTACCTCAATGGCAACGGTTTGAGCGGGCCGATCCCGCCGGAACTGGGCGGTCTCGCCAACCTGCAAGACCTGCGCCTGTTCGAGAACGAGCTGAACGGGCAGATCCCGGCGGCGCTGGGGAATCTCGCCAACCTGAGGTCCCTGTATCTCAGCTCGAATGAGCTGAGCGGCAGAATCCCAGGTACGCTCGGGAAGCTCACCAACCTCACGTGGCTCGAACTGGACGGAAACAGGCTCAGCGGCCCCATTCCCGCTGAGATTGGCAGCCTCACGAGGCTCCGGACACTGAACCTTGAGTTCAATCAACTGAGCGGGCCGATCCCGCCGGAACTCGGCAGACTCGGCAGCGTCGCGTGGCTCATCCTCCACTCCAACCAGCTGAGCGGACCGATTCCGCCCGAGCTGGGCGGCCTCACGAGCGTGGAGCGGCTGGACCTCTACAACAACCAATTGAGCGGATCGGTCCCTGCCGAGCTGGGCGGCCTGCCCAACATCGAGACGCTCTTCATCCGCGACAATCCGTTCACCGGTTGCCTCCCCGGGGCCTTGCGCGAAATCCCGTCCACCGACCTCGCACACCTCGGCCTCCCCTACTGCGAGTAGCCGCCGCCGCGGGCGCGGCGGCGCGCAAGCCCCGCGCCTATCGCCTGCGCGGGCCGCGGCCTATATTGCGCACGCGGCGATCGAGGGCCGGGGCGACGCCGCACCTCGTGACCTGCTGCCCCGGTGCCCGCGGCACGAGGGGCGGCCATTCCGTGAACCACGAATTCAACGAACTGCAGGAACTGCTCGGTCAGACCGCGCGCGAGTTCTTCTCGCGCGACTTCCCGCTCGACCGGATGCGCGACGGCTACCGCAACGACGACGGCTACGACACCGAACTCTGGCCCAACATCGTCGACCTCGGCTGGAACTCCGCTCCCTTCCCCGAGGAGATGGGCGGTACCGGCGGCGGCCTCTTCGACACCGTCCTGCTGCTCGAGGAGATGGGCAAGGGCTACTGCGTCAGCCCCTACCCCCACTCCACCATCGCCGCCGGCCTCCCGCTCGTCGAGGCGGATGCGGACCTCGCCCAGGCGATCGCCGACGGCGAGGCGGTCGTCATCCCGGCGCTCACTGCCGCCGAAGGCGGTCCTGCGCAGGAGGCCGCGCGCGGCGACGGCGATGCCGTCACGCTGACCGACCGGCGCCTCGTGGTGCCGTGGGCGGAGCTGGCGACGCACCTGCTGGTCCCGCTCGCCGACGGCGACGAGATGGCCGTTGTCGAGACGGGGGCGGACGGCGTGAGCGCCGCGCAGATGCCCTCCTCGGGCGGCGAGCCGCTCTCCGACGTGCGCTTCGAGGGCGCCGCGGGCCGCGTGGTCTCGGCCGCCGGACTGCAGGACACGGTCACGCTGCTCGGCGCGATCGCCAACTCCGTGCTGATGCTGGGGCTCTGCCAGCGCTCGCTGGAGCTGGCCTCGGAGTACTCGAAGACGCGCGTCGCCTTCGGCAAGCCGATCGGCACCTTCCAGGCGATCTCGCACAAGTGCGCCAACATGGTGGTCGACATCGAGACCGGACGGAACCTCTGCTACAAGGCCGCCTGGCTGCACTCCACCGGCCAGCCGTACGAGATGGGCGCACGCTACGCCAAGGCGTTCATGGGCGACGCCACCGCCCGCATCACCCGCGATGCGATCCAGGTGCACGGCGGCGTCGGCTTCATCGACGACCACTTCGTGCAGTTCCCCTACCGCATCGGCACCGCGGCGGCCTGCACGTACGGCACAGCGCACGAACACCGCCGCGCCGTCGCCAGCGCGATCCTCGACTAGCCAGCGGCGACTGACTCGCAACGAGACGACGGAGGATCGCCATGGACTTCGAATACACCGAGAGCGAAAAGCAGTTCCGCGCCGAGGTGCGCGAGTTCTTCGAGCGCGTCTGGCCGCCGGAGGTACAGCGGGCCGGGCGCGCGGGCCGCGAGGAGGGCGAGCGCTTCCGCCGCGCCGCCGCGCAGCGCGGCCTCTTCTCCCTGGGACTCCCCGAGGAGTACGGGGGCCTGCCCGACTTCAGCCAGATGGAGCGCTTCATCGTCAGCGACGAGGCGAGCCGCATCGGCGCGCCGCTCCCCGCCTACCTCGTCAGCATCATGGGGCCGCTGATCATGAAGTACGGCACGCCCTGGATGAAGGAGGAGGTGCTGCCCAAGATCCGCGCCGGCGACGTCGACTTCACGCTCGGCTTCACCGAGCCGGAGACCGGGTCGGACCTCGCCAACCTGACGACGCGCGCCTACCGCGACGGCGACGAGTACGTGATCAACGGCCAGAAGATGTACGGCAACCCGGGCCCCGACGAGATGATGTACCTCGCGGTGCGCACGGACCCGGACGCGCCGCTACGCCAGGGCATCTCCGTGCTCTTCGTCGAGGCCAACCGCGAGGGTTTCACCTCGCTGGAGATGCCAACCCTGGCCGGCAACACCGTCGGCGCCACCTTCTACGACAACGTGCGCGTCCCCGCCGACCACCTGCTCGGCGAGGAGAACAAGGGCTGGGATTACATCCGCGAGGCGCTCGACCTCGACCGCACGAGCGGCATCACCTACGGCCAGATGCCCGAGCGGCTCAGCGAGCTGATCGAGTACGTCAAGGAATCCTCGCTCGACGGCAAGCCGCTGATCGAGGATCCGTGGGTGCGCGACCGCATCGCGCGGTTCGTGATCGAGATCGAGGCGGGCGAGCTGCTGCAGGGCATGACCGCCTCGAAGATCGCGACGGGCATGAAGCTGCGCATGGAGTCATCGGTCGTGAAGATCTTCCTGACCGAGCTGGAGCTGCGCATGGGTGAGTTCGCGATGGAGATCTCCGGGCCGCTCTCCTCGCTCACGGCGGACTCGCCCGAGGCGCCCTCGGGCGGCTGGTTCCACTACACGCACCGCAACAACCCCGGCATCACCATCGCCGGCGGCAGCAACGAGATTCAGCGCAACATCATCGCGCTACAGGGTCTCGGGCTGCCCCGCGACTAGAGCGGGACGGGACCGCGAAGGGACGCAGGCAGATGGACTTCGCCTGGAGCGACGAACAGAACGGGTTCCGCGCGCAGATCCGCGAGTTCCTCGAGGACGCCTGGCCCGAGGAGGTGCGCTCCGCGGACCGCCTCAGCCGCCGCGCCCCCGAGCACGAGGGCGCAATCAGGCGCTTCAAGGACATGGTCGCCGAGCGCGGCTGGTACTCGATCGGCTGGCCCGAGGAGTACGGCGGCACGGGCGACCTCACGGCCGTCGAGCGCTTCATCCTCTCGGACGAGGCCTCCCGCGTCGGCGCGCCGCTCTCGCTCTACAACGTCAACATCATGGGGCCGCTGATCATCAAGCACGGCTCGCCCTGGATGAAGTCCGAGTTGCTCCCGAGAATCCGCGACGGCGAGATCGACTTCACGCTCGGCTTCACCGAGCCGGAGACCGGCTCCGACCTCGCCAACCTCTCGACCGCCGCCTACCGCGACGGCGACGAGTACGTGATCAACGGCTCGAAGATGTACGGCCGCCCCGGCCCCGGCGACATCATGTACCTCGCCGTGCGAACCGACCCGGACGCGCCGCTGCGCGACGGCATCTCGCTGCTCTTCGTCGAGCACGGCCGCGAGGGCTTCACCGTCGCCTCGATGCCGACGCTCGACGGCGGCGAAGTCGGCGCGACGTTCTACGACGACGTGCGCGTCCCCGCCGACCACCTGCTGGGCGTGGAGAACCGGGGCTGGGACTACGTGCGCGAGGCGCTGGATCTGGACCGCACCTCGGGCATTCCCTACGGGCACATGCCGCTGATGCGCGACAACCTGATCGCCTTCATCAAGGAGACGAAGGTCGACGGCCGCCCGCTGTCCGAGGATCCGTGGGTGCGCGACCGGCTCGCGCAGCTGGTGATCGACCAGGAGGCGGGCGACGTGCTGCAGGGCATGACCGCCTCGAAGATCGCCACGGGCATGAAGCTGCGCACCGAGTCGTCCGTGCTGAAGATCTTCATGACCGAGCTTGAGCGCCGCATGGGCGAGTTCGGCACGGAGATCGCGGGCCCGCTCGGCTCGCTTGAGCCGGCCTCCGGGGAGGCCCCGCTCGATGGCCAGATCTGGGCGACGCACAAGTTCAACGTCGCGATCACGATTGCGGGCGGCAGCAGTGAGATCCAGCGCAACATCATCGCGCTGCAGGGCCTCGGCCTGCCTCGCGACTAGCGGTCGCGCGTAGCCGTCCTCGTCGCGGCCAGGGGGGCGCGGTAGCCGCGCGTGGCGGCGCGGTGGCAGACTCCGGCGCATGGACGTTCCCGGCGGCATCCCCGACTACACGGCCCTCGAGTTCCCCGACGCGCCCGCCGATCGGCCGTACGTGATCGTCAACATGGTCGCGTCCGCAGACGGCACGACCGTGATCGAGGGCCGCGAGCAGGGGCTCGGATCGGCGGCCGACCGCCAGCTGATGCGCGAGCTGCGCGTCCACGCCGACGTCGTGCTCACCGGCGCGGGCACACTGCGCGCCAGCGGCCACTCGCCACGCCTCAACGACGACGCCCTTGAGGCGCTGCGCGTCAGCCGGGGCAAGGCGCGCCTCCCGATCGCCGCCACGCTCTCGAACTCCGGAGAGCTGCCGCTCGACAACCGCTTCTTCAGCGGGAGTGACTTCGAAGGCATTGTCTACCTCTCCGACGGCGCCTCTGCCGAGCGAGCCGCGGCGATCGCGGCCGCCGGGCGACCGGTCCAGCGCGTCGCCGCGGGCGCCGCGGTCCCCTCGATGCTCGCGCACATGCGCGGGGCGCTCGGCTGCCGGTTGCTGCTGCTCGAGGGGGGCCCGACGCTCAACGGCGAGTTCTTCCGCCGCGGCCTTGTCGACGAGCTGTTCCTGACGCTCGGCGCGCTCGTCGTCGGGGGCGGCGGCGGCCCGACCGCCGTCGAGACGCCCGGCCACCCCGCCACGCACGAGGGCGTGCGGCGGCTCGACCTTCTTTCGGCGTACCGCAACGCGGAGACGAGCGAGCTATACCTGCGCTACCGCGTCCGCCGGCCCGCCGAGCCGGATTAGCGAAGGGCCGCCTCGCAGGCGTCGACGGCGGCCACGGCGTCCTCGACACGTTCGATCGGGGCGTGCTCGCCGTCACCGTCGCGCAGCTCCCAGGTGCCGAGGCCGATCACGGGCCGTTCGGAGATGAGCGCAAACGCGATCTCGGAGAGCGTGCCGAACTTGCCGTCGATGGCGATCACGGCCTCGCCGGCGCGCGCGACCAGCACGTTGCGCGCGTAGCCCAGGCCGCTCGGCAGCGGGATGTCGACGTACTCGTTCGCATCGCCGAGGTCGTCGCCGGGCAGGATGCCGATCGTCAGCCCGCCGCTCTCCTTCGCGCCGCGGCAGGCCTCGAGCATCACGCCGCCGCGGCCGCCGCAGATCAGCACGTGCCCGCGCGCGCCCAGCTCGCGGCCGACCTCGAACGCCAGCCGCGCCGCCTCGTCCTCCGCCTGCTCGCCACCGATGACCGAGATGCGCATCGCCAGCCCCGCCTTCTCCTCGCGATCGTCGCCGGTTGCAGGGTAGCCCGCGGCGCGGGGCGGGTGCTTGTGAGCGGCTGAACTTGCCGCCGGCCGCGGCGCAATACACTCGAAGGGAAGGAGATGCGTGATGATCATGCGAATCACGTGGGGCAAGGTGCAGCCCGGCAAGTGGGCCGAGTACGCCGAGGCCTACCGCCGGACGATGGAGCCGATCAGCAGCGGCATCCAGGGGCTGCGTGGCCGCTGGCTCGCCCACGACCTCGACGAGGAGGACGCCGGCTTCGCGGTCAGCATCTGGGACTCGCGGGAGGACCTCGACGCCTACCGCGACTCGGAGCTGTTCGAAGAGCAGGTGCAGGCCCCGCTCGCCGACTACTTCGTCGACGAGTTCCGCACGTACCACTGCGAGGTCGACGTCGTCGAGGACGTCGGCTAGGACACGCCGTCCGAGGTCCACACATCCGAGGCGCCCCGGGTGGCGGGGCGCCTCGTCAGTTCCGGCCCCAACACTCCACGGAGCCGTCGGGGCCCTGGCCGCAGGTGTGCCGCAGAATCAGTTGCACGTCGGGGTGGGATGAGTTCGAGGAAGCAGCGATGGTGAGCATCACCGAAATCCAGGAAGCGATTCGGATCCTTCCCGAGCCCGAGTATGCCCGGCTGCGGAAATGGATCAGCGATCTGGACTGGGAACGCTGGGACCAGCAGCTCGAGGCTGACGCCGAGGCCGGCAGGTTGGACTTCCTGATCGCGGAGGCCCATGAGGCCGGAGAGCGCCTGATCGGCGTTTGACCCACCCCCACTCGCCCAACCCTTGCCCCTTACCAACCCGCACGGCGATCTGGCTACTGCGCCTCGTCACTTCCGAGCCCCCAGCACTCGATGGAGCCGCCGGGCCTCAGGCCGCAGGTGTGCCAGCGCCCTGCGCTGATCGAAGTGAAGGCGCCATCGGGCGGCGAGGCTTGGCCCTCGGAGTCCCGGCCCCAACAGACGACGGTGCCATCACTCTTGACCCCGCAGATGTGCGCAAACCCTGTACTCACAGACATAAAGGGGCCGTCGGCTGTCAAGGACTCCGCCCAAGGCCCGCGGCAAAGAATCGCGCCGCTGAGTGTGACCCCGCACGAATAGTCATCGCCGGCACTTACGGAGATGAACCAGCCACCAACAGGACGCAGGGTCTCGGCGTCGGACCACTCATGGCCGCTACCGCAACCCTCGTCCTTCGAGCAATGGCTGACCCACCGGAACCCTTGGCCCCAGCACTCGACAGAGCCGTCTGCCCGGACGCCACAGGCATGCTCCCAGCCGGCGCTCACGGAGACAAATGGCTGCGCAGGGGGCGAGGACTGGCCCAGGTAGTCAAAGCCCCAGCACGCGACCGAACCGTCGGCTCGAATAGCACAGCCGTACGAAGCGCCGACGCTCACAGCGGTGAAGGCGCCATGAGGCGGCGACGACTCGCCTTCGATATCCGCGCCCCAGCACGCGATCGAACCATCCGTCCGGACTCCGCAGGTGTGCGACACACCTGCGCTCACGGACCCGAAGGAGCCACTGGGTGGCGACGACTTTCCGTACTGGTCGTCGCCCCAGCACTCAACCGCACCATCAGCCTTGACTCCGCAGCTGTGCGACACACCGACGGTCACCGAAGTGAATGCCCCCTCGGGCGGCGAGGTCAGGCCGGGAATGGTGGGCGGCGGTACAACAAGTGGTGGGGATGTGGACGTGGGCGGCGGCGCACGCCGTGACGCGGCGGCGGGCTGCGACTCGGCGTCGGGCTCGCCGCCGGTGCAGGCGATGAAGGCGGCTCCGAGCAGGACCGCGAGCACGGCGAGCGACCACCCGGCCGGGGTGCGCGCAAACAGTCGCAGCCGGAAGTCCGTCATGGCCCTCACGCATCACCGGGCCTCGAGACATCGCCGTCAACGAATGGTACGTCTCGTACGTCTGACTGGTTCCCTTTACCCTCGCCCAACCCTCGCCGCTACCAACTGACACGGCGATACTAGGTGCGGACGGCCGTCGCCCGGCGCGAGCCGGGGATCGAGCGGCCGCGGCGGGAGGAGCGGGGATGAGCGCCAACCCGCACGCGGCGATCGTCGCCGAGGGCCTCGTCCGCACCTTCCCCGGCGTCCGCGCCGTCGACGGCATCGACCTCTCCATCGAGCGCGGCCAGGTTTTCGGCTTCCTCGGCGCGAACGGCTCCGGCAAGACCACCACCATCCGCATGCTCACCACGCTGCTGCGGCCCACCGCCGGCCGCGGCTACGTCGACGGCCTCGACGTGCAGCGCGAGGCCTCCGAGGTGCGGCGGCGCATCGGCGTCGCGCTGCAGGAGGCGGGCCTCGACGACCTCCAGACGGGGCGCGAGCTGCTGACGCTGCAGGGCCGCCTGCAGGGCATGTCCCGCGCCGCCGTCCGCCCGCGCGTCGACGAGCTGCTGGCCATCGTCGAGCTCGAGGACTCCGCCGACCGCAAGATCGGCACCTACTCCGGCGGAATGCAGCGGCGGCTCGACCTCGCCTCGGCGCTCGTGCACACGCCGAGCATCGTCTTCCTCGACGAGCCGACGAGCGGGCTCGACCCGATCAGCCGCGAGGCGCTCTGGCGTTATGTAGAGCGACTCAACCGCGACGACGGCGTCACCTTCTTCCTCACCACCCAGTACCTCGAGGAAGCCGACCGCCTCGCCGACGAGATCGCAATCATCGACGCGGGCCTCATCGTCGCCTCCGGCTCGCCTTCGGCGCTCAAGGCGACGATCGGCGCGGACGTGGTCTCGCTGCGCATCGAGGACGGCGACGGCGCCGGG
This sequence comes from Chloroflexota bacterium, assembly GCA_009839925.1. GTDB lineage: Bacteria > Chloroflexota > Dehalococcoidia > UBA2979 > UBA2979 > VXMT01. The sequence continues at coordinate 11,404 of VXOS01000114.1, forward strand.
CAGGCGGTGGAGCGAGCGAGCGAGCGGTTCCGCGCGATGCCCGGGCTGGAGGAGCTGCGGACGACGGAGGACGCGCTGGTGGTCTACATCCGCGAGGGCAGCCAGGCAATCGCGCCGATCGTGACGATCGCCAACGAGACGGGCCTCTCCGTGCTCGAGGTCACACTCGCGCAACCGACGCTGGACGACGTCTTCCTGCGCGCGACGGGGCGGCGCCTGGAGGTGGACGCGGACGTGCCGGATCCGGGCGTGCGGGACGCCTCGGAGGCGGTCTCGTGACGGCGCTCGTCATCGCCTCCTCCCTGCTTTGCTGGCGCGCGGTGCGCGAGACGCTCCGCCAGCCCGGCGTCGAGGTCAGCAACCTCTTCATCCCGCTGTTCTTCTTCTTCGTCACCGTCGGCGCGATCAGCAACGTGGCCGGGCCGGCCTTCGGCGTCGACAACTACGAGGGCTTCCAGCTGCCGGTCGCCGTCCTCCAGTGCGTGGCCGGCGCCGCCTCGATCTCCGGCATCGCGATCGTCAAGGACATCGAGAGCGGCTACTTCGACAAGCTGCTGCTCACGCCCAGCCCGAGGCTGGCGATCGTGCTGGGTCGGCTCTTCGCGGACGCGATCCGGGCCATCGCGTTCACCGCGGTGATCCTCGTCGTGGTTTCGCCGGTGGGTGCGGGGATGGAGGCGGGGCCGCTCGGCTACCTCGTGATCCTCGCGCTGGCGGGGCTGTTCGGTGCGGCCTACTCCGGCATCGGCGCGACAATCGCGCTGCGCACGGGCAACGCGCAGGCAGCGCAGGCCGGGTTCCTGCTGTTCTTCCCGCTGCTCTTCCTCTCGCCGGCGTTCGCGCCCAAGGAGGTCTTCGACCCCTGGATGGAGTTCCTCGCCTCGATCAACCCCGTCACCTACCTGCTCGAGGGCATGCGGGCGCTGGTGCTTGAGGGCTGGGAGTGGGACAACCTGGCCGGCGCGGTCGCCGCCGTGCTCGCCCTCGGCGTGGTCACCATCGCGCTCTCGCTCTGGTCGCTGCGGGCGCGCACGCGCTGAGGCGCGCCGCAGCGTATAGAATCAGCCCCGAGGTCAGGAGGACCACATGGACTGGGACGACTCTGCCGAACTCGCGGCCTTCCGCGAACGCATCCGCACCTTCTTCGAGGACAACCTGCCGGACCGCTACAAGCGAGCGGCCGCGGGCGAGTGGATGCGCCAGATGATCCCCGCTCCCGACGGCGAGCCGATGTACTTCGACGAGCCCAGCTGGGACCACGACCGGCTCTCGACCGACCCGGACGCGCGCGCGGCCTCGCGCGAGTGGGCCGACGCGCTCGCCGCCGAGGGCCTCGTCGCCCCGGCCTGGGCGAAGGAGCACGGGGGCGCCGGCCTGTCGACGCTGGAGCAGTTCGTCTTCAACGAGGAGCGCGAGCGCGCCGGCGCGCCGCGCGTCGGGGGGACGGGCGCGATGTTCCTCGGCTCCTTGCTGATGGTCTACGGCAGCGCCGAGCAGCAGGCGAAGTACATGCCGGCGATCGCCAACGGCGACATCCAGTGGGCCCAGGGCTACTCCGAGCCCGGCGCCGGCTCCGACCTCGGCTCGCTGCAGCTGCGCGCCCAGCGCGACGGCGACGAGTACGTCCTCAACGGGCAGAAGATCTGGTCCACGCCGCAAACCGCCGACTCGATGTACGCCCTCGTGCGCACGGACCCGGACGCACCGAAGCACAAGGGCATCTCGTTCCTCATGATCGAGGACTTCCACATCGACGGCATCACGATGCGGCCGATCGAGAACGCGGTCTTCGACCACAGCTCGTTTGGCGAGACCTTCTTCGACGACGCGCGCGTGCCCGCCGAGAACCGCATCGGCGAGGAGAACAGCGGCTGGTACGTGGCGATGACGCTGATGGACTTCGACCGCGCGTCGATCTCCAACACGGCCGAGGACCGCTCGCTGCTCGGGGACCTGAAGGAGTTCCTCGAGACACCCGAGGGCGCGGCGAAGTCGCGCCTCGCGGAGTCGGCGACGATCCGCGCGGAGCTGACGGATCGGGCGATCGAGATCGAGGTGGGCTACAACCTCTCGCTGCGGCTCGCCTCGCTGCAGGCGAAGGGGCTGATCCCGAACTACGAGGCCTCGATCGGGCAGGTCTTCTCGAAGGCGCTGAACCAGCGCATGGCGCGCACCGGCACCGTGATCTTCGGGCTCTACTCGAATCTCTGGCCGGGCGACGAGCGCGCGCCGATGACGGGTGAGTTCACGCGCTCCTACGTACGCACGATCCCCTCGACGATCGCGGGCGGCAGCGCCGAGATCCAGCGCAACGTGATCGCCACCCGCGGCCTGGGGCTGCCCCGAGGCTAGGAGCGGGGCGCCGGCCGCGCCCCCGCGGGGAAGGGGGCGTCCCGCCTGGATTCCGGCTTTCGCCGGAATGACGGATCTGGCGGACCCGAAGGCGACGTGGGGGGCGCGGGGCGCAGCCCCGCATCAACTGAAGGCGGGTCGGCGGGGCCGAGCCGCCCTGCGCGGTACCCCTCGCGCTCGCTCCGGACTGACGGCGCTAGGACTCGCCGTTCGCGGAGCCATCGTCCTGGGACTCGCTGCGCGCGCCGCCGGAGATGCCGGCGAGCGTGCTGCTGAGGTTGCCGGCCACGCTCGCGAGGTCCATCGGGATGATCCACTTCGTGGACTGACCGTCGCCGAGCTGCTTCATCATCTCCAGGTACTGCAGCCCCATCGTGTTGGAGTCCACACCCTGCGCCACGTCGTAGATCCGCTCGAGGCCAATCGAGAAACCCTCGGCCTGCAGGATCTGGGCCTGCCGCGACCCCTCGGCGCGCAGGATCGAGGACTCGCGCACGCCCTCGGCCTCGAGGATGGCGGCCTGCTTGTTGCCCTCGGCGACGTTGATCGCGGACTGGCGCTGGCCCTCGGACTCGGTGATCTGGGCGCGCTTCGTGCGGTCCGCCGTCAGCAGCTGGGTCATCGCGTCCTGGATGTCGTGCTGCGGGGTGATCTCGCGAATCTCGATCGAGGTGACGGTCACGCCCCAGCGCACGGTTTCCCCGGCGATCTTGGCCTGCAGGCGGCTGTTGATCTCCTCGCGCCGCGCCAGCACGTCCTCCACCGTCATGTCGCCGATCACGGCACGCAGCGAGGTCGTTGCGAGGTTGCGGACGGCGATGATGAAGTTGCTGATGTTGATCACCGCCGCTTCGGCGTCGACGACCTGGAGGAAGACCACGAAGTCGACATCGACGAGTGCGTTGTCCTTGGTGATCGAGGTCTGCTTCGGCTCCTCGATCACGAACTCGCGCATGTCGACGCGCACGCCGCGGTCGATGAAGGGGACCATGATCACGAGGCCGGGGCCCCGCGTGCCGGTGTAGCGGCCGAGGCGGAAGATCACCGCCCGCTCGTACTGCCGCACCACGCTGATGAAGAACACCCGCCACCTCCTCGGGACTGTCGGCTCACCCGGTTCGTTCGAGTATAGCCGTGCGCCGGAAGGCCCATGCGGCCGATGGTTCGGCGGCCCGGCGTGCGGCCTAAGTTATGATGCGCCGGGCGCCGCGTGAGCGGCGCGCGATGGAGGACCCGTGATGGCCGAGACGAACGGCAACCTGGATCGGCGCGGCGCGCCCCGGATGCTCGAGGATCTCAAGGTGATCGACCTCACCACGATGATCGCGGGGCCGGTCACCGCGCGCATGTTCTCCGAGCTGGGCGCGAACGTGATCCACATCGAGCCGCCCTGGGGCGACGACGGACGCAACTCGACCACGCCGTTCCTCGGAAGCGAGGGCGTGCTTTACACCGTCTCGAACCGCAGCAAGCGCGGCATCGTGCTCGACATCCGCAACCCGAAGGGGCATGAGTTGCTGCTGCGCATGGTGAAGGACGCCGACATCTTCATCGAGAACATGCGGATCGGCGTGCTCGACAAGCGCGGGCTCGGCTACGAGGACCTCGCGAAGATCAACCCCGGCCTCGTCTACGTCTCGATCAGCGGCTGGGGCCGCGAGGGGCCGCTCAAGTACGAGCCCACCTACGACGTGATCATCCAGGCCTTCAGCACCGCCATGCGGCGCTACGACGACCACGGTCCGCCGCGCCTCAACGGCTCGATGGTCGGCGACACCTCGACGCCGCTGCTCGCCGCCTTCGCGGCGATGGCGGCGCTGCGCGAGCGCGAGCGCAGCGGGCGCGGCTCGCACGTGACCAGCTCGCTGCTGCAGGGCGCGTTCCACATGATGGCGCCTCGCAAGGTGGTGCCGGAGAACGAGACGGGGCCGCCGCACGAGCGCCAGTTGCCGGCCGGGGCGGGCGTGTTCCAGACCTCGGACGGGGAGTGGACCTTCATCTGCGCCTGGACCAACGGGCAGTTCGAGCGCTTCGCCCAGCTCGCCGGCTACCCGCACCTCGCCGGCGACCCCGCCTACGCGACGCGCCAGCTCCGTGAGGCGGCCCAGGTGGAGCTGAACGAGCTGTTCAACGTCTGGGTGCAGCCACACACGCGCGGCGAGCTGATCGCCGCCCTGCGCGACGCCGACATCCCCTGCTCGCCCGTCTACGGCGGCGTCGAGGAGCTGATGGCGGACGAGCACGTCCAGGCCAACGACTTCGTCGTGGGCATCGAGCACCCGACGAAAGGCCGCATCTGGCAGATGGGCGCCGGCTTCGAGATCAACGGCGAGCGTCCCGAGCTGACCTACTCGCCGCTCTTCGGCGAACACACCGACGAGGTGCTGCGCGAGCACGGCTGCTCCGACGAGGAGATCGCCGCTCTGCGCGAGGAAGGAGTGGTCGCGTGAGGATCGCGATCTTCGGGCAGGCCGCGTTCGGTCTGGACACCTTCAACGCGCTGCGCGAGGCCGGCGAGCAGATCGTCGGCGTCTCCACGCCTCGAACGCCCGAGGGCGGGCGCCCGGACCCGCTGCGCGCCGCCGCCGAGGAGGCGGGCCTGCCCTGGCTGGAGACGCGCGCGCTGCGCCGCGAGGAGGCGTTCGAGGCCTACCGCGCGTGGGAGCCGGAGCTGATCGTCTTCGCCTTCGTCACCGACATCGTGCGCAAGAACGTGCTCGACGCGGCCACGCACGGCGCGATCCAGTACCACCCCTCGCTGCTGCCGAAGTACCGCGGCCGCTCGGCGATGAACTGGCCCGTCGTCAACGGCGACACGGAGACCGGCCTGACGATCTTCTGGGTCGACGAGGGCATCGACACCGGCCCTGTTCTGCTGCAGCGCACGGTCGAGATCCGCCCCGACGACACGATGGGCTCGCTCTACTTCGAGCGCCTCTACCCGCTCGGCATCGAGGCGCTCGCCGAGGCCACGGCGCTGGTGCGTGAAGGGCGCGCACCGCGCATCGAGCAGGACCATGCCGAGGCCAGCTACGAGCCGCCCTTCGAGGACGAGCACGCGCTGGTCGACTGGTCCCGCCCCGCGCGCGCGGTGTTCAACCACGTGCGCGGCTGCGACCCGGCGCCGGGCGCGATCGCGGCGCTCGGCGATGCGCGGGTGCGCCTCTTCGACCCCTCGCTCGCGCCCGCCGCGCCCTCGGAGCCGATCGGCACGGTGCTGGAGCCGGACGCGGCGAATCCGGGCGCGGCGCGTATCGCGGTGATCGGCGGCGTGCTGAGCGTCGGCCGCGTTCGCGCGGACGGCGGCAAGGTCGCGGCCTCCGAGGTGCTGAGTCCGGGCGACCGCCTGACAGCCGCGACGCTCGGCGCCTGAGCCGCGCCGGCCCTCGTTACGTCGAGTCCGCCGACTCCGCCTCGGGAGGCTTGTTCGGCGCCCAGTAGCGGGTGGCGAAGTAGGCGAGGAAGGCGCCAAGGAGCAGCGCGATCACGCCGATCACCGCGAGCACGATTACCAGCAGTCGCCCGATCGTGAGATCCGTCGAACCCTGGCCGACGCCGATGCCGATCGCGAACGCCAGCGCCAGCGCCGCCCCGGCGCCCAGCACGCCTCCAGTGGGCAGGAATAGCTCCAGGATCACCAGCAGCACGGCGAGGACCACGAAGGCAAGCGCGGCCTCGGCGGGCAGCAGCGTGCCCACGCCGAGGAAGAACAACAGCAGCGCGAGCGCGCCGGCGACCCCGGGAACGAACGAGCCCGGCGCGAAGAACAGCTCCGTCGCGATCCCGACCATCCCGATCAGCAGCAGCAGCGTGACCACCAGCGGATCGCCGAGGAATGCGACGATCCGCTCGTAGGCGTTCAGCTCGTTCTCGATGCGCGGCGCGATTGCGAGCTGCAGCACGACGATGCGCCCGTCGATCAGCTCCACCGAGCGGCCCTCGACCGCGGAGAGCAGCTCCGACTCGCTGGCGGCGATGAGGTCGACCACGTTGAGCTCGAGCGCCTCGTTCGGTGTGGCGGAGCTGGCCTCGCGGACGGCGGCCTCGGCCCAGTCCGCGTTGCGCCCGTGCAGCTCGGCGACGCCGCGCGCGAAGGCGACGGTGTCGTTGGTGACCTTGCGGCCGAGGGCGCCCTCGACGTCCTCGCCCGTGGCGGTGACCGGCGTCGCCGCGCCGATCGTAGTGTTCGGCGCCATCGCGGCGACGTGGCCGGCCATTGCGATGAACGTGCCGGCCGAGACGGCTTCCGCGCCCGGCGGGCCGACCCAGGTGATGACGGGCACCTCGGAGCGCTCGATGCGCCCGACGATCTCCTTCATCGCGCCGATCTCGCCGCCCGGCGTGTCGACGCGCAGCAGTACGGCGCGGCCTCGACTGTCCTCGGCGTGGTCGATCGCGCGATCGATGTAGCTCGCGAGCACGCCGTCCACCTGCCGTTCGATCGTGACGACGTGCAGCGCGCGCTCGGTGCTCTCGGCGCCGCAGGCCACCGCCAGCGCAGCGAGGATGAGTGCGACGGCCGGCACGAAGGCACGAACGGTGCGAATCATGCGAGGACCTCCCCCACCACGATAGCCGTCCGCGCGCGCGCCCGGCTCACAGCTCGCGGGCGAGGTCCTCGTCGCGGCCGGCGAAGACGAGCAGGTCGCCGGGGCCGATCGTGCGGTCGCGCACGGGGTTGAGTTCGACCTCGCCGCTTCGCACGGCGATCAGCAGCCGCCGCGTGCCGTCGCGACTGTCGAGTTCACCGAGGGTCCGGCCGTGCAGGTGCTCAGGCGCATCCTGGATGGCGATCCCGTAGTCGTGGCTGACCGAGAGGTAGTCGCGGGCGCCCTGCACGCGCAGCAGGTGCGCGAAGCGCTCACCCCCGTCGCGCTCCGGCTGCACGACGCGGGTGACGCCGATCCGCTCGAGGATCGAGGCGTGGAGCTCGTTGGAGGCCTTCGCGTAGACGGCGGTGATGCCGAGCGCCTGGACGTTCATCGCCGCGAGGACGCTCGCCTCGAGCACGCCGGTGGCGACGACCACCGCGTCCACGCTGCCCACCCCGAGGTCGCGCAGCGCCAGCTCGTTGGTGATGTCGGCGACGGCGGCCTTCGCGCAGTGGGGCGCCGCCCGCTCCACGCCCGCCTCGTTCAGATCGACCGCGAGCACCTCGTGGCCGAGTTGCCCGAGTTCACGGACGATCTGCGAGCCGAAGCGCCCAAGTCCGAGCACGGCGATCTGCATCGTTCGTTCCTCTCGCTGCGCGCACTGCGCTATCCGATGCGCACCCGACCGTACGGGTAACGGTAACGCTCCTGGGGGCGGTCCGGAATCGAGATCGCGACGATCAGCGGCCCGAGCCGTCCGATGAACATGAGAACCGTGAGGAGGATGACGCCGCGCTCGGAGAGATCCCCCGTGCTGCCCATCGACCAGCCGACGTTGGCGAGGCCTGACATGACCTCGAAGAGCAACGGCAGGAACGGTCCGTCCTCGAACAGCAGCAGCAGCGAGAGTCCCCCGGCGAGGAGGAAGACGCCAAGCAACGTGACCGCGGTCGCGCGCAGCACGATCGCCTGCGGGATCTCGCGCCCGAACACCTGGGCGCTGTGCCTGCCGCGCAGAGCGGAAAGGATGACGACGAGCGACACCATGAATGTTCCGATCTTGATGCCGCTGGCCGTGGAGGTGGACGCGCCGCCGATGAACATCAGCGGGATCAGGATCGCGATGCTGGCATCCTCCAGCGCGGCGATCTCGACGGTGGACATGCCAGTCGTGCGATTGACGGCGAGGAAGTAGATGTTGGCAAGCGCCTCGAAGGGGTTGAGCCCGCTCAGCGGATTGCCGACACGCAGCTCGAGGCTGGCGAAGACGAGCATGGCCATCAGCTGCATCGCCACCATCCCGATCACGACCAGCCTCGTGTCCAGCGACCAGCGCCGCGGACGCGTTCGCAGATTGAAGACGGTGATGAACGAGATGCTGCCGAGGAAGGCGGCGGTCCCCATCACGAGAAGGGGGTAGGGCTCGTCGACCTGCCCGCTGAACCCGCGGCCCCCGCCCATCAGGTCGAAGCCCGCGCAGTTCGAGGCGGAGAGGGCGTGGAAGAAGGCGCGCCAGACCGCCGGCGCCGGGTCCCACTTCGTCAGCGACCAGGGCAGCAGCAGCAGGAACGTCACGGCCTCGAGCGTGAAGACGAAGAGCGCGGCGCGGCGCAGCAGGCGGCGCACGTCGCGCTCGGCGTCCCCGATCAGCTCGATGCCGAAGAAGTCGCGCCCGCGCAGGCCGAACTGCCCGCCCACGAACAGGATCAGCATCCCCGCGTACATCGTCACGCCGAGCCCGCCGAGCTGGATCAGCACGACGATCACGAGCTCGCCGAAGAAGCTGAACTGATCGGCCGTATCGAAGCGCACGAGACCGGTGACACAGATCGCCGAGGTGGCTGTGAAGAGGGCGTCCCAGCCGTTGGTCCACTCGCCCGACTCGGAGGAGATGGGCAGCGAGAGCAGCAGTGCGCCGAGCACGATCAGGAGTGCGAACGCGGCCGGCACCATCCACGGCCGGGGCCGGAAGTTGCGCCGCTGGATGGTGCTGACGCGCACCGTTTCCGAGCGACGCCGCGCGCGCCGCACCACCCTGTCGCCGGGGAGCCTGCGTCCGAGACGCCTCATGCGCGCCCTGGCCTTGTCTGCCGGCCCCCGCCGGCCTGCTCGAACCAGCCTACGCCTGCGGCGCGCTGGGCGCAGCCGTGCCGTTGACAAGATCGCAGCCGCGCGGCGACGGTGCGGCGGACGGAGGAACAGGCTCATGGGCAAGCTCGAGGGACGGGTCGCGCTGGTGACCGGGGCGAGTCGCGGCATCGGCGAATCGATCGCCGCGCGCTTCGCGGCCGAGAGCGCGCGCGTCGTCTGCGTGGCCCGCACGCTGAGCGAGGGCGATCATCAGCTCGAGGGCTCGCTCGAGCGCACCGTCGCCACGATCCGCGAGGCCGGCGGCGAGGCGGAGGCCGTCGCCGCGAACATCTCCGAGGTCGACGAGTGCCGCCGCGTGGTGGCCGAGGCGGAGCAGGCCTTCGGGCCGGTCGACGTCCTCGTGAACAACGCGGCCGCGAACTACTTCGCGCCGGTCGCGGAGATCCCGGAGCGGCGCTGGCTGCGCGTCTTCGCGGTCAACGTACATGCCCCGTTCCTGCTCGCGCAGGGCGTGCTGCCGGGCATGATCGAGCGCGGCCGCGGCGCGATCGTGAACATCGGTTCCGGCGGCGCGATCGGCCCCGGCCGCGGCCCCTACCCGACGGTCGCCGAGGGCCGCGCCGTCCTGTACGGCTCGACCAAGGCGGCGCTCGAGCGCTTCACGCAGGGGCTGGCCGAGGAGGTCGAGCGCCACGGCATCGCCGTCTCCTGCGTCTCGCCCTCCGAGCCGGTGCGAACGCCGGGCGCGCTGTTCCACCTCGAGGTCTCCGGGATGGGCGACAAGGGCGCGCCCGTCGACTACATGGTCGAGTCGGCGCTGCTGCTGGCGACGGAGCCGCTGGAGGAAGTTAGCGGCCTCGTGACCTACGACCAGAGGCTGCTCACGCAGTACGGCCTGCTCGATGATGCGAAGGGCACGGGCGTCACGAGTCCCGGTTCCGGCTATTCGGACAGCTAGGCAGATCTAGCCGCTCCGCGGGCTGAGCCGCACGAGCGGAATCTCACGCGGGTAGGCCTCCGCGATCATCTCGTCGTAGCGCGGGTAGGCGCGCGCGGCGATCGGCCACAGCCGCTCGCGATCCTCGCCCTCGATCAGCGAGGCGAGCACGGGGATGCGACGACGGCGCACGTAGACCCAGGCGCGCGGATCGGCGAGCAGGTTGTGGTACCAGGCGGGCTGCCGCGGGCTCCCGCCGATCGAGCCGACGACGAAGTAGTCGTCGCCGTCCTCGAAGTAGAACAGCGGCGACTCGCGCAGCTCGCCGCTGCGGCGACCGCTGCTGACGAGCAGCAACGTCGGCACGTACGGCACGCCGATGCGCCTCGTGACGTGGCGACTCAGCAGCGAGTACCCCGTGTAGCGGACCAGCACCCGCTCCACGCGCGCGCGGAGGCGGAGCAGGTCAAGCAGCGCGATCAACATGCGGGGCTCCTCGCTTGCTCCCCGGTTATTCTGGCACGGGTAGCCGCCCAGGCTGAGCCCGCATGACGAACGCCGAGGTCTCATGAGTAGCGCTACACACTTCCGCGCACGCGCCATTGCCCGTCTGCGGGCGGCGACGATCTACTGGATCGCGACGACGCGGCCGGACGGGCGGCCGCACTCGATGCCGGTCTGGGGCGTCTGGGTGGACGAGGCGCTGTGGTTCGGCACCTACGGGCAGAAGGTCCGCAACCTCGCGCACGAACCGTACGCCGTCGCCCACATCGAGAGCGGCGAGGATGTCGCGATCATCGAAGGGCCGGTCGAGCGGCTCGAGCTCAGCGACGCACCCGCGGCAGTGGTCACCGCCTACCGCGAGAAGTACGTCGACCCCACGACGGGCGAGCCGTTTGAGCTCCAGGCCGCGGCGGAGTCGGGGGATGACAGCTGGCTCTACGTGCTCCGCCCGCGCGTCGGCCACGCCTGGGTCGAGGGCGCCTACCTGGAGACGCAGACACGCTGGACCTCCGGGGACGCCCCGTAGCCTCGTCGCGCTCCCCCCGCGAGCGCATCGACGCCCCGCGCGCCGGGGCGTAGCCTGACCGGCGCGCGGAGGGAGCGCGAGGCGCGATGAAGGTCTACGCAGGCATCGGGACGCACACGCCGTTCGCCGACATCGCGGCGCACGTGCGCCGCGTCGAGGCGCTTGGCTACGACGGCATCAAGGTGCCGGAGACGGTCAACGACGGGATGATCACCGCCGCGCTCGTCGCCGAGCACAGCGAGCGGCTGCGCATCGTGACCAGCATCATCCTCGCCTTCCCGCGCGCGCCGATGCAGCTCGCCTACAGCGCCTGGGGCGTGCAGCAGCTCGCGGCCGGCCGCCTCAACCTCGGCCTCGGCACGCAGGTGAAGGGCAACATCGAGGGCCGCTACGGCGTGCCGTGGACCCCTCCGATCCCTCGCATGCGCGAGTACCTGCAGCTGCTGCAGGCGATCTTCGGCGCGTTCCAGTCCGGCGAGGGCGTGCGCTTCGAGGGCGAGCAGTACCGGATCACGCGCCTGCAGCCGCGCTTCAACCCCGGCCCGATCGACCACCCCGCGCCGTCGCTCTGGCTCGGCGCGGTCAACCCGGCGATCTGCCGCCTCGCCGGCGAGCTGGCGGACGGCGTGCTGACGCACCCGACGAACTCCAGCCCTCGCTACCTGCGCGAGGTCACCCTCGCCAACATCGCCGAGGGCGCGAAACGCGCGGGCCGCGACCCCTCCGACATCGAGCTGATCCCGAGCCTGCAACTGCTGACGGGCGCGACACAGGCCGCGATCGACCGGCAACGCGAGGTGGTGCGGGACTCGATGGGCTTCTGGTACTCGACCCCGCCCTACTGGCCGACGCTCCAGATCCACGGCTGGACGGAGCTCGGTCTGGAGCTGCGCGAGCTGACGCGGGCCGGCAAGTGGGACGAGATGTCCTCGCTGATCAGCGACGACCTCATCGACGCGCTGATGCCGGAAGGCACGTACGACCGCATCGCCGACATCATCCTCGAGTGGTACGGCGACATCGTCGACGGCGTCACCTTCCCGTTACCAGAAGACCCGGCACAGGACGAGCAGGTCGTGCGCGTGATCGAGCAGTTGCAGGCGGGATAGGAAGAGGACGGAGGCGGGACGATGCGGCTCTCAGGGGACGACCGGACGGCGATCCAGGATCTGGTATCGCGCTACAACATGGCGCACGACACGGACGATGTGGAAGGCTGGCTCGACACCTTCACCGAGGACGCCACGTTCATCACCGGCCGCAGCCGCCGCGAGGGCCACGAGGAACTGCGCGAATTCTTCCTGCACGGCGGCGAGCGGCTGCCGAACGTGCGCCACATCACCTACAACTCCGTCTTCGAGTCGATCGAGGGCGCGAGCGATCGCGTGCTGATGCACTCGGACCTGCTGGTCTTCCGCGCCGACGACCCGCCGGTGCTGGTGCTGACGCGCCGCTACCACGACACGCTGCGCCGCGACGGTGGCGAGTGGCGCTTCGAGCGCCGCGAGATCACGGCCGACTGAGTCGACTCGGCCCGCGCACGAACGCAGCGCGCGCACTCGTATACTCGCGGGGCGCGCGAGGAGGGCCGGATGTTCGCGACGATTGGGCATACCTTCGAGTTGATGAAGATGAGCTGGCGCGTCCTGATGCTGGACCGCGAGTTGATCCTGTTCCCGATCATGTCGGGCATCGCGGTCCTGGTGCTCGTCGCCGTGATGGCCGGCATCGGCCTCTCCGTCGGCACCTTCGATCGCGCCGCGGCCGGGGGGGCTGAGGAGTCCTTCGGACTCGTGGACGCCGTGCTCGGGCTGGTTTTCGTCTTCGTGTCGTCGGCGATCGTGATCTTCTTCAACGCGGCGCTGGTGGCCGCGGCGCTCGAGCGGCTGCGAGGCGGCGACCCGAACATCGGCTCCGGGCTGCGCGCCGCCTCCGCCCGCCTGCCGCAGATCCTCGCCTGGGCGCTGATCTCGGTGATCGTCTCGATCATCCTCCAGGCGCTGCGCGAGCGCGGCGGCATCGCCGGCCAGGTCGCATCGTGGATCGGCGGCGTGGCCTGGGGCCTCGCGACGTTCTTCGTCATCCCGGTGCTCGTGGCCGAGGGCGTCGGGCCGATCGAGGCGATCAAGCGCTCGGCCGGGCTGCTGCGCCAGACCTGGGGGCGCCAGTTCGCCGCCAGTTTCGGGTTCGGCCTCGTGAGCATCTTCGCGGTGATCATCGCCATCATCCCCGCCGCGATCCTCTTCTTTGTGCATCCGATCCTCGGCATCGCCGTCGGCGTGCCGCTGGTCGCGCTGGCGATCGGCACCGTCTCCGCCCTCGAGGGCATCTTCAAGGCGGCGCTCTACGACTTCGCCAACGGCGAGACACCGCACGGCTTCGACCGCTCGACGCTGGCGAACGCCTACCGGGCGATGTAGCTCGCGAGGGCGCCGCGCGGCCCCGGCGCCGCCGGGCGGCTATGATCGCCGCGGCTCCGCGCCGCCCCGAGGCTGCGCATCGCGAGCCGCGCGGCGAGAGGCCCCGAGGTGGCGATGCAGCCCTCCACGGAGAGTGACGCCCCGGCTACCTCCGGCGCGCCCGTTGCCACCGCCGAGGACATTGACGACGCGACGGCCGACGTCTCGTTGTGGGGGCCGCTGCGCAGCCGCGACTACCGCTGGTTCCTGCTCGGCGGGCTCACCTTCTCCGGTTCGCTCTGGGTCGGCATCACGGCCGTCGGCTGGATTGCGCTCGAGCTGACCGGCTCGCCCTCCGGGGTGACGCTCGCCAGCGCTGTCTGGTTCTCGCCGTTCGTCGTGTTGGCGCTCCCGGCCGGCGTGCTCGCCGACTCGATGGACCGCCGCTGGCTGATGATCGTCCTGCGAGGGCTCTCGGCGGTGCTGATGCTCGCCGGGGCGCTGATCGCCTTCAGCGGACAGCTGACGTACCCGCTGCTGCTGGTCCTCGCCGCCTGCAACGGCGCGCTGATCATCATCGAGATGCCCGCCCGCCAGGCCTACATCGCGATGCTGGTGCCGCGCGGCCAGCTGGTGAACGCGATGGCGATGCTCTCCAGCGAGGGCAGCGTCTCGCGCGTCGCGGGCCCGCTGCTCGCCGGCATCCTGCTCGACGAGACCGGGGCGGGCGGCGCGTTCCTCGCCTTCGCGGTGCTTTGCCTGATGATCATCATCTTCACGCTGCGGATCCGCACTCCGGGGCGCGTCGTGCGGGAGCGCGCGCCCGGAGCGGCCGCGGGCCGCATGCACCGCGAGCTGATGGAGGGCCTCCGGCACATCGCCGGGCACCGCGACGCGAGGGCGGTCGTGACGCTCGCCATCCTCGCCGGCACGGTTTCGTGGGTGTATGTCACGCTGCTGCCGGTGATGACCAGGGAGGTCTTCGACGGCGACGCGCGGCTGCTCGGCACGCTCAGCGCGGCGATCGGCATCGGGCAGGTGCCGTCGGCGGTGCTGCTCGCGTTCTACCGCAACTTCCGCCACACCGGCATCGCCTACATCGCCTCGATGCTCACGCTCGGCCTCGCGATCGTCGGCTATGCCGTCTCCACCTCGGTGCCGCTGACGCTGGGGCTGCTCGCGCTGACGGGGCTCACCTTCTCCAGCCAGCACATCATGCTCAACGCGATCCTGCTGAGGATTGTGGAGCCCCGCTTCCACGGGCGCGTGCTCGGCGCGATGTTCCTGCCCTGGGGCTTCAACGTGCTCGGCCTGCTCTCGGCGGGCGCGATCGCCGAGGCGCTCGGTGTGCAGCTCGCCGTCGGGCTGTCCGGAGCGCTGTTGGTGATCTTCGCGAGCGGCGCCGTGCTGCTGCGGCCGCAGTTGCTCCGCATCTGAGGCCGGCCCGAGGGCGCCCCGAGCCGCCGCGCACGCCCGCGATGCGCTAAGGTCGCTCGCGGAGTGAGCGGGCGCGGGCGAACTGCCTCGCAGGACTCGAACGGGGGACGCGCGATGGAGGACTTCGCGGGCAAGGTCGCCGTCATCACCGGCGCCGCGAGCGGCATGGGCCGCGCCTACGCGCGCCGCTTCTCCGCCGAGGGCATGAGCGTCGTGCTCGCCGACATCGACGCGGACGGCCTCGATCGCCTCGTCTCCGAGCTGCGCGAGGCCGGCCGCGACGCCAGCGGCGTGGTCGCCGACGTGATGGACCCGGAAGCCGTCGAGGCCCTCGCCGAGACGGCCTTCGAGCGTCACGGCGGCGTGCACGTGCTGAGCAACAACGCCGGGGGGAGCGGCGACAGCCGCGGCCCGATCTGGGAGAGTTCGCTGGAGCAGTGGGAGTTCGTGTTCGGCCTCAACATGTACGGCGTGGTGAACGGGATCCGCTCGTTCGTCCCGCGCATGATCGCGATGGACGAGGAGGCGCACGTCGTCAACACCTCCTCGATGTCCGGCATCGTCCCCGGCGGCCTGCTCTACGGGGCGGCCAAGCACGCCGTGGTCAGCATCAGCGAGACGCTCTACCTGCAGCTGCGGCGCCGCAACCTGAAGGTCCACGCGCACGCGCTCTGCCCCTGGTTCGTGAAGACCTCGCTGACCTCGCGCAGCGACGACCCGCGCGCCGTCTCCGCCTACGAGGGCGCGATCCAGCCCGAGGACGTCGCCGAGGCGGTGGTGCAGGCGCTGCGGGACAACCGCTTCTACATCCTGCCGCAACACGATCTCGACGAGTTGATCGTCGCCCGCGCGAAGAACATCGTGGCCGAGAGCGAGCCCGCCTCGCTCACGCCGTGGGAGGCGAGTGCGAGCGTGCGCAGCGGCAGCGGCGTCAGCGACGCGATCAGGAGGTAGTGATGAGCGAGTACATCCCGAGCCCGCGCGACTGGGTCGCCGAGCAGGTCGAGGTCTACGAGGGCAGCGACGGCCGCGAGGGCACGACGCTGCGCGACACCGGGCTGCCCTGCATCATCGTGACCTGCACGGGGCACAAGACCGGCGCGATCCGCAAAGTGCCGCTGATGACCGTCGCCGACGGCGACGGCTACGTGCTGGTCGCCTCCGTGGGCGGCGGACCGAAGCACCCGCTCTGGTACTACAACCTGCTCGCCGACCCCGAGGTCGAGATTCGCGATGGCGAGCGCGTGCAGCCGATGCGGGCGCGCCTGGTCGAGGACGCCGGGGAGCGCGCGCGCCTCTGGGAGATCGCCGTCGCGGCCTACCCGCCGTACGAGGAGTACCAGGGACGCACGGAGCGCGTGATCCCGGTCTTCCGCGCGGAGCCCGTCGGCTAGCGCAGCGCGCGGACTCGCGATCCGACACCGTTCACAGCGATCGCCGATACTGGATCCGCCGGGCCGCGGGCAGCCTCGCGGCGCTGAGACGAGGCGCGAGATGAGCGACGCGATGAGCCTCCTCGATACGGTCTACCGCCAGTTCGACCAGGCGGCGAGATTCACGGACTACGAGCCCGGTCTGCTCCAGCAGATGCGGGACTGCAACGCCGTCTACCACCTGCGCTTCCCCGTCGAGATGGACAACGGGAACGTCGAGGTGATCGAGGCCTATCGCGCGGAGCACAGCTACCACCGGCTGCCGACCAAGGGCGGGATCCGCATCAGCCCGCACGTCAGCGCCGACGAGGTGGTCGCCCTCGCCACGCTGATGAGCTTCAAATGCGCCCTCGTGGAGGTGCCGTTCGGCGGCGCGAAGGGGGCGATCGTCCTCGACCCGCGCAGCCCCGAGGACGTTCGCAGGCGCGTGATCCGCCGCTACACGGCGGAGCTCTCGCGCAAGAACTTCATCGGGCCCAGCGTCGACGTGCCTGCCCCCGACTACGGCAGCGGCGAGCAGGAGATGGCCTGGATCGCCGACACCTACCGCCACCTCAACCCCGACGAACTCGACCACTGGGCCTGCGTCACCGGCAAGCCGGTCACGCTGCACGGCATCCCCGGCCGCAGCGAGGCGACGGGGCTCGGCGTCTGCGACGGGATCATGGAGGCGCTCGACCACCTCGACGACATGCAGGACCTCGGCCTCACGCGCGGCCTCGCGGGCAAGCGCGTGATCGTGCAGGGTCTCGGCAACGTCGGCTCCAACGCCGCCAGCCACCTCCAGGAGTGCGGCGCGCGCGTCGTCGGCGTCGCCGAGTACGAGGGCGGGCTCTACACGGAGGGCGAACTCGATGTCGAGGCGGTGCTGGACCATCGCGCCGAGACCGGCTCGCTGCACGGCTTCCCCGGCGCCACCTGGATTCCCAGCTCCGCCGAGACGATCGAGCAGGATTGCGACATCCTGGTCCCGGCCGCGATCGAAGGCGTGATCACCTCGGAGAACGCGGCCCGCATCCAGGCGAAGGTGATCGCCGAGGCCTCGAACGGCCCGGTCTACCCGGACGCGGAGCCGATCCTGGCCGAGCGGGGCACGCTGCTGATCCCGGACATCTACCTCAACGCCGGCGGCGTCACTGTCTCCTACTTCGAGTGGCTCAAGAACCTCTCGCACGTCAGCTTCGACCGCATGTACAAGCGCTACGAGGAGATCTCGACGCGCCGCCTGCTGATGGCGACCGAGCAGCTCGCGGGCAGCCGCTTCCGCCCCGACGACCTGGCCGACCTCACGCGCGGCCCGTCCGAGATCGACTTCGTGCGCACGGCGCTGGCGGAGACGATGTCCGAGGCCTACCGGGGCATGCACGAGACGTGGCGGGAGCGCAATCTGCCCGACCTGCGCACCGCCGCCTTCCTCATCGCCATCGAGCGCATCGCCGCCAACTACCTCGCGCTCGGCATCTTCCCGTAGGTCAGGGCGCGCTTCCCCTACAGCGCCATCTCGCGCAGGTCCGGCGATCGCACGAGCGGCGCGGCCGTGGCCGCCTCGACCTTCTCCGGCGTGACGCCGGGCGCGACCTCGCGCAGCAGCAGGCCGTCCGCGGTGACCTCGATCACCGCGAGGTTCGTGACCAAGAGGTCGACGCAGGCGCGCGCCGTCAGCGGGTAGGAGCAGCGCTCGAGGATGCGCGGGCGGCCGTCGTGCGTGGTGTGCTCCATCGCCACGATCAGCCGCCGCACGCCGACGGCCAGGTCCATCCCGCCGCCGATGCTCCCGCCGCCCCGCTCCGGGATCGACCAGTTCGCCAGATCGCCACGGGCGGAGACCTCGAGCGCCCCGAGGATGGCGACGTCGACGTGCCCGCCGCGGATCATCCCGAACGAGTCGCTGGTGTGGAAGAAGCTCGCGCCGGGGCGCAGCACGATCCGTTGCCCGCCGGCGTTGATCAGGTTCGGGTCGAAGCCGCCTTCGTCGCGAATCGCGCCGTAGCCGAGGATGCCGTTCTCCGCCTGCAGCAGCACGCCGTGGTCCGGCGGGAGGTAGTTCGAGACCAGCGTCGGGATGCCGATGCCGAGGTTGACGACCATCCCGTCGCGCAGCTCGCGGGCCACGCGCAGCGCCATCAGCTCGCGAGTCAGCCCGGCCACGCTACATGCCCTCCAGGCGGACCTCGATCGGGTCGCAGCGCACGATCCGGTCGACGTAGACGGCGGGCGTGCCGACAGTCTCGGGGTCGAGCTCGCCGGTTTCGACGATCTCCGAGACCTCGGCGATCACGAGGTCGGCGGCTGTCGCCATCAGCGGGTTGAAGTTGCGCCCGGACGCGCGGTAGACGAGGTTGCCGAGCCGGTCGGCGCGATGTGCCTGGATCAGCGCGACATCGGCGCGCAGCGGCGTCTCCAGCAGGTAGTCGACGCCCTGCACCTCGATGCGCCGTTTGCCCTCCTCGACGACGGTGTCGAGGCCGGTGCGGGTGAGCACGCCGCCGAGGCCCGAGCCGCCCGCGCGGATGCGCTCCACGAGCGTGCCCTGCGGGACCAGCTCCAGCGTCACCTCGCCGCGGTGGTACTGCTCCTCGAAGCGGCTCCACTTCGATGTGGAGGCGCGGATCGCGAACGAGGTGATCATGTGGGCGATCTGGCCGTCCTCGCAGAGGACGTCGAGCTGGTCGCCGAACCCGATGTTGTTGGCGATCGCCGTCAGTTCGCGCGTCCCGCGGCGCTTGAGGGCATGAATCAGGTTCGTCGGCGTTCCCGCGGAGACAAAGCCGCCGACCATCACGGTCGCGCCGTCCTCGATGCCCTCGAGGGAGGCGTCCGGCGTCTCGAAGATCTCGGCGACCAGCGTCCGGCTCCGTTCAGCGGCGCCCGTGCGGGGAGCGCGCGACGATCATAGCCGGGCGGTGCGCGGCGCTGCGCTATCATCGCGGCGCGCGCGAGGGAGATCGACGATGGCGGCGGACGCGGCGAACCCACTGCATACGCGGCTCTGCGAGGAGTACGGCTGCGAGTACCCGATCGTCGCCTTCTCGCACACGCGCGACGTGGTCGTCGCGGCCTCGAACGCGGGCGCGATCGGGATGCTCGGCTGCAGCACGCACACGATGGACGAGCTGCGCGCCGACCTCGCCTGGATCAAGGAGCGCGTCGGCGACCGGCCCTTCGGCTGCGACATCACCCTCCCGTCCTCCTACGTCCAGGGGAACCGCGAGGAGCTGGAGGAGCAGATCCCCGAGGCGCATCGCGAGTTCGTCGAGGACCTGATCCGTGAGCACGAGATCCCGGAGCCGAAGACGCCGGGGCCGTGGGGCACGACGCGGCTGCGCAGCCTGGCCGACACTCGCGCCAAGCTCGAGCTGTTCATGAACGAGCGGATCCCGATCTTCGCCTCGGGGATGGGCAGCCCCGCCTTCGTGCTGGACGAGATGCACGACGCCGGGGTGAAGGTCTGGGGGCTGATCGGACTCGGCCGCCAGGCCGCGCGCGAGCTGGAGTCCGGGATCGACCTGATCATCGCCCAGGGGCAGGACTCCGGCGGCCACACCGGGCGCATCGGCACCTTCTCGATCGTCCCCGAGGTCGCCGAGCTGGCGAGGGCGTACGACACGCCGATCGTCGCCGCCGGAGGCGTGACGACCGGGCGTCACCTCGTGGCCGCGCTCTCGCTCGGCGCGGTCGGGGTCTGGACCGGCACGCTCTGGCTGGCGACGCACGAGAACGGGCACCTCGAGCCCTGGCAGAAGCAGAAGGTCGTCGACGCGCGCACGCAGGACGCCTGGGTCACGACGGCGCTGGACGGCAAGCGCGCCCGAGGGCTGCGCGACTCCTTCGTCGAGGCGTGGGAGCAGCCCGAGGCGCCGGGCACGCTGCCGATGCCGCTGCAGGGCCTGCTCGTCGGCAAGCTCCTCCAGGCCGCCGAGGACTGGGACCGCCGCGACTGGATCCGCACGCCCGGCGGGCAGGGTGTCGGCTTCGTGCGCGAGATCAAGCCGACCCGGCAGGTGATCTTCGACGTCATGGAAGAGGCCTGGGACGCCCTCGACGCCGTCCAGCTCGCCGAGTAGCCGGGAAGCGATCGAGGCGATGGCGCAACCCGGCGAGGGCGGCGCGCACGGTGCACTCTCCGGTTTGCGCGTCCTGAACCTCGGCGGCTCGCTCGCCGCCGCCTGGTGCGCGCGCACTCTCGCCGAATACGGCGCGGAGGCGACGATCGTCGAGCCGCCCGGCGGGGCGGCGCTGCGGAGCCTCGGCCCGCACGGCCCCGACGGCGGGGGCATCCCCGCCGCCTACGCGCTCGCCAACCAGCGATCGCTCGTGCTCGACCTCGCGGACGAGGCGGACCGCGCCACGCTGCGCCGCCTCGCCTCGGACAGCGACGTGGTGCTCGAGAGCCACGCGCCCGGCGCCCTCGAGGAGGCGGGCGCGAGCTTCGAGGAGCTGCGCGCCGAGCGGCCGGGGCTGATCCTCGCGGCGCTGACGCCGCACGGGCTGACGGGGCCGCGCGCAGGGCAGCCGGGCAACGACCTGACGGCCTTCGCACGCTCCGGCTGGGCGGCGATCAACGGGCGAGCCGATCCGCCGCTGAAGGGCGCGCGCCACGTCGCCTCGCTCTACGCCGGGCTGACGGGCGCGGCGGCGGTGCTGGCGGCGCTGCGCGAGCGCGCGAGGAGCGGGCGCGGCCAGCTCGTCGACCTCGCGGAGACGGACGCCCTCGCCGCGACGTTCGCCTCGGTCGCGTCGCACGCGCAGTACCAGGGCGAGCTGGAGCAGCGCAACGTCGTCTGGTTCCGCGACCCGCTGCGCGGGCCGCTGCCCGCGGCGGACGGATACTTCCACCTCATGCTCGGGCGCAGCGACTTCTTCCGGCTGGCGCTGCACATCCTCGAGCTGCCGGAGCTGGCCGAGGACACGCGCTTCGAGGGCCGCAACGCCCGCCTGGAGCTGGCGGATGAGTGGGCGCCCGCCGTGTGGGAGCGCGTCGCCGCGCGCGAGAAGCTCGAGTTGTTCGAGGCGCTGACGACGGCGCGTGTGGTCGCCGGACCGGTGCTGGACGCCGCGGAGCTCGCGACGAACGAACACCTCGAGGCGCGCGGCTTCTTCGTGCGCCCGGAGGGCGGCGGGCCGCGCATGCCGGGCCCCGCCGCGCGGCTCTCGGCGACGCCACCACGGCTGCGCAGTGCCGCTCCAGCTCCCGACGCGGACGGCGCCTCGGTGCTCGGCGAGGAGCGCGAGCGCCGGGCGGCCACACCGCCGCCGACCGGCGGCGCGCGATCGAGACCCCTCGAGGGCTTGCGGGCGCTCGCCCTCACGCAGGTCTGGGCGGGGGCGCACTGCGCGCAGCACCTCGCGCTGCTTGGGGCGGAGGTGATCAAGGTCGAGGCGCGGCGGCGGCCCGACACCTGGCGCGGCGGCTACGAGATGCCGATCCTCAGCGCGCTGCGGGACCGCCCGACGGCGCGGCGCGGCTGGAACTGCCATCCCTCCTTCAACTCCGGCAACCTCAACCAGCTCGGCCTCACCCTCGACCTGCAACGGCCTGAGGGCATCCGCCTCTTTCGCCACCTGCTGCGCTCGACCGACATCGTCGTCGAGAACTTCACGCCGCGCGTCCTCGGCAGCCTCGGGGTCGGCTACGAGGCGCTGCGTGAGGAGCGCCCGGACGTGATCCTCTGCTCGATCAGCGGCTTCGGCGCGAGCGGGCCGTACCGGGACCGGCCCTCGAACGGCGGGACGATCGAGCCCGCGTCCGGGATGTCCTCGCTGCTCGGCTTCCCGGGCGGGCCGCCGCGCAACTCGGGCGCGACCTTCCCCGACCCGCTTGCCGCGATGACCGCGACGACCGCGATCCTCGCCGCGCGCGAACACCGAGCGCGGACGGGCGAGGGTCAGCACATCGACGTCTCGATGCAGGAAGCAACACTCGCCCTCGTCGGCGACGCGGCGCTGGAGCACGAGCTGACCGGGCGCACGCCCGGCCCACAGGGCAACCGCCACCCGGACATCGCGCCGCACGGCGTCTACCCCGCGAGCGGCGAGGACCGCTGGATCGCCCTCGCCGCCGAGCACGACGCGCAGTGGGAGCGGCTTTGCGCCATTGCCGACCGCCCCGGCTGGCGGATCGACCCTCGCTACGCGACGAACGCCGCCCGCAAGGCCAACGAAGACGACCTCGACGCCGCGATCGCCGGGTGGACGCGCACGCAGCCACGCGACGAGCTGGCCGCGCGGCTCGCCGCCGCCGGACTGCCCGCCGCGCCGGTGCTGAACCCGGGCGAGCTGCCCTCGGACGCCTCGTTCCGCGAGCGTGGCGTCGTCGCCGAGGTCGCGCACCCGGAGGCCGGCGTCTGGCCCTACGTCGTCGTCCCCTACCGCCTCGCGGAGACCCCGCTGCGCGTGACCACGCCCGCCCCCTGCCTCGGCGAGCACTCCGCCGAGGTGCTCGCCCGCCTCGCCGGCATCGACGCCGCGCGCTACGAGGACCTCGTGCGCATCGGCATCAGCGGCGAGGACCCGCCGGAGTAGCGGGCGCTACGGGCCCGCGGCCTGCGGGGCGAGCGCGTAGGCGGAGGACTGGAACGCGCGGATCGCGTCGACGTGCACGACGCGGACGCGCTCCGCTTCGACCTCGACCGTCCCCGTGTAGTCGACGATCGTGCGCACCCCGGCGGCGACGAGGCGGTCGGCGACGCTCTGCGCGTAGCGCGGCGGCACGGCGATGATCGCCGCCGCGATGCCCGAGGCGGCGAGGGCGTCCTCGAGGCCGTCGACGGACTCGACGGTGAGGCCGCGGACCGTGTGGCCGATCTGGCGCGGGTCGGCGTCGAAGGCGGCCTCGATCTCGTAGCCGGCCCGGGCGAGCTGCTCGCTCGCGAGCGTCGGGCGGCCGACGCGGCCGCCGCCGCCGAGGGGGCTCGGGCGCAGGGGTTAGACGCCGCACGCGGGCCCGAACGCCTCGGTGATGGCCTGCGGGCCGCGCTGCTCCTCGATCAGCCGGCCCTCGCGCACGAGGTAGTGGAGGTGCGCGTTGGTCTCCCAGATCGCCATGTTGCGCGTGTCTGCGTTCATCTCGGCCCACGTGCCCACGTTCCAGCTGATGCGCGCCGCGATGCCGGCGGCGCTGCGCGGGCCGTCCGCGGCAGCCGCGAGGATCTCCTCGTTGCGCTCGTGGTGGTGCTCGATGATCTCGTCGACCCGCGCCCGCAGGTCCTCGAAGGAGTGCTCGTGGGCGGGATGGACCATCGCCACGTCGAGCTCGGCGAGCGCGCGGTGGCCGTCGATGAAGTCCTGCAGCGGGTTCCCCGTATCGGTGGGGTAGCGGCTGACGTTGGGCGTGGTGACCGGCAGCACGTGGTCGCCGGAGAACAGCAGGCGCCGCCCGCGGTCGTGGACGCAGGTATGGCCCGGCGTGTGTCCGGGCGTCCAGATCGTCCACAGCCCCGAGCCGGGCACGAGCTCCTCGCCGCCTTCGAGCAGCACGTCCACCTCAGGCGGCCCGGCCTCGGCGTCGAAGGTGAGCACGTAGGGGTTCGTCGCGTCGGCGCGATGGATGGCGACCGGGGCGCCGGTGAACCCGCGCGCCTTCGCGGCGAGGCCGAAGTGGTCGTTGTGGCCGTGGGTGACGACGATCAGCGAGAAGTCGCGCGGGTCCAGCCCGGCCTCCGGGATCTGGCGACGCAGCGCCTCGAGGCCCTGCTCGCTCTCCATCCCGGCGTCGACCATGACCCAGCCCTCGGCGGTTTCGATGGCGTAGACGAGCGTGTAGCGCTCGCGGCTGCTGGGCCGGATCTGGTTCGGTGGCATGGGGATGCGGAACTGGTGGACGCCCTCGGCCGCTGCCTGCACGCGCTGCCTCCTGCCCGGCTCCGTCCGTGCCTCGCAAGCCTAGAGGCGCCCACCCGGCCGGTCACGGCCGGGGGGACGACGAGGGTGGCAGAACACACCAGGCCGAGGGCGAATGGCCTCATTTCGCAATGCGCACAGGTCACAAGGAATGGCCCCGACGCGTCGCGGCAAGGGGCCTCGCATCGGTGCTATCATCCGCCCGCGCGGGGGGCAGACGCGTGCGAGTAGACGGCGAGCATCGCTTCGATCTTTCACGCTCCGTGATGTGGGAGCACCTGCTCAACCCGGAGTCGCTGCAAGGCGCGATCCCGGGCTGCACGGCCTTCGAGGAGGTCGCTCCCGAGACCTGGGAACTGACCGCCCAGGTCGGCGTCGGGCCGGTGCGCGGAACGTTCACGGGCCGCGTCGAACTGCGCGACCGCGAGCCCGAGTCGCGCTACACGCTGATCGCCTCGGGACAGGGGCGGCCCGGCGGCGGCCAGGGCGAGGCCGTGATCAACCTCACGGACGACGGAGACGGCACGCACCTGCGCTACGAGGCCGACGTGACGGTCCGGGGCGCGATCGCGCGCGTCGGCGGCCGCTTGCTGACCGCCTCGGCGCGCACGATGGCGCGCCAGTTCTTCGATGCGATCGAGAAAGAGGCAAAGACGGCGACGGAAAGGAGTGCGGCGAGATGACCGTACCGATTTCAGTGACCGTGAACGGACGGGCCCACGAACTGGAAGTGGAGCCCCGCATGCTGCTGGTGCACCTCCTGCGGGAGGAGTTGAACCTCACCGGCACGCATGTGGGCTGCGACACGAGCCAGTGCGGGGCCTGCACCGTGATCGTCGATGGCTCGTCCGCCAAGTCCTGCACCGTGCTGGCGGTGCAGGCCGACGGCGGGTCCATCACCACGATCGAGGGCCTGAGCGCGGAGGGTGAGATGCACCCGCTGCAGCAGGCCTTCTGGGACGAGCACGGGCTGCAGTGCGGCTACTGCACGCCGGGGATGATCATGTCCGGCGTCGACCTGCTGGAGCGCCACCCGGACCCCTCGGACGATGACATTCGCCGAGGGCTGGACGGAAACCTCTGCCGCTGCACGGGCTACGAGCACATCATCAACGCGGTGAAGAGCGCGGCGGGAGGTGCGGAATGACCATGCAGGCAACCCCGGGCCAGCTCGTCGGGCAGCGCGTACGCCGTCGCGAGGACCCGCGCCTGGTCAAGGGCCGGGGATCCTACGTCGACGACATGAAGCTGCCGGGCATGCTGCACCTGGCCTTCAAGCGCAGCGACGTGGCCCACGGCATCATTCGCTCGATCGACACGAGCGCCGCCGAGGCGATGCCCGGCGTCGAGCTGGTGCTGACCGGCGCGCAACTCGCCGAGATCATTCCGCCGATGCCCGTCGCCACGCCGTTCCCGGCGCCGGACCACCACGCCGTCACGCCGGACCGCGTGCGCTACGTGGGCGAGCCGATCGCCGTCGTCGTGGCCACCGACCGCTTCCTGGCCGCCGACGCGGCCGACGTCATCGAGGTCGACATCGAGGAACTGCCCGCGGTGATCGACCCGGAGCGGGCCGCCAACGGCGACCCGGCCGTGATCCACGAGGCGTTCGAGAACAACCTCGCCGTCCCCTTCGCCCCGGCCGGCACCGGGGTCAACCCGGAGACGCTCGAGGTCGAGGACGAGTCGGCGCTCAACGAGGCGTTCGAGAACGCGGACGTCGTGGTCTCGCAGCGCATGTTCAGCCAGCGGCTGGTGCCGAACGCGATGGAGCCGCGAGGCGTGATCGCGCGCTTCGAGCCCGGCAACGACGAGCTGACGGTCTGGTCGACGACCCAGAACCCGCACATCGCGCGCACGTTGCTGGCGGCGATCCTGGGGATGGGCCAGCACCAGGTGCGCGTCATCGCCCCCGACGTGGGCGGCGGCTTCGGCAGCAAGATCAACGTCTACGGCGAGGACTTCGCCGCAGCCGCGATCTCGCGCGACATCGGCCGCCCCGTGAAGTGGATCGAGGACCGCTCCGAGGCGTTCATGACCACGATCCACGGCCGCGACGTGATCGGCTACATCGACCTCGCCGCCACCGGCGAAGGCAAGGTGACGGCCGTCAAGATGCGGCTCATCGCAGACATCGGCGCCTACGAGATGGTGCTGACGGCGGCGATCCCCACCCTGGTGGCCTTCATGATCAGCGGCGTCTACGACATCCCCGTCGTGCGCGCCGAGCTGACCGAGGTGTTCACCAACAAGATGCCGACCGACGCCTACCGCGGGGCCGGACGGCCCGAGGGCATCTACTTCCTCGAGCGCGCCATGGACATGCTCGCGTCCGAGCTGGGGATGGACCCTGCCGATGTGCGGCGGGTGAACTTCATCCAGCCGGACCAGTTCCCCTACACCACCGCCGGGGGGATGGTCTACGACTCCGGTGAGTACGAGCGCCTGCTGGACCAGGCCCTCGAGAACGCCGGCTGGGAGCAGATGAAGGCCGACCGCGACGCCGCGCGCGCCGAGGGTCGGATCGTCGGGCTCGGCATGTCGTTCTACACCGAGATCTGCGGCTTCGGCCCCTCGGCGGCGATGCCGACCGTCGGGCTCTGGGAGCACGCGAGCGTGAGCGTGGAGCGCGATGGCAAGGTGCGAGCGTCCTCCGGGGCGTCCTCGCACGGCCAGGGCCACGAGACGACGTTCGCGCAGATGCTCGCCGACGACCTCGGGATCCCGATGGATGACATCTCGATCATCCACGGCGACACCGGGCAGGTCCGCGAGGGCACGGGCACCTTCGGTAGCCGCTCGCAGGTGGTGGGCGGCACCGCGCTGCTCATGGCGAGCGGCAAGGTCAAGGACAAGATGCGCGTCTTCGCCGCGCAGATGCTCGAGACCCAGCCCGGGGACCTCTCGTTCAGCGACGGGATGATCGGGCCGACCGGGCAGGAGGACACCGGCGTCGCCTTCGCCGAGGTCGCCGGCTTCGCCTACATCCCCATCCCGCTCCCGCCGGACACCGAGCCCGGCCTGAGCGAAGAGGCGTTCTGGGAGCCCGAGGGCTTCACGTGGCCCTTCGGCTGCTACATCACGCAGGTCGAGATCGACCGCGACACCGGCGAGCTGGAGCTCCAGCGCTTCGTCGGCGTCGACGACTGCGGCAACGTGATCAACCCGCTCATCGTGGCGGGGCAGATCCACGGCGGGATCGCGCAGGGCGTCGGGCAGGCGCTCACGGAGGAGGCCGTCTACGACGAGGGCAGCGGCCAGCTGCTGACCGCGTCGTTCATGGACTACCAGATCCCGCGGGCGCGCGACTTCCCGCGCTTCGAGCTCGACCACACCGTGACCCCCTCGCCCCTCAACCCGATGGGCGTGAAGGGCATCGGCGAGGCGGGCACGATCGGATCGACTCCATCGATCGTCAACGCCGCCGTCGATGCGCTCAGCGGGCACGGCGTCGAGCACATCGACATGATGCTGCGTCCGGAGAAGCTCTGGCGTCTGATCCAGGGAGGCGACGCATGATCCCCTCAGCGTTCGACTACCAGCGCGCCGGCTCCATCGCGGAGGCGATCGCGCTCAAGCAGGGAGCGGAGGGCGACGCCCGCTTCATCGCCGGGGGTCACAGCCTGATCCCGCTGATGAAGCTGCGCCTCGCCGAGCCCTCGCTGCTGATCGACATCAGCGGCATCCCCGGCCTCTCCGGGGTCAGCGAGGACGGCGGGCGCGTCTCGATCGGCGCGCTCACCACGCACGCCGAGCTGGAGTCCGACTCCGTGCTGCTGGCCTCCGCGCCCGTCGTCGCCGAGGCGGCCGGCGAGATCGGCGACCAGCAGGTGCGCAATCGCGGGACGATCGGCGGCAGCCTCGCGCACGCCGACCCGGCCTCCGACCTGCCGGCCGTGGTCGTGGCGCTCGACGCCTCGATCCACATCGCGGGTGCGGGCGGCGAGCGCACGGTCGCCGCGGGCGACTTCTTCAGCGGGCTGTTCGAGGTCGACCTTGCGGAGGACGAGCTGATCACCTCGGTCAGCTTCGACGCTCCCTCGCAGGCGGCCTACGCCAAGCTCCGCCACCCCGCTTCGCACTTCGCGATCGTGGGCGTGGCGGCCTCGCTGACCGTCGAGGGCGGCGTCTGCACCGGCGCACGCGTCGCCGTCACCGGCGCCTCGACGCACGCGCAACGGCTCGGGGCGGTCGAGGAGGCGCTGACCGGCTCGTCGCTCGACGACGACGCCATCGCCGCCGCCTCCGCGGCAGCCGACGTGGACGACGTGAACGCGGATCTGGCGGGCTCGGAAGAGTACCGGCAGGCGATGACGCGGGTCTTCACCGGCCGCGCGATCGCCGCCGCCGCCGCCCGCTAGCCGCGGGGGCGCCGGGGGGGCCGCGCGGCCAATGGGGGGGGGGCGCACCCGCGCCCCGGGGGGGGCCCCGGCCGCGGGGGGGGGGGTGCCCCCCCCCTGGGCGGCCCCCC
>VXOS01000075.1 GCA_009839925.1 Chloroflexota bacterium
CCGCCCCACCGCGGCGGGGCATGGGCGCCGTCGTCACCGGCGGCGGGCGCGGCGCCGGGCGCGCCGGCGCCGCCCGCCGCGCGCGCGAGCGCGCGGCGGTCGTGGTCGCCGACTACGGCGGCAGCGTCGACACGAGCGCCAACCCGCAGGCCGCCGTCGCCGAGGCGGCCGCCGAGGCGATCCGCGCCGAAGGCGGGCGCGCCTCCGCCTGCTTCGCCGACATCTCGACGATGGAGGGCGGCCGCCGCGCGGTGCAACAGGCGCTCGACGAGTTCGGCCGCCTCGACGCGATGGTCTGCTGCGCGGGCATCATCCCGCAGGGCACGGTGCTGACCGCCTCCGAAGAGGACTGGGACCGCACGATCGCCACGCACCTCAAGGGCCACTTCTCGTCCGCCCAGGCAGCCGCGCGGGTGATGGTCGAGCAGGGAAGCGGGCGGCTCGTCTTCTTCGCCTCGCGCGCCTCGTTCGGCAGCGCCAGCGGGACCATCGCCTACAGCGCGGCGAAGGCCGGCATCCTCGGGCTCACCTTCACCGCCGCGACCGAGCTGATCGCGCATGGCGTCACCACCAACTGCATCGTGCCGCGCGCCTCGACGCGGATGATCGACTACATCGCGGAGACGACCGGCCGCAGCGAGGGCCGCCCCGCCTCGGAGAGCGCCGCCGGCACCAGCTTCGACCCGGACAACATCCCGCCGATCGTCGCCTGGCTGCTCAGCGACGCCGCCGAGGGCGTGAACGGCCAGGTCTTCGGGGTCGTCGGCCGCCAGGTCACGCTGCTCGAACGCGCCGGCTGGGCCGCCTCCCTCACCTCCGACGCCCCGTGGCGCCTCGAGGGCCCCGACGGCCTGACCGCCCGTATCCCGGCCGCCTTCGGCGACGACCTCTCGCTGCGCCGCTTCGAGTGGGAGCTGCCTGCGGAGTAGCGCAGCGCTTGAACGCCCGACCGCGCGCCGACTACCCTCGATCATCCAGCCACGTACGCACGAACGCCGCGAGGCCCGCACGATGCCGACCACCTACGACGAGCTGATCGACCGCGTACAGCGCCCCGCGCGCTACGTCGGCGGCGAGCTGCACTCGATCGTCAAGGACTGGGACGCGCCCGGCGCGCCCGAGGTGCGCGTCGCCCTCGCCTACCCGGACCTTTACGACCTCGGCATGTCCAACCTCGGGCTCGGCATCCTCTACGACATCGTCAACCGCCGCGCGGACGCGCTCGCCGAGCGCGTCTTCTCGCCCTGGACGGACTTCGAGGAGCTGCTGCGCGCCCGCGGGGAGCCGCTGCGCTCGCTGGAGACGCGCCACGCGCTGCGCGAGTTCGACCTGCTCGGCATCTCGCTCTCCTACGAGGTCTGCTTCACCAATGTCCTCAACCTGCTCGAGCTCGGCGGCATCCCGATCCGCAGCGCCGACCGCGCCGAGGACGACCCGATCGTCCTGGCAGGCGGCTCGGCCGCCCTCGAGCCGGAGCCGATGGCGCCGTTCTTCGACGCCTTCGCGCTCGGCGAGGGCGAGGAGCTGATCGACGAGCTGGTCGACTTCGTGCGCGACTGGAAGCGCGCCGGGCGCGGACCGCGCCGTGAGCTGCACCGCGCCCTCGCCGCCATCGACGGCGTCTACGTGCCCTCGCTCTACGAGGCGAGCTACCGCCCGGACGGCGCGCTCGAGGCGACGCGACCGATCGACGAGGCCGCGCCGGCTACCGTCACGCGGCGCGTGATGCAGGTGCTGCCGCCCCCGCTGACCAAGCCGATCGTGCCCTTCATGGAGGTGGTTCACGACCGCGCGGCGATCGAGATCCAGCGCGGCTGCACGCAGGGCTGCCGCTTCTGCCAGGCCGGCATGATCTACCGCCCCACCCGCGAACGCTCCGTCGAAGAGGTCGTGACCGCGGCGGGCGAGCTGCTCGACAACACCGGCTACCACGAGCTCTCGCTGATGTCGCTCTCGACCACCGACCACCGCGAGATTGTCCCGATGGTCAACGCGCTGATGGACGCCTACGGCGACCGCGGCCTGAAGATCGGACTGCCCTCGACGCGCGTCGACTCGTTCTCCGTCGAGGTCGCCGACGCCGTGGCGCGGGGCAAGAAGCACACGCTGACCCTCGCGCCCGAGGCCGGCTCGCAGCGGCTGCGCAACACGATCAACAAGCTGGTCACCGAAGAGGACCTGCTCAACGCTGCCGAGCACGCCTTCAGCAACGGCTGGACCAGCATCAAGATGTACTTCATGGTCGGCCAGCCGACCGAGACCGACCACGACGTGGAGGAGATCGTCCGCATCGCCTCAGAGGTGAAGGCGATCGGGCGGCGGCACCGCGGCGGGCGCGCGCGGGTGCGCGTCTCCACCTCGAACTTCATCCCGAAGGCGCACACCCCGTACCAGTGGATCGCGCAGTGCGACGCCGACACGCTGCGCCGCCGCCACCGCATCCTGCGCGAGGGCTGTCGCCGAGCCGGGGTGCAGTTCAGTTGGGAAGACCCGGAGAAGTCGCTGCTCGAAGCCGTGCTCTCGCGCGGCGACCGCCGCGTGGCCGAGGTGATCGAGACGGCCTGGCGGCTGGGCGCGAAGTTCGACGCCTGGTCCGAGCACCACGACTGGTCGATCTGGGAGCGCGCCTTCGCGGC
Source organism: Chloroflexota bacterium (assembly GCA_009839925.1). Classification (GTDB taxonomy): domain Bacteria; phylum Chloroflexota; class Dehalococcoidia; order UBA2979; family UBA2979; genus VXMT01. The sequence goes on from VXOS01000075.1 coordinate 2,637, forward strand.
GCACGACCTCGATCCGGCCGACTACGCCTACCGCGACCGCGACCTCTGGGAGCCGCTGCCCTGGGACCACATCGACTCGGCGACGACGAAGTCGTTCCTGCGCGGGGAGTGGATGCGCACGCTCAACGAGGAGATCACGCTCGACTGCAAGCGCGACCCCTGCAACGTCTGCGGCCACCAGGACATCAACGGCGACTGCACCCACAAGATCGCCGAACTGGTCTCGATGCACCGCTCGGGCGACACCTTCAAGCGCGACCGCACCATCGAGGTCGCCGAGCGCGTCGGCGCGCCGCTCACGCTGGTCTAGGACGCAGCCGCCCGCACGCTATCGCGCCGCCTCCACCTCCACGGTGACGACGTCGATCTCGTGGTACTTGCGGTGCTGCACGGACGAGGCGTAGTGGCGTAGCAGGCGGAACGAGAGCTCGTGGTCGTCCTGGCTCTGCGGCGTGTCGCCGAGGTAGGCCAGCCGGTCCTCGAGGTTCTCGTCCTGCTCCTCGGAGGTCGCGACAAACTCCAGCTCGATCGTTCCCGAGCCGCTCCGCGTGCTGATGATCAGGTTCCGATCGCCACGCGTCAGCTGATCCGGTTCGAGCGTCAGCAGGCTCGCCAGCGTCTCCTCACCCGCCGACCGCAGCCGATCTATCGAGGGCTCGTCCCAGCCCGCCTTCTCCGCGATACCGCGGAGGTACTCGTCGACCTTCGGCAGGGACAGGATGTCCAGGTTCACGCTCAGACGGCGCGCTCGCGGCTGGGTCAGGTTGATCAGCACGGTGAAGAGAATCATGGCGACGCAGCCGGTAGTGAGGCCGTTGCTGAACAGGATTTCCCACGGCCCGGTGATGAGATCCGGGAAGATCAGATCGTTCTGGAATCCCACCCCGAGCCAGAACGAGACGCCCACGACCGTCGAGGTGCGCGGATCCAGCCCTCCCTGGATGACCAGTCGCATGCCCTGCACGAACAGCAGTGCCAGCATCACGATCGCGTACGCCGCGAACACGGCGGTCGGAATCGCCGTGAGCAGCGCGATCGCCTTCGGCAGGACCGCCAATACCAGCAGGACGCCGCCCGCGTAGACGCCGACGCTGCGCGCCGCCACGCCGGTGAGGAGCACGCGCGAGGAGTTCGCCGTCGGCACAGTGTTGGGCAGCCCGGCCGCGAACGCCGCGAGCACGTTGGTCACCGCCATGACGTTGAACGCACCCTGGACCACGCGGAAGTCCGTCGCCCGGGGGCTGCGCCACGACACCTGCTGGATGGAGATGGTGTCGCTGATGCCGTAGATCGCCGCCGCCAGGTAGACGATCGCGAACCCCGGCAGCAGCGTCCAGAACTCGACGCCGAAGTCGAATCCGAACCCCGGCCAGCCGTCGAGCGGAATGCCTATCCAGGCCGCCTCGCCAACGCTGGCCGCGTCGTAGAGGCCCACCGGCACCGCCACGACGCAACCCGCGAAAATCCCGATGAACGGCGTCCACTGCTGCACGACCGGTGGAGCGAACAGCCGCAGACCCATCATCACGCCCAGTGTCGTCCCGGCCACTGCGAGCGCTGCGGTCTCCGAGCCACCACCCGATGCGTCCGACACCCTGTTGAGCAGGACCGACATGACCGTCGCCGCGAGCAGCATCAGCACCGTGCCGGTGACCGTCGGCGTGATGATCCTCCGCAGCAGCGAGAGCCGCTGGATGAACACGAACAGCAGGACGGACGAGACCACCATCGTGCTGGCCAGCAACGCCGGCCCACCCTCCGTCAGCGCGGAGATGACCACCGCGATGAACGCCGAGGTGCTCACCACCCCGATCGCGTAGCCCGATCCGAAGCGCCCGAACTGGAAGACCTGCGCGATCGTGCCAAGCCCGCAGACCACTGCCGAGGCCGAGAACATCCAGGCGGTGTATTCGCGCGGCTGATCGCTCGCCTCAACAACGATCGCCGTGATCGCGGCGAGCGCGACGACGCGGCCGGCGATCGAGAGCAGGCCGTGGCCAAGGGCCGCCAGTGGACGGATCGACTCGTCCGGCTCGTAGAGGACGTAGTCGTTGGTCTGCGCGGTTGCCAAAAGGCCCGATCCCGCCTGTAACGGTGAGCCAGCGAGGGCCGCCCACCCGAACCTCTAGCGCCAGCGAATCATACACAAATCACACTGGTCTCATATGTTCCTCACCGCAGTCTCATACATATCTCACACACGGCGCCCGGCGCTCGCCGCCGGGCAACCGCGTATCATCGGCCCATGCCCGGCACGCTTGCCGCCAACTACTGCCCCGAGGGCTGCTACTGGCCCTGCGAGCACCGCGCGCCGGGCGCCGCCGGGAGCAGGAGGGGCGGCTGGACGCTCGGACCGAATCCCGGCGACGACCCGGAGGAGCTGGCCCTCGAGGAGTGGCAGCTCCACTCGATCGCCGGGATCCCGTACTCCCGGTCGATCCCGACGCTCAAGTTCTGCTCCGAGTGCGGCGAGTCCTTCGCCGACTCCACCGAGCACTCCCGCGAGCACCAGCGCCTGCGCCAGCTCCGAGCCGACCGCCACTAGCCCCCCGAGGCCCTCGAGGCAGATCCGGTCCCCTCCCCCCTGGCGGGGGAG